>NZ_JBIVGV010000003.1:0-417150 GCF_044748865.1 Pseudomonas sp. NPDC089734 | reverse complement strand
GGCCCTGAAAAACAAAACGCCCGATGCGGTGCATCGGGCGTTTTGAGGTCTGTCGGTCTACCTGAACAGGTGTAAACCTATTTCAGGACTAGACACTGTAGGAGCGAATTCATTCGCGAAGACAGCAGGCAATACCTGTATGCCTCTTCGCGGATAAATCCGCTCCTACGTCCTGATGTCTTACGACTTGGCGTTTTCAGCCGCTTGCTTGAGCAAAGGCTGCAATTCACCGTTCTGGAACATTTCGCTGATGATGTCGCTACCGCCGACCAGCTCACCGGCTACCCACAGTTGCGGGAAGGTCGGCCAGTTGGCGTATTTAGGCAGGTTGGCGCGGATTTCCGGGTTCTGCAGGATGTCGACATAAGCGAACTTCTCGCCACATGCCATCAACGCCTGGGCGGCTTTGGCCGAAAAGCCACACTGCGGGGCATTCGGAGCGCCTTTCATGTAAAGCAGAATGGTGTTGTTGGCAATCTGCTCTTTAATCGTTTCGATGATATCCATGGAGCACCTCGGCTGAACTTTCCGACTCAGTTGTCGGCACGGTGGCGCATTGTAACGGAATCCCGTGTCAGACGCTCAGTCTTGAAACTCAACAGGCCGTCACTTGCACCGGAACACCATTCAAGACGGCATTACCGGACAGCGCATCCAATTGTCGTTCGTCGGTGAGGTCATTGGCACTGACGCCCGGCAAGCCCTGTGCGATATCCAGCTGCACGCCTGCGCGAGCATGCCCCCAGCCATGGGGGAGGCTGACCACACCGGGCATCATCTCCTGGCTGCCCACGACCTGAACCTCGATCGTCCCGACCCGGGAGCTGACCCTGACCTGCTGCCCATCGCTCAAACCTCGGCCAGCCAGATCGTCCGGATGCATCAACAACTGATGCCGTGGCTTCCCCTTCACCAGCCGGTGATAGTTATGCATCCAGGAGTTATTGCTACGCACATGCCGTCGCCCGATCAACACCAGCTCCCCTGATTGCGGAACAGGTGAGCCGATGAAACGCTGCAGATCAGCCATGATGGCTTCGGGAGCGGCCTGGATATGCCCGCTGGCAGTCTTGAGGCGTGTGGCCAGGCTTGGCTTCAACGGCCCGAGGTCCAGCCCGTGGGGATGATTGCTCAAGGCCTTTACGGACAAGCCATGATCCGACGCTTCGCCATACCGCCCCTTGCGCAGACCCAGGTCGATGAGATCCGCAGGTGGCAGGGTCGGTTTCAATTCTTTCTGCGCCTTGGCGGCAAAGGCCTTGGCCAGCCCGACAAAGATCTCCCAGTCGTGTAATGCACCTTCCGGCCTGGCAAAGATCGCCCGGTTGAAACGGGTGACATTCCGCACAGCCAGGAGGTTGAACGTGGTGTCGTAATGATCGTTTTCCAGCGCCGAGGTCGAAGGCAGGATCAGATCGGCATGGCGAGTGGTTTCATTGATGTAGAGGTCGATGCTGAGCATGAAGTCCAGCCCGCCCAAAGCCTCCTCCAACTGGCGTCCGTTGGGAGTGGAGAGGACCGGATTGCCGGCCACCGTGATCAAGGCACGCACCTGCCCTTCCCCTTCGGTCAGCATCTCCTCGGCCAGCGCCGAGACAGGTAGCTCGCCGCCATACTCGGGCAAACCGGAAACCCGACTCTGCCAAAGGTTGAAGTGCCCGCCCGACGTCGACGAAACCAGATCCACGGCAGGCTCGGTACACAAGGCACCACCGACCCGGTCCAGATTGCCGGTCACCAGATTGATCAATTGCACCAGCCAGTGGCACAGGGTTCCAAAGGCCTGGGTGGAAATTCCCATCCGCCCGTAACAGACCGCCTTGTCGGCAGCGGCAAAATCCCGGGCCAGTTGCCGGATCTGTTCGGCAGGAATGCCGCAACGCGGGCTCATGGCTTCGGCATTCAGATCCTTGATGGCCTCCCGCACCTGATCCAGCCCCTCGACGGGCAAATGGCTGTCGCGGGTCAGCCCCTCTTCAAACAAGGTATTGAGCAGGCCGAAAAGCAATGCGGCATCACCACCGGGCCGGATAAACACGTGCTGATCGGCAATCGCGGCCGTCTCGCTGCGCCGTGGATCAACCACCACCACCTTGCCGCCACGTCGCTGAATGGCCTTCAAACGCTTCTCGACATCCGGGACAGTCATGATGCTGCCGTTGGAAGCCAATGGATTGCCACCCAGAATCAGCATGAAATCCGTGTGGTCGATATCGGGGATCGGCAACAGCAAGCCGTGGCCATACATCAGGAAGCTGGTGAGGTGATGGGGCAATTGATCGACGGACGTTGCCGAGTAGCGGTTACGGGTCTTGAGCAGGCCGAGAAAATAGTTGCTGTGGGTCATCAGCCCATAGTTGTGCACGCTGGGATTGCCTTGGTAGACCGCCACCGCGTTCTGCCCATGACGTTGCTGAATGGCAAAAAGCCGATCAGCGACGAGATCAAAAGCCTCCTGCCACTCAATCGGATGCCATTGAGTGCCGACACGCCGCATGGGCTGACGCAAACGGTTCGGGTCATTCTGGATATCTTGCAGGGCCACGGCCTTGGGACAGATATGGCCGCGGCTGAACGTATCGAGCGGATCCCCCTTGATCGAGGTGATGACAGGGGGCGCATCCCCGGATGTCGTGGTTTCGATGGTGAGGCCGCAAATGGCCTCGCACAGGTGGCAGGCACGGTGGTGCTCGGTCCTGATCATCGCAGCCTCATATTCTTGTCAGGGCAGTCGGATTGATTGCATTGACAAGAATATGGAACCTCATCGCCGGGCACGCCAGAGACGTTCGTCTCATGAATCCCCGTGCATCAGGCGGGCGGATACTTCCGGTGGTCAGTTGCCGATGGGCGTGACGACCTTGCGCTGCAGCTGGATTTCCGTAACGGTTTCGATCTGCTCCTGGGCGACATGCACCCCGGTCAGTTCACCGATCAGGCGCCAGTGTTCGTCCAGGCCAGAGCTGATGGTTGCCATGCGGTCGATCATGCGACGGCCCGCAGCCCGCGTGACTTCGTCTTCACTGCGCAACAACTCAAAAGACATCGACGTCATCGAAGCGGTGAGGTGTGTCAGGGTACGCGCAGTCAGCCCAAGCAGCTCCGTTAGTTGTCGTTCCTTTGAGTCCATTCCTCAGCCCCTCGATTGAATTGAGACGTTCTCTTGTAACTCTTTATAACTCACGCACGCCCTTAAAGAAACGGGCGACTTTTCAGCCGCGTGAAGCACGTCGCATAAGCATAGAGGCATCTGCGCGGACTGTTGCAGTATCGGCATTAATTGCCAAGCGCGGTTTGGTCAGTGTACAAATGCTGCCTTCTGCGATCAGCGTGCCGTTTGAACAAGAGCATTTACGATTACAGACTCCGCTACTTCTTAAGTAAGCATGCTATTGGTAAGACGCGACATTTTTTTATACTATCGCGCCTCCCTTATTCGTCGCCCCGTGCGGCTTTCGCCGCAGGTCGTGCCCGTTTTCCCGATAAAACCCGGCTTTCAGAACCTGCGGTCTGTTGCAAAAAAGGTAGTTAATAATGAGCGCCAGGCACTTTCTCTCGATGATGGATTACACCCCAGATGAGCTGCTGGGCTTGATCCGTCGTGGCGTAGAGCTTAAAGACCTGCGAAATCGCGGCGTGCTTTTCGAGCCCCTCAAGAATCGAGTACTGGGTATGATTTTCGAGAAATCCTCGACACGTACCCGTCTTTCCTTTGAGGCAGGCATGATCCAGATGGGCGGCCAGGCCATCTTTTTGTCCCATCGCGACACTCAATTGGGACGTGGCGAGCCGATTTCCGACAGTGCAAAGGTCATGTCGCGCATGCTCGATGCGGTGATGATTCGTACCTATGCCCACAGCAACCTGACCGAATTCGCCGCCAATTCCCGTGTCCCGGTGATCAATGGCCTGTCCGATGACCTGCACCCATGCCAGTTGCTGGCCGACATGCAGACCTTCCTGGAACACCGCGGCTCGATCAAGGGCAAGACCGTTGCCTGGATCGGCGACGGCAACAACATGTGCAACAGCTATATAGAAGCCGCCATCCAGTTCGACTTCCAGTTGCGCGTCGCCTGCCCTTCCGGTTACGAGCCGAACCCGGAGTTCCTGGCGCTGGCCGGTGATCGCGTGATTGTCACCCGGGATCCGAAAGAAGCGGTCGCTGGCGCGCACCTGGTCAGCACCGACGTCTGGACCTCCATGGGCCAGGAAGAAGAAACCGCCAAACGCATGGCCCTGTTCGCACCCTTCCAGGTCACTCGGGCATTGCTCGATCTGGCAGCCGAAGACGTGCTGTTCATGCATTGCCTGCCAGCTCATCGCGGCGAAGAAATCAGCGTCGATCTGCTGGACGATCCACGCGCGGTCGCCTGGGATCAGGCCGAGAACCGCCTGCATGCACAGAAAGCCTTGCTGGAGTTCCTCGTCGCGCCGTCCTACCAGCCAGCATGAGCCATTCCCTGCTGCTGAATCTGCGTCATCTGGCCTGCGGCTATCAGGATCAGCGTGTGGTGCAGGATCTCAACCTGCACCTCAACGCCGGAGACATCGGCTGCCTGCTGGGCTCCTCGGGTTGCGGCAAGACCACGACCCTGCGCGCCATTGCCGGTTTCGAGCCGGTTCATGCGGGCGACATCACCCTCGCCGGCGAAGTCATTTCCCGCCCCGGCTGGACCCTGGCACCCGAGAAACGCCGGATTGGCATGGTGTTTCAGGACTATGCGCTGTTCCCTCATTTAAGCGTTGCCCAGAACATCGCTTTCGGCATCCGCAAGCACCCACGCTTGAATCAGGTGGTCGACGAATTACTGGAGCTGGTCAACCTGGGCTCGCTGGGCAATCGCTATCCCCATGAACTGTCCGGCGGGCAACAGCAGCGTGTCGCACTGGCCCGGGCATTGGCGCCGGAACCTCAACTGCTGTTGCTGGACGAACCGTTCTCCAATCTGGACGGGGAATTACGCCGCCGCCTGAGCCATGAAGTACGTGACATTCTCAAGGCCCGTGGCACCAGTGCGATTCTGGTGACCCACGATCAGGAGGAAGCGTTCGCGGTCAGCGATCATGTCGGTGTCTTCAAGGAAGGCCGGCTGGAGCAGTGGGACACGCCCTATAACCTGTATCACGAACCACAGACGCCTTTCGTTGCCAGCTTCATCGGGCAGGGCTATTTCATTCGCGGCCAGTTGATCGATCCGCAATCGGTACAGACCGAGCTGGGCGTGCTGCGCGGCAACCGCGCCTATCCGGGCGCCAGCGGCAGCGCCGTCGATGTATTACTGCGGCCGGACGATATCGTCTACGCGGCAGACAGCGACCTGAAAGCACGGGTCATGGGCAGAACCTTCCAGGGCGCCTCGGCCCTGTATCGCCTGCAACTGCCGACCGGCAGCCAGCTTGAAGCCATATTCCCCGGTCATGCCGATCACATGACAGGCGAAGACGTCGGCATTCGCGTGGTCACCGAACATCTGGTGCTGTTCCCCGCCGCCGGAACGGTACCCGTGTAGGAGCGAATTCATTCGCGAGAGGTCGGTACATCCACCAGAAATGTAGCGGCAGGAATGAGGTCTTCGCGAATAAATTCGCTCCCACCAGTTCCCCCCACAATCCATTGTGAGAGGGGGGCGAAGACACTTTTCATTCACGACCTATGGCAGCAAAAGTCGCCTTGGTGTGTTCAGCCAGCACCGCCGCCGACAACTCGACCTCAAGCCCGCGCCGCCCCGCGCTGACGTAAATGGTCTCGAAAGGCTGGGCGCTCTGATCGATGAAGGTGCGTAAACGCTTCTTTTGCCCCAGCGGGCTGATCCCGCCCAACAGATAACCGGTCGCCCGCTGAGCCGCCGCCGGGTCGGCCATCTCGGTCTTCTTCGCGGCCGCGGCACTGGCCAGAGCCTTGAGATCCAGGGTTCCGGCCACCGGCACCACAGCCACCAGCAATTCCCCCTTTTCCGTGCTGGCGAGCAGGGTCTTGAACACCCGTGCAGGTTCAAGCCCCAGCTTTTCCACCGCCTCCAGCCCATAAGACGCCGCTTTCGGATCATGTTCGTAACTGTGAATCCGATGTTCGGCGCGAACCTTTTTCAATAAATCCAGCGCGGGGGTCATGCAGCACTCCTGGTAGCTCAAGGCGGACATTACTTTAGGTGAAAGGCGGCGCAAAAGCCCTGTCTCAAGGCATATTAATGCGTGATAGCTTTTTAAAATCAAAAAAATATTTCATAAACAAAAGGAAGAAAACGCAAATCAAGGTGTCAGAAAATATCGTCAACGGTTCACTTTCAACCTTTGACAGTATTCTTTCTTGTCTATATTTTTTCGTTTGCGAATATTTCTGAAGCTTGTCCATCAGAAAAATCCGCAGGGCCTCTCGGGAATGGGGTCTTCAGAGACAGAACATGAAAAAAACAAAAATGAGGCTTACATGACCCTATCAATGAAACAACCAACGCTCAAAGGCCAGTGTCTGGCCGAGTTCCTGGGCACCGCTCTCATGATTTTCTTCGGTACGGGATGTGTTGCAGCGCTCAAGGTCGCAGGTGCTTCATTTGGCTTATGGGAAATCTGCATCATCTGGGGCCTGGCCGTCAGCATGGGCATCTACTTGAGTGCCGGTGTGTCGGGCGCTCACCTCAACCCCGCCGTCAGTATCGCCCTCAGCCTGTTTGCCGGTTTCGAGAAGAAAAAGCTGCCCTTCTATATAAGTGCACAAATTGCAGGCGCCTTTTGCGGCGCTGGCCTGGTCTATCTGCTGTACATCAGCCTGTTCATTGAATTCGAACATACTCACAACATGCTTCGCGGCAGTGTCGAAAGCCTCGAGCTGGCATCAGTGTTCTCCACCTACCCCAATCCGGCCATCTCGGTCGGCCAGGCGTTTCTGGTCGAGGTCGTGATCACGGCCGTTCTGATGGGCGTCATCATGGCACTGGGCGATGACAACAACGGCCTGCCACGCGGCGCAATGGCGCCCTTGTTGATTGGCCTGCTGGTTGCCGTGATTGGCGCCTCCATGGGGCCGCTGACCGGCTTCGCCATGAACCCGGCACGGGATTTCGGTCCTAAACTGATGACATTCCTGGCGGGCTGGGATGAGATAGCGTTCACCGGTGGACGCGACATTCCCTACTTCCTTGTTCCGATTTTCGCGCCAATCCTGGGTGCCTGTCTGGGGGCTGCCAGCTACCGCGGACTGATCGCTCGCCACCTGCCCAACGCTGTCGAAGCCGAACAGGCTCCCGAAGCCATTAACGGCAAAGCCCAGACATCCGTTTGAATACCCCAATAACGCAAGGCAATCGACATGACAGACTCACAGAACAAGAATTACATCATTGCCCTTGACCAGGGCACCACCAGTTCACGGGCGATCATCTTCGATCGTGACGCCAACGTGGTGAGTACCGCCCAAAGCGAATTCGTTCAGCATTACCCGCAGGCTGGCTGGGTCGAGCACGACCCGATGGAAATCTTCGCCACCCAGACTGCCTGCATGACCAAGGCACTGGCCCAGGCCGACCTGCACCATAACCAGATTGCCGCCATCGGTATCACCAACCAGCGTGAAACCACCGTGGTCTGGGAGAAAGACACCGGCCGCCCGATCTACAACGCCATCGTCTGGCAATGCCGCCGCAGCACCGAAATCTGTCAGCAGCTCAAGCGTGACGGCCTTGAGGAATACATCAAGGACACCACCGGCCTGGTGACGGACCCGTACTTCTCCGGCACCAAACTCAAATGGATTCTGGACAACGTCGAAGGCAGCCGCGAGCGGGCACGCAAGGGCGAGCTGATGTTCGGCACCGTCGATAGCTGGCTGATCTGGAAATTCACCGGCGGCAAGATTCACGTTACCGACTACACCAACGCCTCGCGCACCATGCTGTTCAACATCCACACTCTGGAGTGGGACCCGCGCATGCTCGAAGTGCTGGATATCCCTCGCGAGATGCTGCCCGAGGTCAAGGCCTCCTCCGAAGTCTACGGCCACAGCAAGAGCGGGATTCCGATTGCCGGTATCGCAGGCGACCAGCAGGCTGCGCTGTTCGGGCAAATGTGCGTGGAGCCGGGTCAGGCGAAAAACACCTATGGCACCGGCTGCTTCCTGCTGATGAACACCGGCAAGAAAGCCGTCAAATCGGCCCACGGCATGCTGACCACCATCGGTTGCGGCCCACGCGGCGAAGTGGCTTACGCGCTGGAAGGTGCCGTATTCAACGGCGGCTCCACCGTGCAGTGGCTGCGTGACGAACTGAAAATCGTCAATGACGCGCTGGACACCGAATACTTCGCCAACAAGGTCAAGAACAGCAACGGCGTCTATCTGGTCCCGGCCTTCACCGGTCTGGGTGCGCCCTACTGGGACCCTTATGCCCGTGGCGCGCTGTTCGGCCTGACCCGTGGCGTGAAAGTCGATCACATCATCCGCGCCGCACTGGAATCCATCGCCTACCAGACCCGTGACGTGCTGGACGCCATGCAGCAGGACTCGGGCGAGCGCCTCAAGTCGTTGCGTGTCGACGGTGGCGCAGTGGCCAACAACTTCCTCATGCAGTTCCAGGCCGACATCCTCGGCACCCAGGTCGAACGCCCGCAAATGCGTGAAACCACCGCGCTGGGTGCTGCCTTCCTGGCGGGTCTGGCCATTGGTTTCTGGAGCAGTCTGGATGAGTTGCGCAACAAGGCCGTGATCGAGCGCGAGTTCGAGCCGCAATGCGATGAGGCTGAAAAAGAGAAGCTCTACGCGGGCTGGAAGAAAGCCGTCGAGCGCACCCGTGACTGGGAACCCCACGAAAACGAGGAGTAAGCCGGACGGGAGGCAGGTAGAGGCTGACAGCCAAGGTCTGGCTGCGGCATCATGGGCGCCATTTGCAGAGGGTGCCCCAAGGAAAAACAATGAACCTGCCTCCCCGCCAGCAACAGATTCTCGAACTGGTTCGCGAACGCGGCTATGTCAGCATCGAGGAAATGGCGACGCTGTTCGTCGTGACCCCACAGACCATCCGCCGGGATATCAACCAACTGGCGGAAATGAACCTGCTGCGTCGCTACCACGGCGGCGCGGCCTATGACTCCAGCATCGAAAACACCGCCTACGCCATGCGTGCGGACCAGATGCGCGACGAGAAACAACGGATCGCCGAAGCCATTGCCGCGCAGATCCCGGACAACGCCTCGCTGTTCATCAATATCGGCACCACCACCGAATCCATCGCCCGCGCCCTGCTCAACCACAACAACCTGAAAATCATCACCAACAACCTGCACGTGGCGTCGATCCTCAGCGGCAAGGATGATTTCGAGGTGTTGCTGGCCGGTGGCAACGTGCGTCGCGACGGCGGTGTGGTCGGCCAGGCCAGCGTGGACTTCATCACCCAGTTCAAGGTCGACTTCGCGCTGGTGGGCATCAGCGGCATCGACGAAGACGGCAGCCTGCTGGATTTCGACTATCAGGAAGTCAGGGTGTCCCAGGCCATCATCACCAACGCCCGACAAGTGCTTCTGGCCGCGGACTCCAGCAAGTTCGGCCGCAACGCCATGGTCCGGCTTGGCCCGATCACCCTGATCGATTGCCTGGTGACCGATCAGGCACCGGTCCCGGCCTTGCAGCAGTTACTGGCCCAGCACAAGATTCGGCTTGAGGTGGTTTGATTTTCATCCGTGTTCACAACTGAAGGGGGCAGACTACCGCCGTCGTGGCCAAAGCCCCTCCCACAGGGTCATCGACCTTGCAGGAGAGGATTTGTCCTCGCCTCCATGCCCCAGATAGCAAGACGCCTCTCTATCCATTGAGTGAAATTTCCGAGAGAATCCCGGCCTCTTGCGCCTCTCGATTCGGGTCACTAACCTCCTGCCGTCGCTGCAAAATCAGCGATCGGGTTTGGTAGACCTGAATTACGTAGGCGCAATGCGCCACCTTTCGCGAGGCGCATTTTTACGGCCTGCGTTTTGGTGGCCGTGCGCTTGGCGTCTCTGGACGCACCGGTTTGCCCATTAACCGGTTCTACCAACCTGCGTACGGCCGCCCCCCACCTAGCGCATTGCCTAAGATCTGCAGCGGTGCGCCATGAAGATGATTGTTCGGCCTTTCGCGAATGAATTCGCTCCTACCGGCTGCCGGAGGGGGCTTGCCCGCGACGGCTCAAGACGGGCTCTGCCAAAGCATTCTCCTTCGCAAAACTGTCCTACGATGTTCGATTTTGTTCCTTTCCTCTCCCCACCATCAGTATTCTCAATAAATACCGACTGGCAGCCGCTTGTTTCTTGCGCTATGATTTTCACAAACGAACATTAATGTTCAATTTCGCCTTTCATGCGTTACTCAAGAATTGTCCAGGAGGCCACCCCATGCCCCACTCCAGCGCGTCAGCACCATCGCTTTCCGAGGTCTACGACATTGCCGTGATCGGTGGTGGCATCAACGGTGTCGGGATTGCTGCCGATGCTTCGGGCCGTGGCCTGTCGGTTTTCCTGTGTGAAAAGGACGATCTGGCCAGCCATACCTCGTCGGCCAGCAGCAAGCTGATCCACGGTGGGCTGCGCTACCTGGAGCACTACGAGTTTCGACTGGTCAGAGAGGCACTGGCCGAGCGTGAAGTCCTGCTGGCCAAGGCACCGCATATCGTCAAGCCGATGCGTTTCGTCTTGCCGCATCGCCCTCATCTGCGTCCGGCCTGGATGATTCGCGCAGGCATGTTCCTGTATGACAATCTGGGCAAGCGCGAAAAACTGCCTGCCTCGCGCAGCCTGCGTTTCGGTGCAGACAGCCCGCTCACCCCGTCCATCACCCGTGGCTTTGAATACTCCGACTGCTGGGTCGATGACGCACGGCTGGTGGTGCTCAATGCCATGGCCGCTCGGGAAAAGGGCGCGCACATTCACACCCGCACCCGTTGCCTGAGTGCCCGTCGCGTGAAAGGCATGTGGCATCTGGAGATGGAGCGCGTCGACGGCACGCTGTTTTCGGTGCAGGCCAAGGCGCTGGTCAATGCTGCCGGCCCTTGGGTCGCGAAGTTCATTCGCGAAGACCTGAAACTGGATTCGCCATACGGCATCCGCCTGATCCAGGGCAGCCACCTGATCGTGCCAAGGCTTTATGAAGGGGAAAACGCCTTCATTCTGCAGAACGAAGACAAGCGCATCGTGTTCACCATTCCGTACTTGGATAAATTCACCATCGTCGGCACTACCGACCGCGAATACCAAGGCGACCCGGCCAAGGTGCAGATCACTGAAGGCGAAATGGATTACATGCTGAAAGTGGCCAACGACCACTTCAAGAAACAGCTGAGCCGCGACGACGTATTGCACACTTATTCGGGCGTACGCCCGCTGTGCAACGACGAATCGGATAACCCGTCGGCCATCACCCGCGACTACACCTTGTCACTGTCCGGCGGCGAGAACGAAGCGCCGATTCTTTCGGTGTTCGGCGGCAAGCTGACCACGTATCGCAAGCTGGCCGAATCGGCGATGGCGCAACTGGCCCCCTTCTTCACACAGATGAAACCGAGCTGGACCGCCAAGGCCGCGCTGCCGGGTGCAGAGCAGATGACTACCCCGCAAGCCTTGGCCAGCGAGCTGAGCCAGCGCTTCCCCTGGCTGCCGATTTCGATCGCGCAGCGCTGGTCCATCACCTACGGCAGCCGTAGCTGGCAGTTGATGGACGGCGTGACCAGCCTGGAAGACATGGGCGAACACCTGGGCGCTGGCCTGTATGCCCGCGAGGTGGATTACCTGTGTGCCAACGAATGGGCCACCAACGCCGAAGACATTCTGTGGCGTCGCAGCAAGCTGGGGTTGTTCACCACACAGGAAGAACAGGCCAGGGTTCAGGGGTATCTGGAAGCCGCCGAGCGTAACAAGGCGGCCTGATACGCCAGAGGGGCCTTTTCGCGAATGAATTCCGTGTAGGAGCGAATTCATTCGCGAATTGCCACTCCCCATCCCTTAACAGGCAATGAACGCCGCCGGCAGGTTGCGGATCTGCTCCGGTTCGCGCAGCACGTAATGATCGTCACTGGTCAGTTCATGCAGCAGCTCTTCACGCAATTGGTGAAACTCGAAACTGCTGCGCTGGCGCGGATGCGGCAGTTTGATGTCCACGATGCGCTTGATACGGCCCGGCCGCGGTTCCATGACCACCACCCGGTCAGCCAGAAAGATCGCCTCTTCCACATCATGAGTCACCAGCACCGTGGTGATTCTGGCCCGTTCGCGGATGGCCAGCAGTTCGTCCTGCATCTGTTGGCGAGTCAGCGCATCCAGCGCACCAAAAGGCTCATCCAGCAGCAGAATGCGCGGGCTCGCCACCAGCCCGCGGGCAATCGCCACACGCTGAGCCATGCCGCCTGAAAGTTGATGCGGATAAGCGCGGGTAAAATCCTTGAGACCGACCAGTTGAATGAAATCGGCCACCCGCTGGCGGCGTTCCTTGAGCTCAAGCCCTTCGTTGACCAGGCCCAGTTCGATGTTTTCCTCGACGGTGAGCCAGGGAAACAGGCGATGCTCCTGAAAGACAATTCCCCGCTCGCAGCCAATGCCGCTGACCGGTTTGCCATCGACCTGGATTTCACCGCGAAACTCGGTATCCAGCCCGATCAACAAGCGCAGTAACGTGGACTTGCCGCAACCACTGGAACCGACAATGGCAATGAACTCGCCTTCCGCGACCTGCAGGTTGAACTCGCGAATCGCTTCCACATCACCATGGCCGGTCTGGAACACCTTGCCCACATGGTTGAAGTTGACGATGGATGGGGTCAGGGCTGTCATGCATGCCTCCAGCGCGTAGCCCGCGCTTCAATGCGTTGTCCGGTTTCGTTGAGTACCGCGCCCGTCAGGCCCACCAGCAGCATGCCGCTCATGATGATGTCCATGCGCAGCAGTTGTTGGGCACCGATCATCAGACTGCCGATGCCGCCATTGGAGGGCATGAAATACTCGGCGCCGATGGTGCCCAGCCAGGCATAGATCAGGCTCAGACGCAGACCGGCAAAGATGCCCGGCGCGGCACCCGGCAGTATCAGACGGCTCAAGCGTTGCCACAGGCTCAGGCGCAATACCTGAGCCGCTTCCCTCAGTTGCGGCGACAGGTTGGCAACGCTGCGCTGGGTTGCGATGAACAACGGAAAAAAGGCCGCCAGCCCGACGAACACCCACTTGGCCGGCTCACCCAACCCGAACCAGGCAGTGATCAACGGCACCCAGGCGAAGATGGCGACTTGCCTGAACGCAGCCAGTGTCGGCCCCAGAAAACGCTCCAGTGGTTGCGACAGACCAAGCAGCAAGCCCAGAGAGAACCCCAGCGAACCACCCAGCAAAAGCCCGCCCAGCGCCCGGCTCAGGCTCAGCCCCATCGCCTGTGGCAACGAACCATCCAGCAAACCGGCCCAGAGAGTTTCCAGCACCAGCAGCGGTGAAACGAGGATATTGGCGTTCACCCAGCCCCATTGACTGGCGGATTGCCAAAGCAGCAGCAAGGCCAGGGGCAGAATCCAGGGTACGACGCGATCGACACCTTGCGCCGGTGCGCGGCCACGAAACTCGGCGGTCGCGGCATGGGGCCAGAACACCCATTTTCGATCCGCGAAACCGATCCCGCGATCCATCAACACACCCATCACACCAATCACGACGATGCAGACAAACACGATATCGAGCATGAACAGTTGCCGCGCCCACACCATCAGATAGCCAATGCCCTCACTCGATGCCAGCAACTCGACGGCCAGCAAGGAGGACCAGCCGGAGGCCAGTGCCAGCCGTACACCGGCCATGAACGAGGGCAAGGCCGCCGGGAGAATCAAGCGGCGGATCAGCAAGTGAAGTGGCAAACGCAGCACGGCGGCAGCCTCGCGCAAGCGGGGTTGGGCATCACGAACACCGATCAGGGTGTGCAGGGTCACGGGGACAATCACCGCCTTGATCAGCACCACCAGCTTGAGGAGTTCGCCAATGCCGAACAGGACCATGAACAGCGGAATCCACGCCAGAGTCGGCACTTGCGCGAGTGAGCTGAACGTCGGCAGGATCAGCCGCTCCGCGCGGCGACTGAACCCCAGCCACGCCCCCAGCACCGCGCCCGCCGAAATACCGGCCAGCAATCCCCAGAACAGACGTTGCAGGCTGATCCACAGGTTGCCGGGCAGATCGGTCGTCGCCAGCTCCAGCGCGCTTTGCCAGACCAGTGCCGGTGTCGGCAGGATTTGCTCGCTCATCCAGTGATTGTTGCTGGCCACCCACCAGAGCAGCGCCAGTGCGAACGGCAGATACCACGCCAGCAGAAACTGCCTGAACACAGGCGCGACAGCCCATCGCCGGGTAGGCGTGGCGGATGCGGAAAGGGTGAGGAGGGAGTCACGCGCCATATCAGAACTCCGCTGTCGGCTGCTGCATAAAGGCTATTTGCATATTCATATCCGATCTATCAGATACGACATGAATTCCATAAAGAGATAAGTCCTCCCATTTAAGAGTGGATGCAGGCCAGACATCCAATGCATTTAAAGAATACTTTTCTTGCAAGAAATGCATGCCGTGCCGCGTCCCCCTTGGCACATTGCTTATTCCATAAAGCGATTAAATCTATCCTTAATATTATTTATGGGGTGATGCGAAGCTGTGTCTGACTAACGGTTCACCGTGAACCCTCAGGACAGCCCATGAAAAAGCTCTTCACCTCTCTGGCCTTTGGCTGCGCTTTGGCCCTGACCACCTTCGCCAGCCATGCCGCCGACCTCAAGGAAATCCGTATCGCCGTGCCGGACCTCAGCGCCGGTACCGGCAACAGCGGAGGCGGCGTGGTGGACGTACTGCGCAGTCAGCAGGTCTACGAAAAGGCCTTCGCCGATCAGGGCATCAAGATCCAGTGGCTGTTCTTCAAGGGCGCTGGCCCGGTCATCAACGAAGCCTTTGCCAATGGTCAGGTGGACCTGGCCTACCTTGGGGATCTGGCAGCCATCATCGGCAAATCCAACGGCCTCGATACCCGTCTGCTCAGTGCGTCTGCACGCGGCATCAAGCATTATCTGGCCGTGGTGCCGGGCTCTGGGATCAAGACCCTGCAAGACCTTAAAGGCAAACGAGTTGCTGTATTCCGCGGCACGGCCAGCCAACTGTCTTTCGATACCGCGCTGGCCAGTCAGGGATTGAACGAGAAAGACCTGAAAATCATCAACCTGGACTTCAACGCCGCACTGGCAGCATTGGCCGCCAAACAGATCGACGCCACTTGGGCGCTCTCGGGCCTGACGGCGCTGGAAGCCAAAGGTCTGGCAGAACTGCCCCTCAGCTCCAAGGATCTGGGCGGCGCAGGCAATATCCAGGGCGTGTTAATCGCTGATGGCGCTTTCGTCGATGCCCATCCGGAAGCCATCGCCCGCCTGCTCAAGGCACAGGAACAAGCCACACACTGGCTGACCGACGAAGCCAATAAACAGGCCTACATCGACCTGGTGTCCGGCTATGCGAGCTATCCGGCGGCCATCATGGAAAAAGACCTGCGCACGGAAAAAATGAGCGTCCTCTTTCCTTCGCAGCTCGACCCGCAGTTTCTCGCGGCCTTGCAGGCTTCGGTGGATATCGCCGCCAGAGAGCGGTTGATTCGCAGGCCGTTCAAGGTAAGTGAGTGGGTGCAGCAGTAATGACCCCTTCGCGAATGAATTCGCTCCTACATATATCGGTGGGAGCGGATTTATTCGCGAAAGCAGTACACGGTTGGGAGTCAGGCCCCATCCACCTCCAGAATCATCTCGATCATCGCCCGCGCCGCGGGTGACAACCTGAAACCTGCGCGGCTGACGATGCCGTAGCGGGCGCTCAGGCTGTCGAGCTGGCTGGGCAGGTTGCGCCAGTGCAGACGGGCCAGGGTGCCGTTGGCGATGTCTTGCTCCAGTGCCTCTTCGGGGCCGATGCCGATGACGTTCGAGCCTTGCACGATTTTCATCAGCACCGGGAAGTGTGCGGTTTCGATGTGCAGGGTGAAGTCGGAGCGACCGCTGAGGTTGGCCAGCCCCTTGCGGATGCCCGGCGGGATCAGCGTGGCACCCAGCGGATAATCGAACATGTCATTGGTGGACAGACTTTCCTTGCTCAGCAACGGGTGCCCTGCCCTGCAAAAGAACAGACCACGACGGGCCTTCAGGGGACGGGTCTGGAAGTTGGGGTCGGCCTCGAACTGGCGAGTGTCGGCCACAAAAAATTCGATTTCCTCACGGGCCAGGCTGCGCCCCAGTTTTTCCCAGTTGTTCACTTCCAGGTAAGTGCGCACCTTGGGATGAGCGTCGATGAACCGGGACATCGCGTCAGGGATCAGCCGCATGGCGGGTGCCGGTCCGGAGCCGAAGCGTATTTCACCGGCATCGAGCTTGGTCATCTGCGCCACTTCACTGCTCAGCAGCGCCGCCCCTTGCACCAGCCGCAAGGCATGCTGCAACACCACGTGGCCCTCGGGCGTGGGACGCAGGTCCTTGTTGCCGCGTTCGACCAGTACACAACCGAACTCCTGCTCCAGCCCCTGAATGCTGCGGCTGAACGCCGGCTGGGTAATCCCCATGGCGTCTGCCGCACGCACGAAACTGCGGTGCTCGTTCAGTGCGATGAAGTAGCGTAATTGGCGCAGATCCATATGCATTCCAGGCATTTGAAAATGAGGCCAAAGGTATTGGCCGTGCAGGTGGGTTGAGGTTTTAAATGCAAGCTCTTATGCCGTCAACGAACAAAACAAACATCAAATAGACCTTTTGATTCTAACGATAGATAAAGAGGATTTGCCATGAGCCAGGCTGCATTTGCTGTACAACCCACCGCCCTGACGCTGGACATTCAACCGGTCGCAGGCCGGATCGGCGCACAGGTCAACGGCATCACATTGAGCGCGGAGCTGGATGCCGCCACGGTGGACGCCCTGCAAGCGGCGCTGCTGCAGTACAAAGTGCTGTTCTTTCGTGGCCAGCATCATCTGGACGACCAGAGCCAGGAAGCCTTTGCCAGGTTGCTGGGCGAGCCGATTGCGCACCCGACGGTTCCGGTGCGTGACGGGACTCGTTACCTGATGCAGTTGAGTGGCGCTGACGGTCAGCGCGCCAATTCCTGGCACACCGATGTCACGTTCGTGGACGCTTACCCCAAGGCCTCGATCCTGCGTTCGGTGATCGCGCCCGCCTCGGGCGGCGATACGGTCTGGGCCAATACCGCCGCGGCCTATAACGACCTGACACCCGAGATCCGAGAGCTGGCCGACAAGCTCTGGGCCTTGCACAGCAACGAATATGATTACGCCGGAATCAAGCCGGGCGTGACCTCGGAAAAGCTTGAGCAATACCGCAAGGTCTTCTCCTCCACCGTGTATGAAACCGAACATCCGGTGGTGCGGGTTCACCCCATCAGCGGTGAGCGCAGTCTGCTGCTCGGCCACTTCGTCAAACGCATCAAGGGTTATTCGACCGGCGACTCCGCTCACCTCTTCAACCTGCTGCAAAGCCATGTCACGCGCCTGGAAAACACTGTGCGCTGGCGTTGGGCAGCGGGTGACGTGGCGATCTGGGATAACCGCTCGACCCAGCATTACGCGGTGGACGACTACGGTCAGCAGGAACGTATCGTGCGCCGCGTCACCCTCAAGGGCGAAGTGCCTTTCGGTGTTGCCGGGCAGCAGAGCGTGACCGTCAAGGGTGCCTGAAGCGTTCGCGGGCGCTCACACGTCCGCGATGTTTCACCAGACGCCGATCAGTACCAGCTTGTCTTCCTCCGGTTCGCCATAACGGAACCGCTTCCCGCGCAGATCGATCTCCTCGTTGCTGATCGTGGTGCGTCGTTTCAGCCCCCGTAACCAATCGAACAGGTAGCTCTGATGCTGCTCGCGTACCTGAGCGAACGCAGGATCGGCCCCCAGGTCATGAAGCTCATGAGGATCATTTTCCAGATCGAACAACTGCGGCCGGAAGCCATCGTAAGCCAGGTATTTGAAGCGCTCGCTGCGCACCATGTACATGCGGCAACGGTCGATCGGTTGTCCTAGGCGCTCACGGGCCGGGGCCTGGAATGCATAGTCATATTCGGAAATCGCGAACTGACGCCATTGAGGTTGCTGACCGTGCAGCAGCGGAATCAGTGAACGGCCTTCAAGGCGATGCCCGGCAGCAGGCAACCCCAGTGCCTCGAGAAAGGTCGGCAAGGCATCGATGGTTTCCACCAGACGCTCATCGACACGACCACGGGTCACGTCGGCCTCCGGGCGTGGGTCACGTACGATCAGCGGCACGCCCACGGCAGGTTCCAGAAGAAACTCCTTTTCGCCCAGATAGTGGTCACCCAGGAAATCACCATGGTCACTGGTGAAGACGATCAGGGTGTCGTCCCAGCGGCCTGTGTTCTGCATTACATCGAACAGCCGCCCGAGCTGATCGTCGATCTGCTTGATCAGCCCCATGTAGGTCGGAATGACATTCAGGCGCACTTCATCGCGGGAAAAATTGCGACTCTCCTCATGCTCGCGAAAGGCGCCATACACCGGGTGATCGCTTTCCTTTCCCGGCTCGGGACGAATTGCCGGGACCACATGCTCGTGGCCATACAACGCGTGGTAAGGCGCCGACGCGATGTAAGGCCAGTGCGGTTTGATGTACGACAGGTGCAGGCACCAGGGTTGCTCGCCCTGCTCCGCCATGAAGTCGATGGCGCGGTCGGTGGTGTAGACCGTTTCCGAGTGCTGCTCGGCAATACGTGCAGGCAAGTGGGAATGACGCATTTTCCAGCCGCTGAGGATTTCACCGCTCTCGCCTTCGGCGGCATTGGCCCAGTCGTGCCAGGGGTTGAGACCGTCAAAGCCCAGGCTGCGCAAGTGATGGGTGTAGGGCGCACTTTCACGCTTGTCAGCGAACACCGGATCGTCCGGGAAGATACCGTCATGGCGAAAAAAGGCCTCAAAGCCGACTTCATTCAGGTTCTCGGCTTGAGCGCTGTCGGGGTCCATCGCCAGCCGTTGCTGGGCATCCAGATTGGGCGTGGCGTGTGTCTTGCCGACCAGCGCAGTACGAATCCCGGCCGGACGCAGGTAATCGCCGAGGGTGAGTTCATCCAGCGGCAGCGGCACCGAGTTCCAGGCCACCTGGTGGCTGCTGACATAACGGCCCGTGTAGGCCGACATCCGCGACGGCCCGCAAATGGTGCCCTGGGTGTAAGCCCGAGCGAAGCGTACGCCCGCCTGCGCCAGACGGTCGATGTTCGGCGTGTGCAGATGCGGATGCCCATAGCACGACAGGTAGTCACGGCGCAGTTGGTCGCACATGATGTACAGCACGTTCTTGATTGCAGTCATGAGAAGTTACCTGTCAGGTCAGAGCGCATTGCCAGCGGCATCGAAGGCGGGCCAGAAACCGGTCAGTTTCTGTTGTTGCAAAGCGGTGTCGACGAATCGTGGCTCGAACCACTCCGCCACCTGGAATGTGCGTCGGATCAACCCCAGAGCTCTGGCCTGATCGACACTGTCTTGCAGGGTAGACTTCAGAAACGGATCGAGGCGCGGCGAGTTGCGGAACTTCAGGTCATCGCCTTTCAATTCCCGCTCGAACAAGGCCGCGGGCGTGGAGCTTCTTTCTCCCATCAGGGCACTGTAGGCCGGAAGATTCTGAGCATCGCTCAGCCAGACCGCATTCTTGACCAGCACATTGATCAGCCGCTGGGTCAGGTCTGGATGCTGATCGATGAACGCCTGGGTACCGATCAAACCGGCCTGGGTGGTGGACTGACGGGAAAGCTGCTTGGTGCTGACCGGGAACTGAATGCCCTTGCTCTCAAGGCCCAGCACGCCCATGCCCGACCACGTCGCATCGATCTGCCCACTGGCCAATGCGGCTCTGGCGGCGGCCCAGTCCAGGCTGATGATTTGCAGATCACGTTCTTTCAGGCCCTGACTTTCCAGCGCACGGGCAAAGGAAAGCTGATCCGCCGTACCGCGATAGACCGCGACACGCTTGCCCTTGAGGTCGGTCAGTTGTGCAATGCCCGCTTGTGGCGCCACCGCCAGATACATGTTGGCCCCGCGCGCGCCCAGCAGCAGACGGGTCTGCAAACCGCTGGAACGGCCGATGATCGCCGCCAGATCCCCCAGCCATGCGAAATCCAGTTGCTGATTGGCCAGCGCTTCATTGACCGCCGGCCCCGCGCCCTTGAAGAAGTGCCACTGCACTTTTACTCCGGAAGCGGCGAACTCCTGCTCAAGTTGTTGCCGGATATGCGCCAGCCCCACCACGCCTTGTATGAACGGCTGGCTTCCAGCGCCTTGATCCGGCGAGCCGATGCGAATGGTCACGCCCTCATCGCTGGCCTGGGCATGGCCCAGAAGCCCCGCGAGAAGCACGCCCATCAAAGGCTTGAAGAGATGTTTCAGAGATCTGCTCATGGTTCGGTCCGTTGATGTACAGGCTAATGGCGGCTATTTCGCGATTCGCGCAGCCATTCCTCAAGTGCATTTGCTGAATAGTTGATATGCAAGGCGTGCATACCGCGACCGCATTACACCGCCAGGCTGGTCAGCAGCGATTCGTGAGCGGCGTCTTCTGCCTGATCGACCTTCTTGATCTCTTCGATCATGGCCTGAGCCAGCGGCGATAACCGATAACCGGCCCGGCTGACGATGCCATAGCGTGTGTACAGCTCTTCGCAATGCTCATCGAGGCCCTCGATGCGCAGGCGTACCAGTTCCTGTCTGGCGTAATACAACGCATCGCTGTACGACCCCGCGATACCGATAGCGTCGGAGTTCATCACCACGGCCAGCAGGCTGAAGGTGTTCTCGCACTCGACGTTGGGGGCGAAATCCGGCTGGCCGCTCAGGTCGGCCATCACTTTGCGCAGGTTTGGTGGCCGAAGGGTCGCGGCCAGCGGGAAGCTCAACAATTCACTGGCCGTCACGCTCTCCTGCTGTGCCAGCGGATGCCCGGCCCGGCAGCAGAAATGCCACTTGCGCGGCCGCAGCTTGTGAGTCACGTAACTGGGGTCGGCCTCGAACTGTCGGGTGTCGGCCACAAAGAACTCAAACTCTTCATTGAGCAGCCGCTTGCCCAGGCTCTGCCAGTCATCCACCAGAAAATGCACCCGCGCCTTGGGCAGACGGCCAATGAAACTGCCGATCGCACGAGGCACCAGCCCCGACGCCGGAGCCGGCCCACACCCAAAGCGCAGCTCGCCTGCTTCCAATGCATTGAACTGGCTGATCTCACTGGTCAGTTGCCGGGCACCGCTGACCAGCCGCCGCGCATGTTCAAGCACCACCTGGCCTTGCTGGGTGGGCGACAGATCCTTGCTGACCCGATCGACCAATTGGCAGCCGACGCTGTGCTCCAGCGCCTGGATGCTGCGGCTGAACGCGGATTGCGACAGGTTCACCGCCGCTGCCGCGGCGACAAAGCTTCGATGCTCGGCCAGAGCGATCAGGTGACGGAGTTGGCGAAGGTCGATATGCATTTTTCACATAAAAAGTATCGGGCAAATGCATTTGCTCTGCCTCGGTAGCACTCCTTATAAAGGCAATCTCTTATTCGGTAAAACTTTATAAATACATATTCAAATAACCAAAAAGAATATTGCGTCACAGGAGCCGTGCCATGAACATTCCACAATCCGCCATTCCCATCGCTGCCGGACAGCTCAAGCGCTTGCCCCTCGCGTTGCTGCTGGCGGGGTGCGCCGGCTTTTCGCTTGCCCATGCCGCCGAGGCCCCGGCCACCAACAGCACAGTCGCACCGACGACCGGTGCAAGCACGGATGACACACGCCTCAAGACCGTAACGGTCACGACACGACGCCGCGAAGAAAGCTCACAGAACGTGCCCACGCCAATCAGTGTCCTGGATGGCACCGCGCTGGAGAGTCAGCGGGTGTACCAGATCCAGGACCTGCAACAACTGGTGCCGAGCCTGAACGTGGCTTACATGCACGCCCGTCAGTCGAGCGTTTCCATCCGCGGGCTGGGCAATAACCCGGCCAGCGACGGCCTGGAAGGCAGCGTGGGGTTGTACATCGATAACGTTTATCTGGGCCGCCCCGGCATGGCGGTGTTCGACCTCATGGACATCGAACAACTGGAAGTGCTGCGCGGCCCGCAAGGGACGCTGTTCGGCAAGAACACCACCGCCGGGGTCCTGAATATCAACACCCGCGCCCCCGGTTTCACCCCGGAGCGCAGTATCGAGACGTCCATCGGCGAGCGCGGTTACTTCCAGACCAAGGGCACGATTTCCGGCCCGCTCAATGACCAGCTGGCCGGACGTTTCTCCGCCTATCGCAGCCGCAGCGATGGCGATCTGGATAACGAATACAACGGACACAAGCTGGGCGGCGGCTCACGGGAAGGCTTTCGCGGGCAGTTGCTGTTCAAGCCCAACGAAGACTTCAGCCTGCGCTGGATTGGCGACTACAACGAGGAAAGCTCCAGCGCGGGAACACGTGCGCTGTTCAGCACCGGGCCGACCATCAACGGCGTCAATCGCTATGAAAGCCGCGCCGCCGCCGCAGGTGCCACGCTGGTGGATGGCTCGCACCGCAAGGTCAACCTCAACAGCGATCAACGGGTCACCGTGCATCAGGGCGGCACCTCCCTGGAAGCGAACTGGAAGCTGGCCAACGATTTCACCCTGACCTCCGTGAGTTCCTATCGCTGGTGGAATTTCACCCCGCGCAACGATGACGGCCTCAATGCTTCGGCGTCCTACAACGGCGGTGTGTCGGTGGAAGATAAACAGTGGTCCCAGGAATTCCGCCTGGCGTCCCCGACCGGCGGTTTCTTCGATTACGTCCTCGGCGCCTATTACTTCGGCTCGGACCTGGATAACAAGTCATTCACGAACTATGGCCCGCAGGCCGATATCTGGAACGGCACACCCAGCGGCGCCCTGGCCGACGTCAACAGCCTGGGCAAAGGCCATATCGAAACCAACAGCTTCGCCCTCTTCGCCCAGGGCACCTGGCATCTGACGCCCAAACTGGACTTCACCGCCGGTGTTCGCGGCACTTACGAAGAGAAGAATGCCTGGGTGCAACGCGATGCGCCGCAAGGTGGCACGACGGTTACCGGCGCCGCACTGACGGCACGCAATGCACGGACAGGCGCCTATGACTCGGGCGACCTTAACCAGTACACCGCCAGCCCTTCGGGTCTGCTCAACCTGAGCTACCACTTCACCGACGACCTGCTGGGTTACGCCACTCTCTCCCACGGCGAAAAATCCGGCGGGGTCAATCTGGCGGTCGGCACCGCACCGACAGCCGGTGCCGACTCTCTGTTGATCGGCACCGAACGCGCCAACAACGCGGAACTGGGGCTGAAAAGCACCCTCTGGGATCGTCGCCTGCAGCTCAACGCCAACCTGTTCTGGACTCAGGTCAACGGTTACCAGACCAATGCCTATGACAACGCCAACCGGGTCCAGTACCTGACCAACGCCGGCACCGTGCGCTCACGCGGCCTGGAGCTGGAAAGCATCATTCTTCCCATCCGTGGGCTGACGCTGAACATCAACGGCTCCTACAACGACGTGCGTTACACCTCTTATAAGGATGCGCCTTGCCCGCCAGAAGTCAGCCTTCAGGCCGGTGCTCCTGCCTCGTGCGACTTGAGCGGTCATCAGGTGGTTGGTGCATCCAAATACATCGCCAACCTCAACGGCGAGTACAAATGGGACCTGGACAGCGGCCTGCAAGAGTACGTCACAGCCAGCTATGCCTTCCGCTCCAAGGCCGTGGGCACGGTTGAAGACTCCGATTACGCGCAGATCCCCAGCTACGCCGTCGTTAACCTCAGCACCGGCTTGCGCGGCGATCTCGGCCAAGGCCAGTGGGATGTCTCGCTGTGGCTGAAGAATGCCTTCGACAAGACCTATTACACGACCCTGTGGAGCGAACCCAACGGCGGCTATGGCGGCCTGCTGGGCACGCCACGCACCCTGGGCATGACAGCACGTTATGACTTTTGATTTGCCGACCTGACTGGAGCCGAACCATGACCTTATCAACCTCTGCCTGGCTGGCTGCGGCGGTGTCCGCGCTTAGCCTCACCGTCCAGGCTGCGCCGAGCGTCTACCCCACGGGCGTCACCCTTTACGATCCCGCCAGGGCGTACAACCAATACGTGATCTTTTCGGGCGCAGACAAGCAAACCCACTTGATCGACATGAACGGCAACGAAGTGAAACGCTGGCCTTACAAGGGCTTCCCGTCTGCAATCATCGATCCGCAACGGGTGGGGGGCGAACGGGGCCGCGTGTTCCTGCAACTCTCGGAAAAGGCCCCGGGCAAGCTCGGCTCGGCAGGCAATGGCCTGAGCAATCAGAGCGTCGGTGAACTGGACTGGAACGGTCAGGTCGTCTGGCAGTGGGGCGACAAGGCACCCGGTGGCGCGGCTCAGCAACACCATGACCTGCGTCGACTGAGCAATGGTAATACGCTGGTGCTGGCCAATCAGGTGCATAAGGTCGCCGGTTTCAAAGTGCCCGAGGTGATCGATGACGTGATCTACGAGGTCTCGCCCTCAGGCGAAGTGAAATGGAAATGGCTGGCCAGCGAACACCTCAAGGAATTCGGCTTCAGCACTGAGCAGTTGAAGCTGGTGCATGCCAGCGAAAACCCCGACTACCTGCACCTCAATAACCTGAGCCCCGTCGGCCCCAACAAATGGTTCGATGCGGGCGATAAACGCTTCCATCCCGATAACCTGCTGGTGGATTCGCGCAACGCCAACTTCATCGCGATCATCGACAAGACCAGTGGCAAGGTCGTCTGGCGTCTCGGGCCCAATCTGCCGGTCATCAACCCCAGGACCGCACAGCAGGTGCCACGCCCTGTCGATCAGTTCGTCGGCCAGCATGACGCGCATATCATCCCCGCAGGCCTGCCGGGCGCGGGTAACCTGCTGGTCTTCGACAATCAAGGCAGCGCGGGCTATCCCTCCGTGCCTCTGGGGCTCATCAGCGGCTCTCGCATCCTGGAAATCGACCCCGTTACCCGTCAGGTCGTCTGGCAATACACCGCGGCCAGTTCCAGGCAGCCGGGCTGGGCGTTCTACAGCTCGTTCATCAGCAGCGCCCGACGCTTGCCCAATGGCAATACCCTGATCGATGAAGGCATGAACGGTCGTTTCTTCCAGGTCACCCATCAGGGAGAAATCGTCTGGGAGTATGTCAGCCCGTATACGGGCAAGGCTCCGTCAGGAGACGCCGTCAGCAATTGGGTCTACCGCGCACTGCCGGTCGATTACGACTGGGTACCCGCCGGCACACCTCGCACAGAGGAAGCCGTGAATCTGTCGGCAGGCACAGTGAAGACGGTCGGCAACAACCACTGACGGGCACTCGCTCCACATGACCTCCTGAAACCGTTGCCTGGGTGCAACGGTTTTCATCTATATGCACCTCCCCCTCCATTCGGTTTTCCGAACGCACCACCCGAGCGGGTTCGGCAAGCCGGACGCCATCCGGCTTGAAACACCATGAAACAAGCATTTAACCCCTTATAAATCAGCAGGTTAACCAAGTGTCCAGCCTTTGGCATGACTCCTGCTCTACACTCCTTGTCGATAGCTTCGACTGTAGCTATGTCTGGCTAGGGTTTTGTCGAAGCATTCACTGAAGAATCGGGTCCTGTAGCAATGGCCCTATGAATAAAAAACGAATTCGAGGATTCATCGATGCGTATCGTTCCCCAGTTGTTGGGCGCAGCAATCACTGCCGCTCTGATTAGCACTCCAGTTTTCGCAGCCGAATTGACCGGCACACTGAAGAAGATCAAAGAGTCGGGCACCATCACCCTCGGTCACCGTGACGCTTCCATCCCGTTTTCCTACATCGCCGATGCTTCTGGAATTCCGGTTGGCTACTCCCACGATATTCAGTTGAAAATCGTCGAAGCCATCAAGAAAGACCTGGACATGCCTGACCTGAAGGTCAAGTACAACCTGGTCACTTCCCAGACCCGCATCCCGCTGGTACAGAACGGCACCGTTGACGTGGAATGCGGTTCGACCACCAACAACGTCGAGCGCCAGCAGCAAGTGGACTTCTCGGTCGGCATCTTCGAGATCGGTACACGCCTGCTGTCCAAGAAAGACTCCAGCTACAAAGACTTCGATGACCTCAAAGGCAAGAACGTCGTGACCACCGCCGGTACCACTTCCGAGCGGATCCTCAAGGCGATGAACGCCGACAAGCAAATGGGCATGAACGTCATCTCCGCCAAAGACCACGGCGAATCCTTCCAGATGCTCGAATCCGGTCGCGCCGTTGCCTTCATGATGGACGACGCCTTGCTGGCCGGTGAAATGGCCAAGGCCAAGAAGCCTGACGACTGGGCTGTGACCGGCACCGCTCAATCCTATGAAATCTATGGCTGCATGGTCCGCAAGGGCGATGCACCGTTCAAGAAGGCCGTGGATGACGCCATCGTAGCGACCTACAAGTCCGGCGAAATCAACACCATCTACAACAAGTGGTTCCAGTCGCCGATCCCGCCAAAAGGCCTGAACCTGCAGTTCCCGATGAGCGAAGAGCTGAAAAAACTGATCTCCGAGCCGACCGACAAGGCCGCCGAAGACAAGAAAGCCTGAGCAGCCGACTCACCGTGAACCTGCGGTGTCCCGAGCAGGCCCAGGCCTGTTCGGGAGCCGATCATCACTCACTGTAGCCAGACAATGAACGCCGGGACGGAGTCTGAAGGCGTGTCGGGGTACACAAGGGCTCGAACGGATTCATGCGAGACGGGTGCGTGCATTTCGACAACAAGAGGGGGAGACCCTGATGAATTACAACTGGGACTGGGGCGTATTCTTCAAGTCCACCGGCGTGGGTAGCGAAACCTACCTGGACTGGTTCATTTCCGGTCTGGGCTGGACCATCGCCATCGCCGTGGTCGCCTGGATCATCGCCTTGATACTGGGTTCCATACTCGGTGTCATGCGTACGGTGCCCAACCGTCTGGTAGCCGGCATCGCCACGGTATACGTGGAAATCTTCCGTAATGTGCCACTGCTGGTGCAGCTGTTCATCTGGTACTTCCTGGTACCCGATCTGCTGCCGGAGAACCTGCAGGAGTGGTACAAGCAAGACCTCAACCCGACGACCTCGGCCTTTCTGAGCGTCGTGGTCTGCCTGGGTCTGTTTACCGCCGCGCGGGTCTGCGAACAAGTCCGTACCGGCATCCAGGCACTGCCTCGTGGCCAGGAATCCGCGGCCCGCGCCATGGGTTTCAAGCTGCCTCAGATCTACTGGAACGTGCTGCTGCCACAGGCCTACCGGATCATCATTCCGCCACTCACCTCCGAATTCCTGAACGTGTTCAAGAACTCTTCGGTGGCGTCGCTGATCGGCCTGATGGAGCTGCTGGCTCAAACCAAACAGACCGCCGAGTTTTCCGCGAACCTGTTCGAGGCATTCACGCTGGCCACCCTGATCTACTTCACCCTGAACATGAGCCTGATGTTGCTGATGCGTCTGGTCGAGAAGAAAGTCGCCGTGCCGGGCCTGATCTCCGTGGGGGGTAAATAATGGACTTCAATGGAATCGTTCCCGCCATTCCAGGCCTCTGGAACGGCATGATCATGACCTTGAAACTGATGGCCCTGGGCGTCGTTGGCGGCCTGGTCATCGGGACCCTGCTGGCACTGATGCGTCTGTCGTCGAACAAGATACTGGCCAATGTGGCCGGTGCCTATGTGAACTACTTCCGTTCGATCCCGCTGCTGCTGGTCATCACCTGGTTCTATCTGGCGGTGCCGTTCGTACTGCGCTGGATCACGGGCGAAGACACACCTATCGGTGCGTTCACCTCCTGCGTCGTGGCGTTCATGATGTTCGAGGCAGCCTACTTCTGCGAAATCGTGCGGGCCGGTGTGCAGTCCATCTCCAAAGGTCAGATGGGTGCCGCCAAGGCGCTGGGCATGACTTACGGGCAAATGATGCGCCTGATCATCCTGCCCCAGGCGTTCCGCAAGATGACCCCGCTGCTGCTGCAACAGAGCATCATCCTGTTTCAGGACACCTCTCTGGTGTACACGGTCGGTCTGGTGGACTTCCTCAACGCCTCCCGCGCCAGTGGCGACATCATCGGTCGCGCCAATGAATTCCTGATCTTTGCCGGTCTGGTGTATTTCACGATCAGCTTTGCCGCCTCTCTGCTGGTGAAGCGTCTGCAAAAAAGGTTTGCCATATGATTTCCATCAAGAACGTCAACAAGTGGTATGGGGACTTCCAGGTACTGACCAATTGCAGCACCGAGGTCAGCAAGGGTGAAGTGGTCGTGGTCTGCGGCCCGTCCGGCTCCGGCAAATCGACCCTGATCAAATGCGTGAACGCCCTGGAACCCTTCCAGGAAGGCGACATCGTCGTCGATGGCACCTCGATCTCCAATCCGAAGACCGATCTGCCGAAACTGCGTTCGCGTGTCGGCATGGTGTTCCAGCACTTCGAGCTGTTCCCGCACCTGAGCATCGTGGAAAACCTGACCATCGCACAGATCAAGGTGCTGGGCCGCAGCAAGGCCGAAGCCACCGAGAAAGGCCTGAAACTGCTGGACCGTGTCGGCCTGTCCGCCCACGCCCACAAGCATCCGGGCCAGCTTTCCGGCGGTCAGCAGCAGCGTGTAGCGATTGCCCGCGCACTGGCGATGGACCCGGTGGTCATGCTGTTCGACGAACCGACCTCCGCCCTGGACCCTGAAATGGTCAACGAAGTGCTCGACGTGATGGTGCAACTGGCCAACGAAGGCATGACCATGATGTGCGTGACCCATGAAATGGGCTTCGCGCGCAAAGTGGCCAATCGGGTGATCTTCATGGACAAGGGGCAGATCGTCGAAGACTGCGCCAAGGAAGAGTTCTTCGGGGACGTGAACGCACGCTCCGAACGCGCCCAGCAATTCCTCGCCAAAATCCTTCAGCACTAAGCAATACCGTTCACTGCTCATGCCCGGCGCTTTCAGCTCCGGGTATGGGCAGCTGTTCGCCTCAGGACGACTTGTGATGAAATGCGACCCCACTCTTTATAGCGCTGCGCCGCCATCACTCGCCGTGAAACCCCGTCTGATACGCCAACTGTTTCTACCCCCCCTGATTCTCATGCTGATGATAGGACTGGGCTACGCCGCCTATCTGGTCAGCGAAAACCGTGGCATCAAAAACCTCAGTGAAAATGGCGAACGCCAGCTGGAGCTGCATGCCCGTACGGTCGAAAGCGAAATCAACAAATACACCTACTTGCCCAGTGTGCTGGAGCTTGAGTCCAGCGTTTCGCAACTGCTGAAGAACCCGACGCCCGACCTCCAGGGCAAGGTCAACAGCTACCTGGAAGGCCTCAATCGTCGCAGCCGCAGCCGGGCCATTTACGTCATGGACACCACCGGGCGGGTGCTGGCCACCAGCAACTGGCGGGACAGTGACAGCTATCAGGGCGAAGACCTGTCATTCCGTGCCTACTTTCAGGATGCCGTGCGCGGCCTGCCCGGTCGCTTCTACGGGATCGGCACCACCGTCGGTGAGTCCGGCTATTACCTGGCCCATGGGCTGGAAGAACGTGGCCGCATCATCGGCGTCGCCGTCATCAAGGTACGACTCGAAGCCCTCGAAGAGCGCTGGCAGCGGGCACGCATGGAGGCCTTCGTCAGCGATGAAAACGGCATCATCATCCTGTCCAGCGACCCGGCACGCCGTCTCAAATCGGTTCGCCCGCTGAACCCGACCATCAAGGAGCGCCTGGCGCGCAGCCTGCAATATTACTGGTGGCCCCTGAACGAACTGGTGCCACTGGAACGTGAAACCCTGGCCGAAGGCGTCGAGAAACTCACCTTCCCCGCCAATGTCAGCGTCGATCGCGAACACACCCAGGTCAGCTATCTCGCACAGAGTCGGCAATTGAGCGATACGCCCTGGCACCTGACCCTGCTCACTCCGCTTGAGGACTTGCGCCGCGAAGCTGCCAACCAGGGCATGCTGGTCGCCGTGGCCTGCGCATTGGTGGCTTTCTTCCTGATCGCCTGGAACGAGCGGCGCAAGGTGATTTCCACCCGGCTGGCGGCACGTGAGGCCTTGCAGGCCGCCAACGACGAACTGGAACGCAAGATCGCGGAACGCACCGAGCACTTGCGCGCCAGCAACGAACGCCTCAAGGCACAGATTCGCGAACGCCGACAGGCCGAAGACACGCTGCGCAAGGCTCAGGATGAACTGGTACAGGCCGGCAAGCTGGCCGCCATCGGGCAGATGTCCACCAGCATCGCCCACGAACTGAACCAACCGCTGGCCGCCTTGCGGACCTTGTCCGGCAACACCGTTCGCTTCCTTGAGCGCGGCGCTCTGGACACCGCCAGCACCAACCTGCGGACCATCAACGATCTGGTGGACCGCATGGGCCGCATCACCGCCAGCCTTCGGGCCTTTGCCCGACGCGGCAACGATCAGGGCCAGGCGCAATTGAGCAAGGCAGTCGATGCGGCGCTGCAACTGTTGAGCGCCCGGCTGGAACACTTTTCCCTGACGCTGCATCAGGACTTCATCGATGCCGGACTGATGATCGATCAGACGCGCCTGGAGCAGATTCTGGTCAACCTGATCGGTAATGCCCTGGACGCGATGCAGGCCCAGCCACTGCCCGAGCTGTGGCTTGAAGGCGAGATTGTCGGGGATCGCTACCGTTTGCGCGTACGCGACAACGGCCACGGTATCGACGACGAGGCCCGCAAGCATTTGTTCGAGCCGTTTTTCACCACCAAGCCCGGCGAACAGGGGTTGGGCCTTGGCCTGACGCTGTCCGCCAGCCTCGCTGCGGCGGCGGGTGGCAGCCTGAGTGCGGAGTATCCGGCAGGCGGGACGACCTTTGTGTTGACGCTGCCGTTGACCAGGGATGAGGAGCAGGATTCATGAAGGCTTTCCTGTGTCTCTCGCACGTCAAATACCTTTCGCGAATGAATTCGCTCCTACAGGGTTGTGGGCGCGAAGGGAATCAGTCGACCTCAAAGGACCTGAGCGATCACCATGAGTAATTCGAAAATGACCACTGATCTGACTGTACTCATCGTCGAAGACGACCCGCATGTGTTGCTCGGCTGCCAACAGGCCCTGGCGCTGGAAGACATTGCCAGCGAAGGCGTCTCCAGTGCCGAGGAAGCCCTGGCGCGCATCGGTGACAACTTTGCCGGCATCGTCATCAGTGACATTCGCCTGCCCGGCATCGACGGGCTGGAATTGCTGAGTCGCCTCAAGGCCCGCGACAGCAGCCTGCCCGTGGTGCTGATTACCGGGCACGGCGATATCTCCATGGCGGTCAATGCCATGCGTGACGGCGCTTATGACTTCATGGAAAAACCCTTTTCGCCGGAACGACTGGTCGATGTCGCCCGTCGCGCCCTGGAGCAGCGCGGGCTGGCGCGGGAAGTCTGGTCCCTGCGCAAGCAACTGGCCGAACGCAACTCGCTGGAAGGCAAGATCATCGGTCGCTCGCCCGCCATGCAGAACCTGCGGGCACTGATCGCCAATATTGCCGACACCTCGGCCAATGTGCTGATCGAGGGCGAAACCGGCACCGGCAAGGAACTGGTCGCACGCTGCCTGCATGATTTCAGTCGCCGCACCAAGAATCAGTTCGTGGCCCTGAACTGCGGCGGGCTGGCGGAAAGCCTGTTCGAGTCGGAAATCTTCGGCCATGAAGCCAATGCCTTCACCGGTGCGGGCAAGCGCCGGATCGGCAAGATCGAACACGCCCACAACGGCACGCTGTTCCTCGATGAAGTGGAAAGCATGCCGATCAACCTGCAGATCAAGCTGTTGCGGGTCTTGCAGGAGCGGACTCTGGAACGGCTGGGCTCCAACCAGAACGTCGAGGTGGATTGCCGGGTCATCGCAGCGACCAAGTCCGACCTCAATGAATTGAGCAAGGCCAGCCAGTTCCGCAGTGACCTGTATTACCGCCTCAATGTCGTCACCCTGGAATTGCCGCCCTTGCGTGAGCGTCGCGAAGACATCCTGCAATTGTTCGAGCACTTTCTGCAGTTGTCTTCACTGCGCTTCGACCGCGAACCGCCGCAACTGGATCGACAGACAGCCTCGGCCTTGATGAGCCATGACTGGCCCGGTAATGTGCGCGAGCTGCGCAACGTGGCCGAGCGCTACGCTCTGGGCCTGCCAGCCTTCAAGAAATCCGATAACGCCGACAGCCAGAGCCTGGGCTTTGCAGAGGCCGTGGAAGCCTTCGAGAAAAGCCTGCTGCGCGAAGCGTTGCAACGCAGCGGCGGCAACCTCAGCCAGGCCAGCCAGGAGCTGGGCATGGCCAAGACCACGCTGTTCGACAAGGTCAAGAAATACGGGCTGCAAGCCTGATACTGAACGGGAATACATAGTGGATCTGCTACTCAAGGCCCTGCTGGGCGCAGCCGTTGTCGTGATTCTGGCCGCACTGGCCAAGACCCGAAACTATTACATCGCAGGGCTGGTGCCGCTGTTTCCGACCTTCGCCCTGATTGCGCACTACATCGTCGGCAAGGGCCGTTCGCTGGATGATCTGAAAACCACCATCCTGTTCGGCATGTGGTCGATCATCCCCTACTTCGTCTATCTGGCCGCCCTGTACTTGCTGGTGGACCGCTGGCGGCTGGAAGTGTCGCTGGCACTGGCGGCGCTTGCCTGGCTGGTGGCTGCCAGCCTGCTGGTGACATTCTGGGTACGCTTTCACGGCTGATGACACCGTAGGAGCGGATTTATCCGCGAAAACTTCATTTCAGACGCAACATGCCTTGCGAATGTACCGGCTTCTTCGCGAATGAATTCGCTCCTACCGATCCCTAGAATCTAGCGCTTCATGCTGCGTTCATAGGCCGCCAGCACGGTCCGCTCGGATTGCACCAGGTAGGTTTCGAGCATGACCGTCGCCTCCTCGACCCGCCCTTCTTCGACGCAATTCAGAATCGCGGCGTTCATGTCCAGGTAAGGCACGTGCAGGAATTCGGGGTCATCAAGCACGCCGAAGGCCAGGCGCAGTTCCGCTGATATCTGTCCGTAGAACACCACCAGCCGCGGGCTGTCGGCCAGTTCGACAATGGCCTTGTGGAACATCATGTTGGCGGTACCGACCGCCACCCAGTCCTTGTTTTCACGGCCGCGAATACCGGCTTCGACCGCTTCGCGCATTTTCAGCGCGCCCGGATGCAGCGGGAAAGCCTGGGCAATGGCCTTGCATTCGATAAAGCGGCGCACGCGATAGATGTCGATGATCGACGCCATATCGGGCTCGGCCACGGTCACGCCACGATTGGGTTCGTGCTTGAGCAACCCTTCACGGGTCAGGACTCTGAACGCTTCTCTCAAGGTATTACGGGAAATATCCAGGCTCTCGGCCAGTGCCGCTTCGGACAGGCGCTGACCCGGAACCAGCTCGCCTTCGACCAGCATTCGGCGGATTTCCTGGGTGATGGTTTCTCCCAACGTGCGAGGAAGGGAGGGAGAAGCGTCGTTCATGAGCAATCCAGAATGAAGAAAACTGGCAGATGTTCCCTGAGAGCTTAGTGCGTGGCAAGGCACAAGCATGTCGCCTGCTTCATTAAGTAGCGCGCACGGGTTAAAGGGTAACAATATGGTGCAAATAGCTCACACATACAGATAACATTGTTCAACAATGTTTTGTTGATACGCCTACATATCAGCGCCATTTACAGGTCATTGGCACGCTCATTGCTCAAGCAAGGTACCTCCCACCGTAGGATTGATGCCGTGACACAGACCGCTCATGACTTCACCAAGGCGCGCCGCTCTTCTCTGATCGCCGCGATCTTCATGATGGCGACCTCCGCCATCGGTCCGGGTTTTCTGACCCAGACTGCTACGTTCACCGCCACACTCGGTGCCGCATTCGCCTTTGGCATCCTGGCTTCGATCCTGATCGACTTTGTCGTTCAACTGAATGTCTGGCGTATCGTCACCCTGACCCGCATGCGCGCATCCGATCTGGCCAATGCGGCCATTCCGGGCAGCGGTTATCTGCTGGCCGTACTGGTCATCTGTGGCGGTCTGGTGTTCATGCTGGGTAACATTGCCGGTGCGGGCCTGGGCTTGAATGCCCTGACCGGCCTCGATCCCAAATGGGGAGGCCTGCTAAGCGCACTGCTTGCCATTGCGATCTTCTCGTCCCACCGGGCGGGTGTTGCCATGGACCGCATCATGATTGTGCTGGGCCTCCTGAAAGTGGGCCTGATCCTTTTTGCGGCCTTCGCGACTCATCCCCCACTGGGTGAAGCCCTGCGGCAAACGGTATTGCCCGATTTCATCGACTTTGCCGCCATCACCACCATCGTCGGCGGCACCGTCGGGGGCTACATCACCTATGCCGGTGCTCACCGCCTGCTCGATCGCGGCACCGTGGGAGTGGAAAATATCGAAGCAGTGTCCAAAGCTGCGCTGACAGGCATTCTGGTCACCGGCGTTGCCCGCTACGTCCTGTTTCTGGCTATCCTCGGCGTGGTGGCCAGTGGCGTTGTCATCGATGTGTCCGGCCAGGGCGCAAACCCTGCGGCCCAGGCCTTCCATGCGGCCGCCGGCGATATCGGCATGATGATGTTCGGCCTGGTGCTGTGGGCCGCCGGCATCAGCAGTGTGATCGGTGCATCCTATACGACGATGTCCTTCACCACCGTGTTCTCGAAACGCATCACCGAGCGCGTGCGCAACCTGGCCACCGTCGGCTTCATTGTCATCACCGTATCGGTGTATATGGCCATCGGCAAACCACCGGCGGCGCTGCTGGTGTTCGCGGGCGGTTTCAACGGTTTGATTCTGCCGCTCGGCCTGAGCATTTTCATGTACGTTGGCTGGCGCCGTTCCGATCTCATGGACGGCTATCACTACCCACGCTGGCTGCTGGTGCTGGGCGTGCTGACCTGCTTGCTGTCGTGGTTCATGGCATTCAAGTCGGCCGGTGCCATCTTTGCCTTTATCAACGCAGCCTGATCTCAACGGAGACCCTATAGATGCGTAGCATTGACCTGAACAGCGACCTTGGCGAAAGCTTTGGTGCCTGGAGCATGGGCGACGATGCGGCGGTTCTCGAAATCGTCAGCAGCGCCAACGTCGCCTGCGGCTTTCACGCCGGTGATCCGGCAGGGATTCTGCGAACCCTGGAGGCTGCTGCCGCTCGCGGCGTGGCCATCGGTGCCCATGTAGCCTACCCGGACCTGGTCGGGTTCGGGCGACGCAACATGGATGTGCCCTCCGGGCAACTGACGGCCGATGTGATCTACCAGATCGGTGCATTGCAGGGGCTGGCACGCAGCGTGGGGACACGAGTGAGTTACGTCAAACCCCATGGCGCGTTGTACAACACCATCGCTGGCGAACCACGCCAGGCAGCGGCGGTGATCCAGGCGCTGCTGCGCATCGACCCGCAACTGAAACTGGTGTGCCTGGCCAACTCGCCATTGCTCGGCTGGGCCCGTGAGGCAGGCCTGCCCTGTGTGGCCGAGGCCTTCGCCGACCGTGCCTATACAGCCGAGGGCACACTGGTATCACGCTCGCGGCCAGGGGCTGTGCTGCACGATCCCGAACTGATCGCTCAACGCATGTTGCGTCTGGTGCGCGACGGGGTCATCGAAGCCGAGGACGGCAGCCTGATCAACCTGGAAGCCGATTCGATCTGTGTGCATGGCGACAACCACGACGCGGTCGCCATCGCCCGCAATCTGAAAACCCGCCTGCTCGAAGCGGGCGTCACGATCAGCGCATTTACCTGAGGTTGACCATGAACGCACTCCAGCAGGCCCGTGAGGCCGCCGTTGCCGCCCGTGCCCGTTATCGCGCAGGCGCCGTTGCTCCGACAGCAGGCCAGGCGCCCGGTCTGACCCAGGCCAACATGATTTCCCTGCCCCGGGAATGGGCTTATGACTTTCTGTTGTTTGCCCAACGCAACCCACAGGCCTGCCCGGTGCTCGATGTCACCGAGCCAGGCAGCCACAGCACATTCCTGGCCGAGCAGGCCGACCTGCGCACCGACCTGCCTCTGTATCGGGTCTGGCGCGACGGGCAACTGGCCGGGGAAGTGAGCGATGCCACTGAGCTCTGGGCAGAACACAGCGATCTGGTCAGCTTCCTGATCGGTTGCAGCTTCAGTTTTGAAACCGACTTGTTGAACGCCGGTATCGATGTGCGGCACATCAGTGAAGGCTGCAACGTGCCGATGTATCGCACCAACCGTGCCTGCCGGCCTGCCGGACGCCTGCAAGGCGAAATGGTGGTTTCGATGCGTCCCATCGCGGCCGACCGGGTCGCCGATGCGGCGAAAATCACCGCGCGCTATCCGGGTGTGCATGGTGCTCCGGTACACGTCGGTGAACCGGCCTTGCTCGGTATCCAGGACATTTCGCGTCCGGATTTCGGCGATGCGGTCAGCATCAAGCCCGGTGAGATCCCGGTGTTCTGGGCCTGTGGCGTGACCCCGCAGGCGGTGGTCATGGCCTCTCGCGTGCCATTTGCCATTTCCCATGCACCGGGCCACATGTTCATTACCGACATTCCCGACAGCTACTACCACGTATAGGAGTGGATCATGCGTTTCTATCCGGTCAGCCTGGATGCACTTCTGGTTGAGTTGGCGAACCTGGACGAGACCCTTGCCCTGTTCGACTCGTTACAGCAGGAGCCCATTGCCGGCGTACAGGAAATCATTCCTGCCGCACGCACGGTGCTCGTGCACTTTCGTCCCTCGGCCATCAGCCGTGAGGCGCTGGCTGCGCGGATTGCAGCGCGCAATGTCCACGGTTCGGTTCGAGAAGCAGGCAAGCTGATCGAGATTGCGGTGCATTACAACGGCGAAGACCTGGCCGATGTGGCCCGTGAACTGGACACCAGTGTCGAGGACGTGATCCAGCGCCACACCGGCAGCGATTACAACGTGGCCTTCTGTGGTTTTGCGCCGGGCTTCGCCTATCTCAGCGGCGGTGCCGGATTCATGGTGCCGCGCCGCACGACGCCACGCACCCGCATTCCGGCAGGTGCCGTAGCCCTGGCGGGCGGTTTCAGCGGGGTCTACCCACAGGCCAGCCCTGGCGGCTGGCAGATCATCGGCGTGACCGAGACCAAAATGTGGGACCTGGAGCGTGACGAACCTGCCCTGCTACAGCCGGGTTATCGCGTTCGTTTTCAAGATGCCGGTCCCTTGCCGACCCGAAACGTTTCAGTGACGGTGCCAGACCGTCAACCGGCGGCACCTGTCACCGGCGACGTTCTGGAAATCGTTTCTCCCGGCCTGCAAACCCTGTTGCAGGACCTCGGACGTCATGGTCGTGCCGGGCAAGGCGTATCGGCGTCCGGTGCCATGGATCAGGGCGCATTGCGCGCCGCCAACCGTGCGGTGGGCAACGACCCGGCAAGCGCTTGCCTGGAAATTCTCATGGGGGGGCTGACATTCGTTTGCCACGGCCAGGCCTTGATCGCAATAACAGGCGCTACCGCAGCGATAGAAGTGCATACCGCCGAAGGACGGCTGCTGCGCCCGGCACTCTACACGCCGTTCGCCTTGCAGGACGGTGACCGGGTCAGTATCGATGCGCCCAGCGCCGGCCTGCGTAACTACCTGGCGATTCGTGGCGGCTTCACCCATGCGCCCGTGCTGGGCAGCCTGTCCACCGACACCCTGGCCCATGTCGGACCGGCACCGCTGGCGGCCGGCGACCGTCTTGGATTCCAGCAGCGAGTCGGCGGGCTTGCGGTATCCGTCACCGAGCAAGCGGCGTTCGAGATGCCGCGCTCCGATCAAGTCATCACGCTGGATGTCGTCATGGGCCCGCGCAGCGACTGGTTCACTCCAGAGGCCCAGGCACTGCTGGCCGAACAGACCTGGCGGGTCACGCCGCAGTCGAACCGCATCGGTATTCGTCTGGCGGGCGATCAGTCACTGGAACGTGCGATTGGCGGTGAGTTGCCCAGCGAAGGCACCACCGTCGGCTCCATTCAGGTTCCGCCCAGCGGCCAACCCGTATTGTTCCTGGCCGATCATCCTCTGACCGGTGGCTACCCGGTCATTGGCGTCGTAGCGCCGTATCACCTGGACCTCGCCGGTCAGATCCCGGTCAATTCACGCATTCGTTTCAAACCGCTGGGCGCCTTTGAGCCCGTGCGGCCTGCCCTTTCAGACGAGACCAACAACCCATGAAAAAGGTTCTGATTGCCAACCGTGGCGAAATTGCCGTCCGTATCGCCCGCGCCTGTCGCGACTACGGCATCTCTTCAGTGGCGGTGTATGCCGATGCCGATATCGATGCGCTGCATGTACGCCAGGCCGACGAAGCCTATGCGTTGCATGGCGAACGCCCTGCCGACAGCTACCTGAACATCGACAAGCTGCTGGCCGTCGCAGCCCGCGCCGGTGCTGACGCGGTGCACCCCGGTTATGGCTTTCTCTCGGAACGCGCCGACTTCGCCCGCGCCGTGATCGATGCCGGCCTGACCTGGATCGGCCCGGACCCGAGCACCATCGACGCGCTGGGCGACAAGGTCCAGGCCCGCCGTATTGCCCTGAAAGTCGGCGCACCGCTGGTGGCGGGCACCGAAGACCCGGTGAAAGATGCCAGCGAAGTGATCGCCTTTGCCGAACAGCATGGCTTGCCAATCGCCATCAAGGCGGCATTCGGCGGCGGTGGCCGCGGCCTGAAAGTGGCCTGGAAACTCGATGAAGTCGGCGAGCTGTACGAGTCAGCAGTGCGTGAAGCCGTGGCAGCCTTTGGCCGTGGCGAATGTTTTGTCGAACGCTTTCTGGATCGCCCTCGGCATATCGAGGCCCAGATCATCGCCGATCGTCATGGCCGGGTAGTGGTAGTCGGTACACGCGACTGCTCGTTGCAGCGACGCAATCAGAAACTGATCGAAGAAGCCCCTGCGCCTTATCTCGACGATGCCTTGCGCCAGCGCATTCACGATTCGGCACGCGACATCTGCGCCGAGGCGGGTTATGTCGGGGCAGGCACTGTGGAGTTCCTGCTCAGCGGTGATGGCACCCTGTCGTTCCTTGAGGTCAACACCCGCCTGCAGGTGGAGCATCCCGTTACCGAGGAAACCAGTGGCGTCGATCTGGTCATCGAGCAGTTGCGGGTTGCCGAAGGCCTGCCTCTGTCGTTTGAAGGCACGCCAACGCCTCGCGGCCACAGCTTTGAATTCCGCATCAACGCCGAAGATGCCGGCAACGGTTTCCTGCCGACGCCAGGCCCCATCGAGCTGTTCCAGGCGCCATCCGGTCCGGGTGTCCGGCTGGATACCGGCGTGGTCGAAGGCTCCCGCGTGTCACCGAACTTCGACTCGATGATTGCCAAGCTGATCGTCACCGGTGCGACCCGCGAGCAGGCCATCCGCCGCGCCCGCCGTGCCCTGGCCGAGTTCCGTGTGGACGGCGTGGCGACGGTGCTGCCGTTCCACCGGGCAGTCATGGACCATGACGACTTCACCGCTGCCGATACCTTCGCCGTGCATACCCGCTGGATCGAAACCGATTTCGCCGAACAGGTGACCATCGCTCCGCGCAACACCGCTGCGACTGATCCGGGGGTATTGCGCACCTTCGTCGAGATCGACGGCAAGCGTCATGAGCTGGGGCTGCCAGCGGCACTTCTGCGTGGCATCAGCCTGAACACGGAAGCGCCCGAAGCTCGCGTGGCCACAACCGAAGCCAGCGATCCGCAAGCGGTCGTCACGCCGGTCGCAGGCAATCTGCATGCCTGGGTTGTCGCGGACGGCGAATCCGTGGAAGCCGGGCAAGTCATCGCGGTAATGGAAGCGATGAAAATGGAAACGTCGATCCTGGCGCCTTGTGCCGGTCAATTGAAGATTGCCGAACAACCCGGTCGTTACTTTGACGCCAAGACCAAAGTGGCACGCATCGAACTTATAAGTTAATTCAACAGTTCCATCACGCCCAAGTTACGCGCAACCGGTTAATCACCCGGTTGCTGCGTGCTGCCCGCAATAATGTTTATGCCGACATTGCAACACCTATAAAAACAAACCGTATCGATTAAATCTGCCATTACCTGGAGTATCACGGAAATGTCGATCAACAAGACTTTTGCAATGGTCAGTACCTGCGCACTGGTTTTTCCTCTTACGGCCTCGGCGGACTTCATTGCCGATAGCAAGGCCAGTGTCGAATTGCGTAACTTCTACTTCGACCGCGACTTTCGCAATGGACCACCCACCACCCAACGAGACTCGGCCCGGGAATGGGCACAGGGTGCGATGCTCAAGTTCGAGTCGGGTTACACCGCGGGAACGCTGGGACTGGGCGTCGATGCCCTCGGCATGCTCGGCCTCAAGCTGGATGGCGGCGACGGTTCGGGTGGCACGGGCTTGCTTCCCGCCGACCTGAGTTCCAGAAACAGCCGCGGCTCACAGGACGAATATTCCAAACTGGAGCTGACAGCCAAGGCCAAACTGTCCGAAACCGTGCTCAAGGTCGGCTCGCTGGCCTTCAGGACGCCCGTGGTGTCGAGCAATGACACACGCTTGCTGCCATCGACCTTTGAAGGCGCCATGCTGACCTCCAAAGAGATCGACCGGCTGGTGTTACAGGGTGGCAAGCTGGAACAGATCAAATTCAACAGTTCCTCGGATTACCAGGACTTCACCGGCAACCGTATCGGCGGAGTCAGTGACAACTTCCGCTTTGCAGGCGGCACCTACAATTTCAGCAAGGCATTCAGTACCAGCCTGTACTACGGCAATCTGGAGAACGTCTATCGGCAGTTCTTCGGGGGTGTGGTCTATGAAGTTCCACTGGCGGACAAACAGTCACTGAAGTTTGATCTTCGTTACTCGAAAAGTACCGAAGACGGTAACTTTCGCAATCTCGATAACCGGGCGGCGAACGGCATGGTTTCCTACACGCTGGGCTCCAGTGTGTTCAGTGCAGCCTACCAGCGCATGAGTGGCGATGACCCGTTTCCTTACATCGCCAATACCGACCCTTATCTGGTCAACTTCGTCCAGATCAATGACTTTGCGAACATCGACGAACGTTCGTGGCAAGTGCGCTATGACTACAACTTCGCCGCGCTGGGCATTCCCGGCCTGACCTTCATGAGCCGTTATGTCAGCGGCGATAATGTGCAGGTGTCGGGCAGCCATTCGGGCAAGGAGTGGGAGCGCAACACCGATATCGGTTATGTCATCCAGAGTGGTTCATTGAAGAACCTGGGCATCAAGGTCAGGAATGCCACGGTTCGCTCGACCTTCGGCAATGACCTGGATGAAACCCGGCTGATCCTGAGTTACACCCTGGCCTTGTGGTAGAACCTGGACTTGAGGACGGTGCAGGCGGGAAGGCGGTATTTCCAACGGTAAAGAGTCGTTGGATGTGCAGCTCTCTTCGCGGTTAAAACCGCTCCTGCGCGTAGGAGCGGTTTTAACCGCGAAGAGGTTGGCAGGTATGCAATCTTCGCGAATGAATTCGCTCCTACCCGTTGCTCCGTTCGCTCAGGATCTGTCGGATTGCACCGACAAACACATCGACCGGCTGACCACCGGACACCGCATACTGATCGTTGAACACGATGGTCGGCACCGAGCTGACGCCTCGCGAGGTCCAGAGTTGTTCGGCCTCGCGTACTTCGGCGGCGTATTCGTTGCTGTTCAGGATGGCCTCGGCGCGCAGTCGGTCCAGCCCGACCTTCTGAGCGATACTGGCCAGAACCTGATGACTGGAAGGGTCTGCAAGGTCCGTGAAATACGCCGAGAACAAGGCTTGTTTCAAGGCTTGCTGCTTGCCTTCCAGCTCTGCCCAGTGCAACAGGCGATGGGCGTCGAAGGTGTTATAGATACGTCGTTCGCCCTGACTGAACACAAACCCCAGCTCCGCACCGCGAGCTCGGATGTTTTCATGAATGTCTTTTATCTGCTCCGGTGTGGAACCGTATTTCTCGGCAATGTGCTCCTTGATGTCCTGGCCTTCGGCAGCCATGTTCGGGTTCAGCTCGAACGGCTGAAAATGAATCTGCGCCCGAACCTCATCGCCCAGCGCGACAAGTGCCTGTTCCAGCGCACGCAGGCCAATGACACACCACGGGCAGGAAATGTCGGAAACGAAGTCGATTTTCAGGGGAGTGGTCATGGTGACGCTCGCACTTGGCAGAAAATGACCACCATACACGCCTGACTTACAGCTGCGCCATATGCCTGCCGTCTTCGTGCTGCGCCTTGAGATAAGGCAGCACCGCGGCCAGCAGCGGTGCCTTGAAGGCTTCCTGAAAGCGATGTGCCAGACCGGGAATCAAACGCAGCTGGCTGCCCTGGATATGCGCAGCGACATGCACGCCATGCATGACCGGCAGCAATGGATCGGCCGTCCCATGCACCACCAGAACTGGTAGACGCAGGCGATTGAGCAGTTCGACCCGGCTGGGCTCAGCCAGAATCGCGGTGATCTGGCGCTTTACGCCTTCGGGGTTGAAGGCCCGGTCATAGGAGGCGGCGGCCTGTTGCAACAGCACGGCCCGATCGTCATGAACCTGTGGACTGCCCAGCGCGGCCAGCAAATCCGCCTGTTGTTCGATGGCCACTTCCCGGTTCGGCGCACCACGGCGCGCCAGCAATTGCAGCAGGGCGGCATTGGGCATCGGCAGGCCCTGGGCACCGGAGCTGGTCATGATAAGGGTCAGGCTTTCGATGCGTTGCGGTGCGAGGTCGGCCAGATGCTGAGCGATCATCCCGCCCATGCTCGCACCCAGCACATGAAACTGTTGAACGTGCAGGGCATCCATCAGGCCCAGCGCGTCGTCGGCCATGTCCGTCAGGGAATACGGAGACGATACCGGCAGCCCCAGCTTGTAACGCAGCACTTCATAGGTGAGGTTGGCCTCGGCCGGTGGCTGTACCCAGCTCGACAGACCGACATCACGGTTGTCGTAGCGGATCACCCGATAGCCCTGCTGACAGAGGGCAGCCACCACCTCGTCGGGCCAGTGGATCAGTTGCCCGCCAAGCCCCATGACCAGCAGCAAGGCCGGGTCGGATTCATTGCCGATGCTTTGATAGGCAATCCGTACTTCCTTGAGTTCGGCCACCTGTACAGGAACGCTGACATCACATATTGAGGCCGCAAAAGACGGCAAGCCGCACAGAAGCGCGGCCAGGAAAAGTAAAACCCGCATGAAAAACACCAAAAAACAGATCCCCAGTAGGCACCCAGTCTGATGATGTTTTTCAGAGCGCGCTGCCACAGTTGCGTGACAGTTTGATGAATCGGGATCAACGGCAACCTTGAAGGCCTGATCCCCTTACAGCACCCTGGTTCTCAATTGCCGAGCAGCGGCCACCATGTTGACCAGTGCCGCCTCGGTTTCCGGCCAGCCACGGGTCTTGAGGCCACAGTCCGGGTTGATCCACAGGCGCTCGGCCGGGATGCGCTGCACAGCCTTGGTCATCAGCTTGACCATCTCGGAGGTGTCCGGAACCCGTGGCGAATGAATGTCGTAGACACCCGGCCCGATGTCGTTCGGATAGTCGAACGCCTCGAAGGCGTCCAGCAACTTCATGTCCGAACGCGAGGTTTCGATGGTGATCACGTCCGCGTCCATGGCCGCGATGGACTCGATCACATCGTTGAATTCGCTGTAACACATGTGGGTATGGATCTGGGTTTCGTCACGCACACCCGAGGCGCACAGGCGAAACGCTTCCACGGCCCAGTCCAGATACTCCTGCCATTGCGCCTTGCGCAGCGGCAGGCCTTCACGGAAAGCCGCCTCGTCGATCTGAACGATCTTGATCCCGGCCCGCTCCAGGTCCACCACTTCGTCACGAATCGCCAGCGCCAGTTGCTGCGCCTGAACCTTGCGGGACACGTCTTCGCGCGGGAACGACCACATCAGCATGGTTACAGGGCCGGTCAGCATGCCCTTCATGACCTTGCCGGTCAGGCTCTGGGCATAGCGAATCCATTCCACGGTCATCGCTGCCGGACGGCTCAGGTCACCAAATATTACCGCCGGTTTGACGCACCGCGAACCGTAGCTCTGCACCCAGCCAAAACGGCTGAACACGTAGCCATCCAGTTGCTCGGCAAAGTATTCGACCATGTCGTTGCGCTCGGCCTCGCCATGAACCAGCACGTCCAGCCCCAGACGCTCCTGGATCTGCACCGCATGGCGGATTTCATGGCGCATGGCGTCGGTGTAGTCATTGAGCGAAAGTTTGCCTTGCTTGTAGGACTGACGCGCCAGACGAATCGAAGACGTCTGCGGGAATGAGCCAATGGTTGTTGTAGGGAAAGCCGGTAATTGCAAACGGGCACGCTGCACTTCAATACGCTTGGCGAACGGTGACTGACGCTGGGTATCGGCTTGGGTAACCGAAGCCAGACGCGCCTGGACTTCAGGCTTGTGGATTCGCGGCGACTGCTTGCGGCTGGTCTGTACTGCACGGCTCTGAGCCAGAGCAGCGAGTACGCCGGGGTTTTGCGGATCATTCAGTGCCTGACTGAGCACTGCGATTTCTCCACACTTCTGCACGGCAAACGCCAGCCAGCTTTTCAGTTCGGCGTCGAAGCGGTCTTCACGATCCAGGTTGACCGGGCTGTGCAGCAATGAACATGAACCCGCGACCCACAGGTTATCGCCAAAACGTGTCTGAGCCTGTTGCAGCGCTTCCAGCGCCTTGTCCAGATCACAGCGCCAGACGTTACGCCCGTTGACCACGCCCAGGGACAGCACTTTATAGCTCGGCAGGCGATCCAGAACGGCAGCAAGCTGCTCCGGTGCGCGGACCAGATCGATGTGCAGGCCATCGACCGGCAGGGAAACCGCCAGCCCGAGGTTGTCTTCCAGCCCACTGAAGTAGGTGGCAACGAGTTTCTTCAGCGGCGAGTATTGCAGGCTGTGATAGGTGCGCTCGAAGGCATTCTTCCAGTCCTGAGGCAGGTCAAGGGTCAGGATCGGCTCGTCGATCTGTACCCACTCCACGCCTTGTGCAGCCAGACGCCCCAGAATTTCTCCATATAACGGCAGCAGACGATCCAGCAGGTCGAGCTTGTTGAAATCACTCCCCTTGGCCTTGCCCAGCCACAGGTAGGTCAGCGGGCCGATCAGGACTGGCTTGACCTTGTGGCCCAGTGCCCGCGCTTCATCGACTTCTTCAAACAGTTGCTTCCAGCTCAGTTTGAAACGTTGATCCTGCGTGAACTCGGGGACCAGATAGTGGTAATTGGTGTCGAACCATTTGGTCAGTTCCTGAGCGTATTGCGCCTTGGCCTGCGCGGCGCCACAGCAGGTGCTTGCCCCTCGCGCCATGGCGAACAGGGTGTCGAGCGTCGGCAGGCCCGCCGGGCTTTTCAGGTCAGCAAAGCGTTCGGGAATGACACCGAAGGTCAGCGAATGGGTCAGAACCTGGTCGTACCAGGCGAAATCACCAACGGGCAGCAGTTCGATACCCGCGTCTTTCTGCAGTTGCCAATGGGCGGCACGCAATTCACGCCCCACAGCACGGAGGCCGTCCTGATCCAGGTCGCCCTTCCAACAGGCCTCCAACGCTTTCTTCAGTTCGCGGTCAGCACCAATGCGCGGAAATCCAAGGTTGTGAGCCAAAGCCATGCTGCGTCCTCCATAAAAGATGGCGCTATTGTCGACAGCCAGGCAAACATGAGACAAACTCATTGTTTTCTTGTTGGTCACAAATTTTATTCATGGAGCGCTGAAGGTGCTTGAAATACGCCACCTCAAAACCCTGCACGCCCTGCGCGAAGCCGACAGCCTTGTGGAGGCCGCCGAACGCCTGCACCTGACCCAGTCCGCCCTCTCCCACCAGTTCAAGGAGCTGGAAGAACGCATGGGCATGCAGTTGTTCGTGCGCAAGACCAAACCGGTGCGGTTTACCAGCGCGGGGCTACGCCTGCTGCAACTGGCCGATACCCTCTTGCCGCAACTGCGCAGTGCCGAGCGTGACATTGCGCGGCTGGCCGGTGGCACGGCCGGGCGTCTGCACATGGCCATCGAATGCCATAGCTGCTTTCAATGGCTGATGCCCACGATCGATCAATTCCGTGATGCCTGGCCTGAAGTGGAACTGGACCTGTCCTCAGGGTTTTCCTTCGCCCCCTTGCCGGCCCTGGCCCGTGGCGATCTGGACCTGGTGGTCACTTCCGATCCGCAGGAAATTCCGGGCATCACCTATGTGCCGCTGTTCACTTACGAAGCGATGCTCGCCGTGGCCAATCAGCATGTGCTGGCGGGCAGGCCGTACATCGTGCCTGAAGATCTGGTCACCGAGACGCTGATCACCTACCCTGTGGAACGGGACCGGCTGGATATTTTCACCCGCTTCCTGGAGCCCGCCGACATTGAACCGGCACAGGTCCGCACCTCTGAACTGACGGTCATGATGATGCAACTGGTGGCCAGCGGACGGGGGGTATGCGGCATGCCGCACTGGGCACTGCACGAGTACAGTTCGCGGGGTTACGTGAAAGCCAAGCGGCTGGGGGACAAGGGGTTGTTCGCCACCCTGTATGCGGCGATTCGCGCCGACATGCTGGACGCGCCTTACATGCGGGATTTTCTGCTGACGGCCAAGGACACGTCGTTCTCGACGCTCGATGGGGTCAGTGCGGTGCGCTGAGACACGCGCCTTCAAACGAGCGCAGGAGCAGATTCATTCGTGAAGAAGCCAGTACATCCGGTCAATATTGACCGGATGGTGGTCTGTCTTCGCGGATGAATCCGCTCCCGCACCGTGTGCGCATTGGCGTCAGATCAGGCTTCTTCGCGCATCTCACGATACAGCGGCAGAATCAGATCGCGGGTCAGGGGAGCCAGTTCCAGCGTTGGCGGCACTTCGGGCCCGACCCAGATGATCTCCTCGATCTCGGCCGCAGGCACCACCTGGACATCGGTGCGTACCCCGAACAGCTGGCAGCGCACTTCAAAACCCGGTTCGTTGGCCGCTGGCGCACTGAACTCACCGAGGAAAATGGCCTGCTGCGGGTCGATCTCAAGCCCCAGCTCTTCCTGCAGTTCCCGAACCAGCGCATTCGCTGCGGGCTCATCCGCTTCGATCTTGCCGCCCGGCTGCATGAATGCTTCGGTACCACGCTTGCGCACCAGCAGGGTCCGGCCATCCGGGCCAATCAGCAAGGCGGCGGCAATGTTGATGATCTTCATGCAAAAATGTCCGTCTTCAGCAATCGAGCCTCATCATCGCGCTCCAGTGCCAGCACGATCAAGCGGTCGATCAGCCCGGCGTAGGACAAGCCAGTGGCCTGCCACAGCTTGGGGTACATGCTGATGGACGTGAAACCCGGGATCGTGTTGATCTCGTTGATGATGATGTCCCGCGCTTCGGTCACGAAGAAGTCGACCCGTGACAGCCCGGCACAGCCCAGAACCCGGTAGGCCTGCAACGCAACGTCGCGTACCTGTTCACTCAGTTCGGGGGCCAGCTCGGCCGGAATCGCGATGCGTGCCTGATCGCCATTGAGGTACTTGGTGTCGTAGGCGTAGAACTCGTCATTGGCGATGACTTCACCGCACACGCTGACCTGCGGATCGCGGTTGCCCAGCACGGCGCATTCCACTTCACGGCCGACAATGCCCTGCTCGATCAGAACCTTGTGGTCGAACTCGAAGGCCAGTGCCAGGGCCGCCACGAAGCCGGCTTCGTCGGTCACCTTGCTGACGCCCACCGACGACCCCTGGCTCGCCGGTTTGACGAACATCGGCAGCCCCAGTTGCCCGGCCACGTCGTCGAACGTCGCCGTCTGGCCGCGCGTCAGGACCACGAACGGGGCCACGCTGATGCCGGCATCACGCAACAGTCGCTTGGTCACATCCTTGTCCATGCAGGCAGCAGAGCCCAGCACGTCCGGCCCGACAAAAGGAATGGCCAGCAGACGCAGCAGGCCTTGCAGGGAGCCGTCTTCGCCAAAGGCTCCGTGGATCAATGGAAATACGACATCGATACGCTTGAGCGGTTTGCCCGATTCAACCTCGACGAACTGCCCGTCCGTACTGCCGGGCAACAAGGCCAGAAGGCTGCCTGAGGTGCTGAGCCTGATCTTTGCAGGATCGCTCGCATTGAGCAGGTAATCGCTTTCATCGAACCGCAACCAGCGGCCCAGCTTGTCAATGCCGATCAAGGTCAGCTCATAGCTTTCGCGATCGATGGCATTGATCACGTTGCGTGCCGACTGCAACGAAACTTCATGCTCGCTGGACTGCCCACCGAAAACGATGGCGACTGATTTTTTCAAAGCGGGTACTCCTGTTTTTCAGGCCGCGAAGATAAAAGCAATCCCCGGTGTTAGTCCAGAAAAGCAGGCAAAAAAATCCCCGATTCAGAGCAATCCTGCACAGATCGCGCCGAACCGGGGAATGAAACGCCTCATCAGGCTGCCGACGGGCCTTTCTTGTTGCCGGACCCGAAGGTCGCAAAACGTTTGTTGAAGCCCGCGATACGGCCTTCGGTCGTGGTCTTGCGTTGCTGTCCGGTGTACATCGGGTGCGAAGCGCTGGAAACGTCCAGAGCGACATAAGGATAGGTATTGCCGTCGGTGTGCAGTTGCGTGCGATCCGTGTCGACCGTGGAACCGATCAGGAAATAGACGTCAGCAGCGGTATCGTGGAACAGGACGGTGCGATAGGCAGGGTGGATATCGGGTTTCATGGGGTGCTCCGGGTGGACATCAATTGATTTGTTATACCATAACATATTGTTTCGCTTTAATGATAATCAATGTCATTGGAGCCCAGTCTCCCGAACTTGATCGGGCTGCCGCTTGAAGCTATGGTTCGCCCCCCGACTCTGCCAATTCAGCGGCCCGGAATGGAGCTCCCGGTTTACTGGTAGCCAGGACAGCACGCCTTTTGTATCCGTAGCGACATGGCATCCAGTCAAGGGCGAGCCGCGGCATGCCAGTGCCTACTAGCCAGTCAGATCAATCGCACGTCGATGGGTCCCGACTGCGGATGGAATAACAAGTCAGTAGGATTTCTCATGTCTGATAGCACCCACTACGACCTGCCTCAATACGCTTACGAGCGCTTGATCGAGGCCCGCGACTCACTGCGCTTGCTCGACGGCTACGTCAACAAGACCGATGTGCTCTGTAACCCTTCAATGCTGGTGGGCTATGTCTCGATGCTACAAAGCGCCCTGCACGACATCATCACCGCCAGCACCCCTGCCGAACCTCGCGACTCCTTCATGCGCAAGGCTGATGAACTGGGTTTCATTGCACTCAATCCCAAGGAGCAGGCACTGATCCAGCACTTGCGCTGGACTAACCTGGAAGGGCGTGAAGATATTTATGCCATGGCCGAACGGCTGCGGCATATCAAGCCGTGGGTATTGGAAAGCTGAGAAGACAGCTTTTTTATTACCCCGTCATGCCTGAATCCAGACGTCTCGGCAGCTCTCCCTCCAAACCAGCCGCCCCATTTGACGGCTTGCGCCTCTCAGGAGCAAAGACGCCCCTCTTTGCCCTTATTCATTTATGACTCGCCTGCTACATTTCATCGTGGCCTCACCCTGAAAACGACTCGTGGGCCTACAACGATGTATATGCAACCCTGCGGTCCTGCGTGCACAGACACGCAGAGAAAAAGACAGGGCGCATTTGTGTGAAAACCGCCATTAGCCCAAGGATGTCGTATGAGCCTTTCGTTACTCAGTCGTTATGCAGTCTTCGTTGTTTGCGTGCTGTTCACTCTGTTCAGCCTGCCGTTCTGGCATCACGAATGGCTATGGCCTTTCACGCTGTTGACGGCCGTATTGAGCGTGATCGGTATGATCGATCTGCTGCAATCGCCTCATTCGGTGCGTCGCAATTACCCCATCCTGGGCAATATCCGCTATGCCGTGGAGGCCATCCGCCCGGAGATCCGCCAATACCTGCTCGAGTCCGACAGCGATGCCCTGCCCTTCTCCCGTGCCCAGCGCTCGCTGGTCTATTCCCGGGCCAAGAACGAATCGGCGGACAAGCCGTTCGGCACCTTGAAAGATGTGTATGAAGCCGGCTTTGAATTCATCGGCCACTCCATGCGCCCGGCACCGTTGAGCGACCCGAACTCGTTTCGCGTGATGATCGGTGGTCCCCAATGTTCTCAGCCGTACTCGGCATCGATCTTCAATATCTCGGCCATGAGCTTTGGTTCGCTCAGCGCCAATGCCATTCGGGCCTTGAATCAGGGCGCCCGGCTTGGCAATTTCGCCCACGACACCGGGGAAGGCAGCATCAGCCCTTATCACCGCGAGCATGGAGGTGACCTGACCTGGGAACTGGGCAGCGGTTACTTTGGCTGTCGCACCGCCGATGGCCGGTTCGACCCGGAACGCTTTGCAGCACAGGCGCGTGATCCGCAGGTGCGCATGATTGAAATCAAGATGAGCCAGGGCGCCAAACCGGGTCACGGCGGCATATTGCCCAAGCACAAGGTCACACAGGAAATCGCCGAAACCCGCGGCATCCAGATGGGCGAGGATTGCATTTCACCGTCTCGCCACAGTGCCTTTTCGACCCCTTATGAATTGATGCAATTCATCGCCCGGTTGCGCGAGCTGTCTGGCGGCAAGCCGATCGGCTTCAAATTCTGTCTGGGGCATCCCTGGGAGTTCATGGGCATCGCCAAGGCCATGATCGAGACCGGCATCTACCCTGACTTCATCGTCATCGACGGGGCCGAAGGCGGCACAGGCGCTGCGCCGGTCGAGTTCACCGATCACATGGGCTCACCCATGCGCGAAGGCTTGCTGTTCGTCCATAACACACTGGTGGGCCTGAACCTGCGGGACAAGATCAAGCTGGGTGCCAGCGGCAAGATCGTCAGCGCCTTCGATATCGCCAGCGTGCTGGCCATCGGCGCCGACTGGGCCAACTCGGCGCGCGGCTTCATGTTTGCCATCGGTTGTATCCAGTCGCAAAGCTGCCACACCAATAAATGCCCGACCGGCGTCGCCACCCAGGACGCCCTGCGCCAACGGGCGCTGGTGGTTCCGGACAAGGCTCAGCGAGTGTTCAATTTCCATCGCAATACCCTCAAGGCCCTGGCCGAGATGCTCGCCGCCGCCGGGCTTGACCATCCCTCTCAACTGGAAGCGAAACATTTGGTGCGACGCATGTCCGCAACGGAAATCAAGCTCTTCTCCCAGACCCATGTGTTCCTGCAACCGGGCCAGTTGCTCAATGGCATTCAGGACGACAGTTTCTATTCGAGGATGTGGCAGATGGCACGCTCGGACAGCTTCGAGGCTGCCGAGATCGATTAACGTCCCCATCAATGACGGAGACATTCTGTAATAGCCCGGCTTTTGCATTTCCCGTCGATTAACGCCACCCTGCCGCGCCGCCGACCGACACTGACTGGCGGTGCGGAACCTCAGTCCCCTGCGGCTGATCCTTATTCAATCGACACACTTCAAGAGCCCACCGTTATGACTAACGGACGCGATTATCGAATCGACTTCTTTCGAGGTCTGGCGCTGATCTTCATTTTCTGGGATCACGTGCCCGACAACCCGCTTGCACAGCTGACCGTGCGCAACTTCGGCTTCAGCGATGCCGCAGAGATATTCGTCTTTCTGGCCGGTTACGCCGCCATCCTGGCCTACGGACGTATCGCCCGACGCGACGGGATGATGGTGGCCTGCGTGCGTATCCTGCGCCGCACCTGGGTGCTGTATGTGGTGCACATCTTCCTGCTGACCCTGTTGATGGGCATTGTCTTCGTCGCCAACAACCATGTCGAAACCCGTGACATGGTCCAGCAGATGGGCCTCGAATACTTTGTCGGCAATCCGCAACAGGCTCTGGCCGACGAATTGCTGCTGCGCTTCAAACCCAACCTGACCGACCCGTTACCGCTCTACATCCTGCTATTGCTGGCTCTGCCGCTGATCCTGCCCTTGATGCTGCGCAAGGTCGAGATTGCGGTCGGCCTGTCCATTGCGCTGTACATGATGGTGCCGCTGTTCGGCTGGAACCTGCGGGCCTATGAAGGGGGCGGAGTCTGGTACTTCAACCCCGTGGCCTGGCAACTGCTGTTCGTGCTGGGAGGGGCCTGTGCATTGCGAACCCGCGATGCACCTGTCATCCGCGAACATCGTCCCTTGCACCGGCAACCGCTTTTTCTGTTGGCGACATTCTATGTCCTGATCGCCGGCGTGCTGACCTTCTGCGAAAAGTGGCCAGAACTGCATGGCGCACTGACAACAGCCATGGGCCTTGAAAGCCTGTACCCCATCAGCAAGACCGACCTGGCACCTGTCCGTCTCCTGCATTTTCTGGCTCTGGTCTACGTGGTCGCCAGGCTGCTGCCCACCCGTCAGACCTGGCTCGACAACTGGCCCGCACAACAAACCTGCCGCATGGGGCGCTACTCGCTGGAAATCTTCTGCCTGGGGGTATTACTCGCGCCACTGGCCGATATGGCCAACGCCCTGGCTGGCGACACATGGCCGATGCAAGTCACCACCGCCCTTGTCGGACTGGGCTTGATGGTCTTGATGGCCAATGGACTGGAATTGAACAAACGGCTGGGGAAACCACAGAAAGTAGTCACGGCCTGAAAGCGGCCGTGTAGAAAGTCTTTCAACCGATCGAGCAGATAAATGTCTGCTCGATCTTTTTACCCGGTAGAAAATACTTGCCTTGTTTTTGAGGACAGCATCGCACAAAAGCTGTTTCTCGGAATATTCCCACAGCGTTATCAGGCCAAGTTTCATGTTCAGTGGCCGTTATCAAAAGGGAGTCAATTATTTCGGGGAATGCACATCATGAATATAAACAGCATCTCGCCACATATTGTAAAACCTCAACCACTCATCCGTTCCGAAACTCCAGGTGCCGAAAAAATACCGACGGCTGAAGCAGAGTCTGTTTTGAGTGTCAAAGAGGCACGAGCGAAAGCGTTCTATACGAGGGAGGAAGAGCCTTGGGTGGGGAAGTTTTATTACAATGGCAAAATCGGTGCTGAGGAGATCAAGACGCCGATGACCAAAGAAATATTCCTTGACTTTAAGAGAGCGAGTTCCGCTTCACAGCTTAGAATTCAACAATCCATATACGATACATTCAGAAAGGAACTGATTGACTTGAAGCCAGAGCTGGCCAATAAAGGTTTCAGTTATACGCTTGGCGATGATGCACAAATCAAGGTTATTTCTTATGAAAACAGCCTGAGTGAGGATGACCTGCAATGGCTCACGAAAGCCCTCAACGGCACTCAGGCATTCAAGGAAAGTGTTCAATCTCATGCAAAAATCATGATGACTCTTGTCGATCATGATACGGAAATATTTGGCGAAAAATACAACCTGAACCTTCTGAATTTTCAGAACACCATTGATTACGGAAAAATCATAGCCATCCGAAAAAACGATTTAAATGATGGATGGATACAGCAGATACATCAGAATGCAGAGAAACGCGAAACACACCTACTTTATATCAAAGCCTGACCAATGAAAAAGGCACTCAACCTGAGCAAACCTGGCTGAGTGCCTTTCAGTCAAAAACACACTTCAACTTCTTGACCAATTAACCAGCATTCGCTTACAAACATGTCCAAAATCGTACTTATACGGTTGCTCTGCCCTATCTTCCAGAAGCACATTAAACGCTCTGTAGTGCCCTACTCTGTATAGCGTAGCCCATGTATTTTTACCCTTGACATGGTTCTTATGGACAAAATTCTTCGCATACTTACCTCCGTCACATCGATTGAATTCGATAAGCTCTGAAATTTTTCCGGCAGAATCGGATATCCAGGTTTTTGTAATTTCCTTTTCTCCCTGATGAGGCTCCAACTCAAACCTCATCACCCCGCCCTCCAGCGGAAACGCCTTGCTGTCGGTAAACCAGGCCTCAAGCAATGCCTTTGTATACGCCTGAGTGGCCAGGAAGGGAGGATCGGTCAAACCATGGGGTATTTTCAGAAAACCTTCTTCGTGATGCAGCTCGTAGCGCATATGAGGATATGAACCCAACACCACCTGATAAGCAGCCTGCTGAAACTGTGCCTCTTCAAGAGCCATCACACGAACCTTGACTGTTGATCCCGGCTTCAGATTTTTGATAGCCACCGGACTATTGAAAGCCTTGGTTTCCCATTGGCCCCCATCAACCTGGTACTCGACCTTCCACAGACTATTACCCACGCTAAACCCCGGAGTCGCCAGCAAGACATCCTGACCTCGTACCGAGGTAAAGCTATAGCGAGACATCGCTGTAGGATTCGGTAACGCGCCATCAATCTGATGAAGCCGATCACTCAGTTCGGTAAAAACATCGCCTGACGCAGCCTGTGTCTGCTGCGCCAAGCCATGACAGGAAGCGGCCAGTAAAACACCCGATATCCAGGTACGATAAAACCATTTTTTATTCTTGTTCATGATAGGTCCTTCAAAACTTACGCCATTTAATGCTGGGCATACTCGCCACTGCCTTTAAAAAAGCAATCACTGCACGACATAAAAATCAATCGATCTTATTAATAGAAACACCCTACAGCCCAGCAGCACCCTCGCGCCACAAAGAAAGAGCGGACTGATACTTCCCACCCGGACGCCACATCTGACAACCCTGTCTCAAAAAAGCAATCGATCGGAATATTCCCACAGTATTATCAGGCCAAGTTTTACGTTTAACAGCCGTTATCAAAAGGGAGTAAATTATTTCGGGAAATGCACATCATGAATATAAATAGCATCTCGCCACATATTGTAAAACCTCAATCACTCATCCGCTCCGAAACTCCAGATGCCGAAAAAACATCGACGTCTGAAGCAAAGTCGGTATTGAGTGCCAAAGAAGCAAGGGCGAAAGCCTTCTATACGCGGGAGGAAGAGCCTTGGGTAGGGAAATTTTATATATACGGGGATGATTTTATAAAGTCCGAGCTACGTCCCATGACCAAAGATATCTATCTACGGGATCAAGAAACAGGTGCAAGCATAGAGCTCACCCTTCAACAGTGCTACTACGATAGATTCAGAAAAGAGCTTGTCGACCTGCGACCAGACCTCGCCAACAAAGGTTTCAGCTATACGCTGGGCGATGACGCACAAGTCAAGGTTATCGCAACGGCCAACACCCTGAGCGAGGATGACATCACTTGGCTGACAAAAGCCCTCAACAATTTTGGGCGACTCCAGGAAAGTGTCCAATCCCACGCAAGAATAATGATGACCCTCGTCGATCATGACACAGAGAAGTTCGGCGGAAAATACAACCTGAGCCTTCTGAACTTTCAGGACACCATTGACTATGGAAAAGTCGTCGCTATCCGGAAGAACGATTTAAGTGAAGAATGGATACGACAGATCCATCAGAATGCAGAAAAACGCGAAACACTGCTGATTGATATCAACGCCTGACCATGAGGAAAAGCACTCAGTCTCAATGGTTCAGACTGAGTGCTCTTTAGTCAACCTTTAACTTCTTGACCAATTGACCAGCATTCTCTTGCAAATGTGCCCAAAATCGTACTCATGCGGCTTATCTGCCATGCTTTCCAGAAGCACATTGATCGGAATGTACGTTCCAGTTTTGTATCGAGTCCCCCATGTATTTCGACTCTTATCTTTATGGATAAAATTACCCGCATAACTGCCACCTTCGCAACGATTAAACGTGATAACTTCTGAAATGCTCCCAGCCATATCAGACATAAAAGTCTTGATGATCTTTTTTTCCCCTTCATTTGGCCTCAACTCAAACCTCATCACCCCGCCCTCCAGCGGAAACGCCTTGCTGTCGGTAAACCAGGCCTCAAGCAATGCCTTTGTATACGCCTGAGTGGCCAGGAAGGGAGGATCGGTCAAACCATGGGGTATTTTCAGAAAACCTTCTTCATGGTGCAGCTCATAGCGCATATGGGGATACGAGCCCAGCACCACCTGATAAGCCATCTGCTGGAACTGCGCTCCCTCAACAGCCATCACGCGCATCCTGACCGTTGATCCCGGTTTCAGGTTTCTGATAGCCACCGGACTATTGAAAGCCTTGGTTTCCCAGTTTCCACCATCAATCTGGTACTCAACCCTCCACAGGCTATTGCCCACGCTAAACCCCGGTGTAGCCAACAAGACATCCTGACCGCGTACCGAAATAAAGCTGTAGCGATGTATCGTTTCGATCCCCTGTAATGTGCGCTCGATTTGATGAAGCCGATCGCTCAGTTCAGTGAACTCACCTTCCGTACTCTTCTCGACGAAGGCAAGGGTGTGGCAGGAGACCGTCAATAGAACACCAGAAATCAACGCATGAAAAAACCGCCTCACGTCTAATGACCTCCACTGACTAAAGTGCGCCGACACAAATGCCCAAACGCATACTCATGCGGTTTATCTTCCAGACGGCCCGGCAGTGCGTTACTGGCGCTGTACCTTCCGACCTTGTAACGGATACTCCATGTATTCCGGCCCGTTCTCTCATCGGTGAAACTGCCTGCCCGCTCGCCACCTTCGCAACGGTTGAATTCAATGAACCTTGAAACCTTGCCCAGGCTGTCAGAGATGAAGGTCCTGTGAATTTCCTTGTACCCGTCATGGGGTAGCAGCCTGAAGTCCATCACAGCCCCTGCCACGGGATGTCCTTTGCTATCGGTAAACGTGGCGTCGAGCAGTGCTCGGGTAGAGGCCTGGGTCGCCAATACAGCCGACGTGGTCAAGCCATCGGGTATTCTCAGTACACCCTCCTCATGACGCAGTTCATAGCGCATGTGAGGGTAGGAGCCAAAAAACATACGGTAGTCAGCCTTTTCAAAACGGGCTCCGGCATTGGCCGTCACTCGAATATTGATCCGCGTTCCAGGGCTCAGGCCCTGGATGACTTCAGGCCCTTGATATTGCCTGGCCTTCCACGCTTGCCCTTCGATCTGGTATTCGACTTTCCACAGCGGATCAGGCCCGTCGTGTTCCAGCGTTGTCAGCAAGACATCCTGGCCACGTCGCGAGATAAAGTGATAACGATGAACCGATGTTTCATTTTCCAGTTGGTGATGGATCTGATGAATACGATCATCCAGAAAAGTGGAACTCGACCTGATGACCGTCTGCGTACCGACTCCAAGTCTGGCCGGTGAAACAGAAGTCTCTTGATGGTTTTCAGGCTGTGCAAAAGAATGGCATGAAACCGTCAATAGAATGCCGGGCAGCCAGGTATGAAAGTGCCGTCTTTTATTTTTATTCATGGTATTTCTCTCAATATCCAATACGTGGCTTCCTGCCACAGACAGCCTGGACATAATCATCAAGTAATCTGGATATCAATCCGGGTGGATGTTGAAAAAGAAAAATCCTACAAAATATAAAATTCGAGACTTAAAAGACTCACTCCACATTTTTTCTATCCGCCAGAAGCGCTCAAAAACCACATCGATATCGGCCAGAGGTCTCCGTCCCCGCTCAGTCTTTTGCTCTGAATTTTCCCACGACCTCAGACAATTTCTCCCGCAGCTCCGGCCAACGTCTAAGCTTGAGACAAGTGCGACCAACAGGGTGACCGGGCCAATCGATCATGGGTGTATTACGGCATTCCGATACCAGGCAAGGTGTGATTTCTGCTGATCGTCAGGATGACTCTCCCCCGTCGAAGCCTTTTCGTCGCAAGCGTTACGGATGGCGGGTGTTCTGGGTGGTCATGGCCATGGGCGGTGTTGCGCTGGGTGTCGCGATCGCCGTTGAAAGCCGCAGCTCAAGGCTTCAGGCAAAGGAGTTCAGTCGTTTTGCGTCCAGCCTGAGCTACTCGATGCAAGCCGGTCCGAGCGATTCGGTGGTGTATCCCGGCGAGGGGCCTTTCGACAAACGTTTGGGGTATTCGTCGATGGATGAATTCCTCTCACGTCTGCTCAAGCGTGACTACCTGATTACCCGACAGGCACATTTTTCTCCTGAACTACTGCGCTACAGCCAGAACGGTTTCTTCATACCCTACCAAGAGAAAATCCAGGCAGGCCTGTCGATCACCGATTGCCGGGGTGCGCCGCTGTATGAGTTTCGCTACCCACAACAGCTTTACCCCGACTTTGCCTCCATCCCGCCGCTGGTGGTGAATAGCCTCTTGTTTATCGAGAACCGGGACCTGCTCGATGAGCAGCAACCGCTGGCCAATCCTGCGGTGGATTGGCCGCGTTTCGTCAAGGCGGCCCTGTCGCAACTGGCCAAGGTATTCTCGATCCCGGGTCAGTCGGCAGGCGGCAGTACCCTGGCGACACAGCTGGAAAAATATCGTCACTCTCCCGACGGCCTGACGCAGTCCGGTTCGGAAAAGCTGCGGCAGATGATTTCTGCCAGTGTGCGGGCCTATCTGCCCGGCGAGCAGACCTTGCTGGCCCGCCAGCATGTCGTGCGCGACTACCTGAACAGTGTCCCGCTTTCCGCCGTACCGGGGCATGGCGAAGTGCATGGCATGGCGGAAGGTCTGCGGGTCTGGTTCGGGGCCGACTTTTCAAGAACCAATCAGGTACTCGCCGCTGACCCGCTGGATGCAAAGGGCCTGGCTGAAAAAGGCCTCGCGTTGCGAGAGGTGTTATCGCTGGTGATTGCCCAGCGCCGCCCCTCTTACTACCTGACCAAAGGGCGACTGGAGCTGGCAGACCTCACGGACAGCCATATTCGCCTGCTCTCACAGGCCGGGGTCATCGATCAGCCCTTGGCCGCGGCAGCACTGGCCAGCACCGTCACCTACCGCGACTGGGTGCAAGAGCCGACAATCCAGCCCATCGAGTCCAACAAGGGCATCAGCGTTGCCCGCAGCCGCTTGTCCAACCTGCTCAATCGCCCGCTCTACGACCTGGATCGACTCGACCTGTCAGCCACCAGCACCTTGCAGGGCGACCTGCAAACAAGCATCAGTCAGTACCTGCGCGACCTGGCGAACCCTGTATTCGCAGAAAAGGTCGGCCTGCTGGGCGAACGGTTGCTGACGCCGGCCAGCACGGCTCAGGTGCGCTACAGCTTCACCCTGTTCGAGCGCGGTCCTGACGGTTCGCGGGTCCGTGTCCAGACCGACAGTACCGATCAGCCGTTCGACATCAACGAGGGCAGCAAGCTTGAGCTGGGCTCCACCGCCAAGATGCGGGTACTCACCACCTACCTGGAAATCATTGCCGAGCTGCACGCGCGCTACTCGACAATGAGTATCGCCGAGCTGAGAAAAAGTCCGGTCGAAGAGCCTGACCGGCTGACCCGCTGGGCGCTGGATTACCTGATGCAGAACAAGGACCGGGACCTGTCGAAAATGCTGTCGGCGGCGCTGGATCGACAATATTCGGCCAGCCCTGGCGAAAGCTTTTTCACCGGTGGCGGTCTGCATCGCTTCAATAACTTCCGCCGCGAAGACAATGAACGGATTCCGACCCTGCGCGAGTCCTTGCGAGAATCGATCAACCTGCCCTTCATTCGCCTGATGCGCGACCTGGTGCGCTACAGCACCTACCAGGCCCCGAACAACAGCGCCGAGTTGCTCAAGGATGATGACAACCCGCGCCGCCAGGAATACCTGAGCCAGTTTGCCGACCGGGAAGGCACAGTGTTTCTCCTGAAGTTCTGGAAGCGCTACAAGGAAAAGTCCACCCAGGAACGGCTGGACACCTTCCTCGATGGCATCCACCCCACGGCAGTCCGGCTGGCAGCGGTGCACCGCTATCTGTTGCCCGGCGCGGATCAGGACACTTTCAATGCCTTTGTCCGCGCTCATCTGGACGATCCCAGGGCCACTCAGAAACTCACCGACAAACGCCTGACTGATCTGTACAAGAACTATGGGCCGGGCGCCTACGACTTGCCGGATCAAGGCTATATCGCCCGCGTTCACCCTCTGGACCTGTGGCTGTTGGGCTATCTGCTGAAAAACCCCGAAGCACAGTTCAAGGATGCCGTTGCCGCCAGCCGCCATGAACGCCAGGAAGTCTATGGCTGGCTGTTCAAGAGCCGGCACAAGAGTGCTCGTGACAGCCGGATACGGACGATGATGGAAGTCGAGGCCTTCCTGGACATCGAGCAGCGCTGGCAACGAGTGGGCTACCCGTTCGACCATCTGGTCCCGTCACTGGCAACCGCCATCGGCAGTTCGGGCGACCGCCCGGCAGCGCTGGCCGAGTTGATCGGCATCATTCAAAACGACGGCATTCGCCTGCCGGCCCTGCGCATCGACAGCCTGCATTTCGCCGCCGACACCCCCTATGAAACCGTACTGATCAGCAACCCGGAACTGGGCAAGCGGGTATTGCCTTCCGAGGTCGCGGCGGCCATGCGAGAGGCGCTGTCTCAGGTGGTCGATGGCGGTACGGCCAAACGGGTCCAGGGCACCTTCAAGTTGCAGGACGGCAGCGTCCTGGCGATGGGGGGCAAGACCGGGACCGGCGACAACCGGATCGAAAGCATCGGTGCGGGAGGACGGGTCATCAGTTCAAGAGCCATCAACCGCACCGCCACTTTTGTGTTCTACATCGGGGAAAACCATTTCGGCACGCTGACAGCCTTTGTCCCCGGACGCGCAGCCGAAGGCTTCAGGTTTACCTCGGCCTTGCCGGTGCAAGTCCTCAAGGGCATGGCGCCGATTCTCACGCCTTATCTGGAAAATGCCGGACATGCCATGTGCGGCCCGGCCTCATCCTCCCTGACAGCGGAACACAGCCCGACACCGACTTACAAATAAGAACCGTTCGTCTTTAACTCTTTGCACACACAATTAGATATATCTTAAGGTATATCTAAATCGTAACGAGAGATGAAGACAATGCGTGATGACCCTCACCGCCCCCACGATCGCCCCCTGCTTCGCGAATATGGCGATGGCCGGGACGGTTTTGAAAAACGCCCGGGCCGCGAGCGCGGCGGACGTGGCCCTCGAGTCTTTGCACCAGGCGACTTGAAACTGTTGCTGCTGGCCTTGATTGCCGAACAGCCCTGCCATGGCTATGACCTGATCCGCCAGATCGAGGGCATGTTCGACGGTGCCTACAGCCCCAGCCCCGGCGTGATCTACCCCACCCTGACCTTTCTTGAAGAAAGCGAGCTGATTCTGGGTGATGCCCAGGCCGGCAAGAAACGCTATGCCATCACCGATGCCGGTCAGGAATGGCTGACCGGCCAGGCCATTGCACTGGATGGCGTGCGTATGCGGATCGAAGTCAGCAAGCGCTCACTGCGCGGGCACGACCGGCCGCCTGAAATCCATGAAGCCGTGCATAACCTGCGTCATGCGCTGCAAATGCACCATGGGCGCTGGAACCCGGAAGAGATTCTTCGTGTTCGCGACCTGCTCAACGAAACCGCCAAATCCATCGTCGATGGCCCCCAATCTGTATCGGAGAAGTCCGTATGAATTCACAGCAAGAAATCCATCGTGTCAGCCATGAAATCAAAGTGCGCAAGCTTGAAGTGCTGCGCGTGACAAACCTGACGCCGCTGATGCGCCGTATCACCCTGCATGGCCCGCAGTTGGCGGGTTTCATCAGCCTGGGGACGGATGACCACGTCAAACTGCTGTTTCCACAGACGCCCGAAGAACAGGCAACGCTGGACAACTTCACACCCGGCGGCAGTGAAGACGGGCCACGCCCGGCCATGCGCGACTACACACCACGCCGTTACGACGAATCGACCGGCGAGCTGGATCTCGATTTCGTCCTGCACGGTGACGGCCCAGCCTCGACCTGGGCAGCTCAGGCAGAACCCGGCCAGCACCTGCATATCGCTGGCCCACGTGGTTCCATGATCGTCCCGGATATCTTCGACAGCTACCTGCTGATCGGTGACGAAACGGCCATCCCGGCCATTGCCCGTCGTCTGGAGTCGCTGCCCGCGAAACGTGTCGTACGGGCGCTGATCGAGATCGCGAACAAGGATGAACAGCAGGTCTTCAAAAGCCAGGCACAGGTCGATATCACCTGGGTCATTCGCGGCGAGCAAACGCTGCTGGATGCCACCCGCCAACTGACAATGCCTGAAGGCAGACTCTACGCCTGGGTGGCGACAGAAGCCGCTGTATCACGCAAGATCCGTCGTGTCTTGCTGGACGAATTCAAGCTCAATGACGGGTTCGTCAAGGCGGCGGGGTACTGGCGTCTGGATGAAAACGATGAAGAGTGATTGAGTGACTCGTGAATGCTTCGCGACTGAAGTCGCTCCTACAGGCCTGGTGTCGGCAGGAGCGATTTCAATCGCGAAACCTGAGAAGCCTGTCGATCCCCAGCAAGACCAGCGCAATCACGACAAACCCCGTCAACACACCCAGTGCATTCATGAGTGCCTGGGTGTACCCCAGCGTGCCGATATCGATGAAGGGATACAGGTAGTCGCCAATGGCATCGCCACGCAGCAGGACGTAGCCGAAATAGAGCATGGGATACAGCGCCCACAGCCCCACATGGGCAAGGCGTAGCGTGCCTTTGGGCACGTAAAGGCACCAATACACCACGAACAGCAGCGGCATGACGTCATGCAGCAGTTCATCGGCCACCCACTGCCAGCCCTGGGGCTGCCACAGATGGCGCAACAGGATGTTATACGCGATACCCACCAACGCAATGCTGGCGGCAATACCGCTGCATACCGTCGGATGGCGAAAGAAAGCATGCCCGCGCGACTGCCGATGAGTCAGGGCACAAGTCAGGGCAACCGCTGCCAATGTGTTGCTCAACACCGTAAAGAAGCTGAAAAACCGGATCAGCCCGCCCAACAGGCTGGCGTCATCGACCCAACGCGCCCAGAGAATCAGATACAGCTGGATGGCTAACCCGGACCAACCCAGGCAAGCAGCCACAAGGGTGTAGCAGCGCTGCCCCTGCGCTGGCTGCGGATGTTCGCTGTGCATCTTTTTATCCTTGAAGGCCTTCGCCCGTGCCCGGCGTCTTTACCAGCCCTTGCTGCGATGCAACTTCACGTACAGCGCTTCCACTTTCTCGCGAGCCCAGGGTGTCTTGCGCAGGAACGTCAGGCTGGACTTGATGCTCGGATCGCTCTTGAAACAACGAATGTCGATACGTTCGGCCAGACCTGACCATTGGTAATGCTCGACCAGAGCCTTGAGGATCTGCTCAAGCGTAACGCCGTGCAGAGGGTCGTTGTGGGTTGTTGTCATGACTGACCTTGAAGCGTGATGAATGCGAAGGTGCGCACCTTAGCCGAGCCATCAGAAGGTAGGAAGAGCTTAGCGTGAGATGGCTGAAGTTTCGCCCCGCCGCCCTTGATCAAAAAGTTCCCCTTTTCACACAAAAAGAGATGTTATAGTGTAACAACACATTACACACCTCCACGCTTGCTCTCGATCAGGGCCCTGCTCCGCGCCCCGCCAAGGAAAACCGCTATGTCACCGATGCACCGCAACCTGCTCTGGCGCCTCACGCCACTGGCAACTGCCCTGCTGCTTGCCGCACCCGCTCATGCCGCCGACAGCCTTGAGCTGCAACCCCAGGTCATCACGGCCAACCCGCTGGGCAGCGATCAACTGGCAACCCCGACGACCGTGCTGGAAGGCGACGCCCTGACCCTTGAGCAGAAAGGCAGCCTGGGTGAAACCCTGAACAAGCAACCGGGGGTTTCCTCGTCCTACTTCGGCCCCGGTGCCAGCCGCCCGATCATTCGTGGCATGGACGGTGACCGTATTCGCATTCTGCGCAACGGCGTCGGTGCCCTGGATGCCTCGTCACTGTCCTATGACCACGCCGTACCGCTCGACCCGGTCAACGTCGATCGCATTGAAATCGTGCGTGGCCCGGCAGCCTTGCTCTATGGCGGCAGCGCCATTGGCGGTTTGGTCAATACCTTCGATAACCGTATCCCGACCGAAGCCATCGAAGGCATCCACGGTGCCGGCGAGCTGCGTTACGGAGGTGCCGACACCACGCGCAGCAGCGCAGGCAAGCTGGAAGCCGGCAATGGCCAGTTCGCCTTGCACGTCGATGCCAACTCTCGCCAGTTCAATGACCTGCGCATCCCCGGCTATGCCCGTACCAGCGAGCTACGGGCTCAAGGCAGCGAAGAAGGTGACAAGAAAAAACGCCTGAGCAACAGCGACGGACGTCAGGATGGCGGTGCCGTCGGGGGCTCCTACACCTGGGATGACGGCTATGCCGGCGTGTCGTACAGCAACTACGACTCCAATTACGGTTCGCCCGCCGAACAGGACGTGCGCATCCGCATGCAGCAAGAGCATTACGCCTTTGCGTCCGAGATCCGTAACCTGTACGGCCCGTTCACCTCGGTCAAACTGGACGCGGGCTACACCGACTACGAGCACCGTGAAATCGAAGGTGGCGAAGTCGGCACGACCTTCAAGAACAAGGGCTATGAAGCCCGCGTCGAAGCCCGTCACCAACCGATCGGCCCCCTCAACGGCGTGGTCGGTGCTCAAGTGACACGCAGTGAGTTTTCGGCCCTGGGCGAAGAAGCCTTCGTACCGCAGACCGATACCGATGCCGGGGCGCTGTTCATTCTGGAAGAACTGCAAGCCACTGATCGCTTGAAGCTGAGCCTCGGTGGACGTGTCGAACACACCACCGTCGACCCGGATGCACAGGGCAAAGACCGCTTCGCCGCTGCCGACAGTTCCAGCAGCTTCACGGCAGGCAGCCTGTCGTCTGGTGCGGTCTACACCCTGACTCCGATCTGGTCCGTGGCGGCCACCCTGGGCTACACCGAGCGTGCTCCGACCTTCTATGAGCTGTATGCCAACGGTGCTCACGTTGCCACCGGCACCTATGAACGCGGCAATGCCGACTTGTCCAAAGAGAAAGCGGTGTCCAGCGACCTGGCCCTGCGCTTCGACAACGGCACCCACAAAGGCAGCGTAGGCGTGTTCTACAGCCACTTCTCCAACTACATCGGGTTGCTGAGCAGCGGTCGCACACTCGATGACGAAGGTGAAGAAGATGCCAATGGCATCCCGGAATACAACTACTCAGGCGTTCGCGCCCGCTTCAGCGGCATCGAGGCACAGGACCACTGGAAACTGGGTGAAAACCAGTACGGCAGCCTGGCACTGGAACTGTCCGGCGACTACACCCGGGCCAAGAACCTGGACACCGGCGAAGCCCTGCCCCGTATCGCGCCTCTGCGCCTGAACAGTGGCCTGCTGTGGGCACTGGACAAATGGCAGGCGCGCATCGATGTTGAGCACGCCAGCGCCCAGCACCGGGTTCCGGATAACGAATCCAGCACCGACGGCTACACCACCCTGGGTGCCAGTGTCGGTTATCACTTCAATATGGGCGAAAGCCAATGGCTGGCGTTCGTCAACGGCGAGAACCTGACCAACCAGACCGTGCGCTACGCCAGCTCGATCCTGCGTGATATCGCACCGGCACCGGGCCGCAGCGTGGAAGTAGGCCTGCGCACCACGTTCTGATACCGCTCATCAGTTCCCCACGTGCAAGGCGTGGGGGACTGAACGTCTTTTGCCTCCCCCTCCCTTCATCGTCCCCCCCTCACACTCTTTGGTGCACGATCCCGGCTGTCAGCGGTCTACGCCTGAATGCCCCCTGTTTCGGGCAGTTACAGGGCTTCTGACCAATGGTTGATTTCAACTGTCGGAAATTCGTTTCTAGAACTAGCGTTCAAAAACATGACGCCAACGCTGTGCACTGCGCAACGGTGCGCCAATCAAACACTCAATCGTCAAGGAGATTCGCATTATGAGCACTGAAGGTGCTTTGAGTAGAAATCGCCTGTTACCCACCCTCCTCGGGCTGGTGATCGCGTTGATGGGGCTGGTCCTGCTGGCGGGAGGGCTCAGGCTGATGCAACTGGAGGGCTCGTTCTATTACCTGCTGGCAGGCATCGGCTTTGCGGTCACGGGAGTGCTGCTCATCATGGGTCGCCGCTCCGCGCTTGGCCTGTATGCGCTCCTGCTGTTTGCGAGCACGCTCTGGTCATTGTGGGAAGTCGGCCTGGACTGGTGGCAACTGGTGCCACGTCTGGCGCTCTGGTTCGCACTGGGCATCGTCCTGCTGTTGCCGTGGTTTCGGCGTCCGCTGCTCAGTGGTGAGCCAGAGCGGCTGAACACCGGAGCCTTGACGGGCGCGGTCGTCCTGGCCGGCGTGGTCGCACTGGCCAGCCAGTTCACCCATCCCGGGCGGATCGAGGGGCAACTGGACCGGGAAACGGCAGGCACCGTCAACACAGCCCCCGCCATGCCCGACGGCGATTGGCAGTCCTATGGCCGAACGGCCTTTGGCGACCGCTACTCGCCCCTGTCCCAGATCACGCCGGAAAACGTCCACACGCTGGTTCCGGCCTGGACCTACCGCACAGGCGATATTCCCGGGCCGAACGATCCCGGAGAAACCACGGCCGAGAACACGCCGCTCAAGGTCAACGGCATGTTGTACGTGTGTACGCCGCACAGTCAGGTGATTGCCCTGGAGCCAGACACCGGCAAGGAGATCTGGCGCTTCGATCCAAAGATCAGCACCCAGAGCGCAGAAAACTTCAAAGGCTGGGCGCACATGACCTGCCGCGGCGTCTCGTATCACGATGACGCAGCCTATGCGGCAGACACTCCGGCTCAGACACCGGCAGTTGAAAGCAGCACCGGCAATGTCTGCCCGCGTCGCATTTTCCTGCCGACCGCCGACACCCGTCTCATCGCCCTCAATGCCGACACCGGCAAGATGTGCGAGGACTTCGGTAACAAGGGTTCGATCGATCTGAGCGCCAATATCGGCACCTTCGCACCCGGCGGCTACTACTCCACATCGCCACCGGCAGTGACCAAAGACCTGGTCGTGATCGGCGGTCATGTGACCGACAACGTTTCCACCGACGAGCCTTCGGGTGTGATCCGTGCCTACGATGTCCATACAGGCCGACTGGTCTGGAACTGGGACAGCGGCAATCCGGACGATACAACCCCGATTGCAGAAGGCCAGACCTATACCCGCAACTCACCGAACATGTGGTCCATGTTCAGCGTCGATGAAAAACTGGGCATGCTTTACCTGCCCATGGGCAACCAGATGCCGGACCAGTGGGGTGGCAATCGCACCCCGGCCTCGGAGAAATACAGTGCAGGCCTGGTCGCTCTGGATATCGCCACCGGTCATGTGCGCTGGAATTATCAGTTCACTCACCATGACCTGTGGGACATGGATGTGGGCGGCCAACCGACCCTCATGGACATGAAAACCGCCCAGGGCATCAAACCGGCAGTACTGGCTTCGACCAAGCAAGGCAGCATCTATGTGCTGGACCGCAGCAATGGCCAGCCCATCGTGCCGATCAACGAAGTACCGGTGCCACAGGGCGCGGTCGAAGGGGATCGAACCTCGCCGACGCAACCGAAATCCGAGCTGCACTTCATGCCGCCTCCGCTCAAGGAGCGTGACATGTGGGGAGTGACGCCATTCGATCAGATGCTGTGCCGGATCGATTTCAAATCCCTGCGCTACGAAGGCCCGTTCACACCTCCGTCGCTACAGGGCACGATCGTCTATCCCGGCAACTTCGGCGTCTTCGACTGGGGCGGCATCTCGATTGATCCGGTCCGCCAGATCGCCTTCGTCAACCCGAGCTACATGGCCTTCCGCTCAAAACTGGTGCCCGCCGCCGAGGTTGAAGCCGGCCCGGGTCGCAAGAGCGAAACCGAAGGCGTGCAACCGAACAAGGGCGCACCTTATGGCGTGATTCTCGAAGCCCTGCTCTCGCCCATGGGGCTGCCTTGTCAGGCTCCGGCCTGGGGGTATGTGGCCGCCGTGGACCTGACCACCCACAAGACCCTCTGGATGCACAAGAACGGGACCGTGCGTGACAGCTCGCCGATACCGATTCCACTGACCATGGGCGTCCCGAGCCTGGGTGGTACCTTCACCACGGCCAGCGGTCTGGCCTTCCTGAGCGGCACGCTGGATCAATACCTGCGCGCCTACGATGTGCGGAACGGCAAGCAGCTTTGGGAAGCCCGCCTGCCTGCAGGTGCCCAGACCACTCCGATGACCTACACCGGCAAGGATGGCCAGCAATACGTGCTGGTGGTGGCTGGAGGTCACGGCTCGCTGGGGACCCGACAAGGTGACTATGTCATGGCATTCAAACTGCCGAAGTGACGGCTCCGTAAAGCCATGAAAAAGGCGGCGACCCGACAAGGTAGCCGCCTTTTTTGCCAGGCTCTCGGGTCAGCAGCCCTTGGAACCGGCCTTGGGCACGAATGCCGTCTTCACGCCTGGTTTCAGAGTGATATAGGCACGACGCCATGGCTGGTCACCAACCATTTCCCAGCGATGCCCCGGCCCTGTGGTGTCCTGGGCAACCAGCACATCGCCCGGCCGCAAGACAAAGGTTTCGCCTTCGGTGGTAAAGAACTTCAGGGTTCCCGAAAGGCTGATCACGTACTGCTCTTCAGGAGCCGGGTGCCAATCGTAGGAAGAATGCGCCGGGGTTTCCTTGAAGTGAATGACCTCTACATCGGTACGAAACGTTTGATCGAGCGTCCCTTCCTGAATATGTGAAAGGTTGTCAGGGCCTGTACACAACTTGAAGGCTCTTATTCCCTGCTGCTCGACCTTTGTCGCCGGTGCAGCCGCGTGGGCACTCTGGAGAGGCAACATGGCTGCCGCCGACAAGACCCATAAGGCTCCCCATACTCGAAACGAAGCGACTGGGCGGGAGACGACTTTTTTCAACAACAGATATTCACTCTGAAACATATAACTTCCCTGAGAAATATAGCGCGCACTGCAAGCTGCCCTGGTTATCCATAACGATGACCAGAACCCAAAGCCTCAATGGGCATTGCATGTTTTAAATACAAACTACCGCCGAAAAGGCGGCTAATGTCATGTACGACTTTGTATCCGGATCACGACAACAAGCATTGCCAACAAACAAACGGATACAGGCTTACACCCGGCCGCCGAACAGAAAGAGACGACCGGTTTCAAGCACTAAAACGGAATACCACAAGCCTGAAAAATTTAGAAATATTTTTTTCAAGGGCAGGCTATGTGCATTCTCTATGAGCCAACTATCAAGCAGGGCGAGCCCTTGATTAATAATTTTTCATAAAGATGGAAAGTCACAAAAAGAAGAAAGACAGGTTCTAACTTCCAGGCCATCAAGTTGATGACAGACCTGGAAGTTACGCCACTGCAAGGCGTTATTTCTCGATCACTTCAGCACGCATCGGGGCCAGCCTGGCAATCAGGCGGTTTTGCACGGGCACCGGTATTTTCTCGGCATCCATGGCATCGATCAGGTTTTCCACCAGAGCATTGAAATCGCTACGGGTCAGGTTCTGGCCTTTATGAGATTCGGCCATGCTGGCACCGGTGTACTGGCAAGGTCCCCCCGACTCGACACACAACTGCTCCACCAACTTGTCGCGCAGACGCACGATATCGATCTTCTTGAAACGCTCGACGATGCGATCGTCCCTGGCCACGTTCATCAACATGCCTTCGACGATACGCTGGATGCCGGCGCGCTGTCCGAGGTCCTGGTAGAGACTGTCGTCCTTGGGTGGCTGCTGGGCACAGCCCGCCAGCAGAGCAAGCATCAGGCAAATCAGCAGACGGTTCATCAGAAACTCCCCTGCAAGGACAGATAAGTGCCGTTCTGGTTATCCAGCGTGGCAATTTCCCCCAGGCGGGCATAGGCCAGAACCACAGAGAAGTGCTTGTTCGGGAAATACCCGATAAACAGGTCCGCCCAATCGCTTTCACCGGCAAACGACAGGTTGTCCGGTTTTTCGCGATATTCCACGCCCATGGCCCAGCGCGGGTTGAACAGCACCGCCACCGAGCCTTCCTTGAGTACGCTGCGCTCGTCGCGACGATCGCCGCCAAAACCCAGCAGGCCGGTTTCGTTGGCACGGCTGTAGCGCACGCCGCCGTTGACCACGACGTTGTAGCCAAAGGCAGCCCCCATGAACAGGCGACTGGCCGTCAGATAGCCTTCGACATCCGAGTCACGCCTGGAGCCGATCAGGCTCGGGATCAGGAAGTCGTTTTGATGCTTGTACTGAACACCCAATGAAACCTGCGGCAAGGAGTCGTAGATCAGGTCCCCGAACAGTCGAACCTTGACGCCGAAAATATCCTGCGTCAGGTTGTCTTCCGGCAGGCTCAGCTTGTGCTGCAACGTACCCAGATCGAAGCGCTGGTGAGCATAGGAAAACTCAACGCGGTTACCGTAGGCGACAGCCAGGCCTGCGACATCCAGCGTGTAGTCCGGCAGGTCGACATGCGTGGCAAACGCACTGGCACCCCATTCGCCCTGCTCCCCGTAACCGGTGATCAAGGCCCAGGGTGTGATCCCGCCGCCCGCAGCACCTTCTATGCTGCTGGCCCCGCCCGTAGCGATCAAACGACCGTTATCGGCCATGGAAAGGGACGAGAAAGCCCCCAGAAAACAACCCAACAACAACGAAGTTCTGTAGGTCATAGTTCATTAACCATCTGGCTGGGTGAAATCATTGTCTGGTCGATCCAGGCCTCGAACGCAGGTGCGGTCAGAGGGCGGCTGATGAGGTAGCCCTGGGCCGTGTCGCAGTGCCAACGCTCGAGCAAATGCAGGCTGTGCTCATACTCGACGCCTTCAGCGACCACCTTGAGGCCCAGGTTATGGCTCATCTCGATGGTGGAGCGCACGATCACGGCGTCCTCACTGGTTTCGTCGAGGTTACGGACGAAAGACTGGTCGATTTTCAATTCCTGGACCGGCAGCCGCTTGAGGTGGGCCAACGAGGAATAACCGGTTCCGAAGTCGTCCACCGAAAGGCTGATGCCGCACTCGCGCAAACGGTGAAGCACGACCAATGCCTTTTCAGGCTCGCTCATCACGGCGCTTTCCGTGATCTCGAAAATCAGTTGCTCGGCTGGCACGCCATAACGCTTGAGCAACGTCAGGACATAGTCGGCCAGATCGCCGCCCAACAAATCGTCGGCGGAAATGTTGACCGACAGCTGTATGAACAGGCCGCGTTTGCTCCACTCGGCCAACTGGCGCATCGCCTCTTCGATCACCCAGTTGGTCAATAGCTGAATGCTGCCGGTGCGCTCGGCCAGCACGATGAACTCGGCAGGCGACACATTGCCGAACTGCGGATGGCTCCAGCGTAATAGCGCCTCGGCCTGACGGACATGCCTGCGGTGGATATCCAGTTTGGGCTGATACTGAAGAAACAGCTCGCCATTCTGTGCCGCCTTGCGCAGATCGCGAATGAGGCTGATCTGGCGCTGGTGAGCCAGGTCGCGGCCATCTTCGTAGATCTGCATGCGACCAGGCAGATTCGCAGCGTCTTTACGTGCAATCGCAGCCCGGCTGAGCAATTCTTTCGGCGCATTGCCGTTTTCCGGGTACGTCGTGATGCCAATGCAGCAATCAAGCGAGATATCGTGGCTATCGACCCGATGGGGTTCACTGAGGATCCGTTGCAGGGTATCGCCCATGGCCACGGCTCCATCGCTGGTGGTTTGATCCAGCAACAGAAGGAATTCGTTGGCCGTCAGACGGGCCACCGTATCACCGGCCCCCAGAACATCCTGCAGTTGTTGCCCCACCTGGCGCAGCAACAGATCGACCCCCTCGGCACCACAGCTCTCGTTGATCGACGCCATGTTTTCGATGCCCAGGTACATCAACGCCACCGGGCGCTCGGCCGAAATGGCACTGCCAAGACGTTCGATGACCAGCGCACGGTTGGGCAAACCGGTGACGGCATCGTGCAGGGCATTGTGGGCCAGTTGCCCCTCACGCACGGCAATACCTTTCTGCATCGCATTGATCGCACCGGCAAGCATGCCCAGTTCGTCGCTGCGCTTCATGGTGACGGGGGTCTCGTAATCGCCTTCTTCGATGCGCTTGGCCGCCAGCGCCAGCGCCCGAACCGGCGTGGACACACTCCGGGCCAGTGCCAGTGTCCCGATCAGGGAGGCCAGCAGTGCCGCCAGGGATATCCAGAAGATCTTTTCATCCAGAGGAGCAAAGGCTTGCAAGGCCTTGTCCAGCGGACTTTGCAGCAAGGCGATCACTTGCCCGTCGCTCGCCTGACCGGTGTTGGCCAGCATGATCGACTGGCTGAGAAAATTCAGATTCAACTGTTCGGTGACCCGCATCTGCCCTTCGGACGAACTGCGCATCAACTCGACCAGACTGGGGTGCAAAGCCTCTGGCTGGGTGCTGATCAACTTGCCGGGCTGGCCGTTTTCCACGGTCAGGAACGACACCTCCAGACCGCTGAGCGAGCGCAGCTCCTGAGCGATGTCGCTGTCGATGGCAAACCCCATCACCACACGCCCGAGGGGCAAGGGGGCCAGCACCGTACTCTCGACCAGCAGATGCGGTATGCCGCCGCCCGGCACGATCAGTACCGACTGTTTATTGCGCTTGGCATTACGCAAGGCCTGGTCATACACGAACTTGGAGCCTTCAGGCACCTCGGCCTCGGTACTGGCGATCACCGTACCGTCCATGCCCAGCAGAAACATGTCGCTGGCATTGATGCGCCCGCCATGGTTCAAGAGCACCGAACGGATGGTCGACGAATCTTCACTGGCGACCGCGTCGCGGAAGCCAAAATCGGCAGACAGGAGTTGAACCGTATCGCGCAGGCGCTTGCCGCGCAGATCGATCAGGCGCTCGAACACCCGGCTACCGACTTCCAGTTGCGCCTGAGCCTGAGTACGGACGGCATCGCCAGTCGCAATCTTGACGGCGAGAAACACCGCGCCGACCACGATCACCAGCAAAGCAATCAATACACAGGCAATGCGCGCCTGAAAGCTATTACGAAGATTCATTCATGAGCAGCCTTGTGGAAAGCATCGCCAAAGGCGCCGGGCGCGGGCTTGGACGGTTTGTCGCTGGCCTTGACCTCGACATCGAGGTTGAAACGCTGAGTCAGGCCCGCCGCTGGCATATCGAATTCACCTCCCGATACCGGCTGCATGTCTTCAGTCTGTGGGTGCCAGAGCGTGGCCGTGTAATGGCCAGCCGGCATCTGATCGAGCTTGAGCGTGCCATTGCTGTCGGTCACGCCAAACCAGGGATCGTCGGTCACGTAGATATAGCCGACCATCCAGTCATGGATATTGCAGCCGAGCACGACCACACCGGCCTTGTCGAACAACAGGGGTTCCGATGGCGTGCCCTCATAGAGACGCAACTCGAAACGCTTGGCCGGAGAAAAGGAATAAACCTGGTGACGGATGTTGTCACTGTTGGGGAATTTGACCTGTGTACCGGTATGCACAGCCAGAACGTGGGGTGAAAACTCCTGATCGTGCTGGTCCATGCTGGCCTTCAACCCACTGGCAGCCGGACCCGCCGGGCCATTGAGCGTCACGACAGCATCGGCAAGCGGCTTGCCTTGCTTGTCGAATACCTGAGCCGTCAGGGCCGCAGCCGACGCACTGGCAGCGGTCCACAGCAGTAATCCGGCCAGAACAACCGAGGAAGAGAATACTTTGGTCATACTCAATTCAACCCACAACGACAGTGCCGGTAACAAGAACGCCAGCACTGGCAGCGATCGATCACTTCGCTTGCAGATCTACTGCCGAACCCATTAAAAGCACATAACTAGAGGCATTATGCCAACACGCAATCAACCCGACGAAAGGTCCGGAATTTCCTCGCCGTCAGCAGACTGATTGCCTCCTACCCACACTATCGACCGCCCCCATTGAAACCTGAGGAGATCTGCCCCATCTAACCTTCATGTTCAATTTCGCAGGTGCCCTATGAGCGACCAGCAGAAAGACTCGCAAGATTTGCCTGATGACGTAGCCGAACACTCTCTTCTGAGCTCCAACAGCACCTCCCTTGCCCTTCCCGGCCAGAATCTGCCGGACAAGGTCTACATCATCCCGATCCACAATCGCCCTTTCTTTCCGGCGCAGGTCCTGCCTGTAATCGTCAATGAAGAGCCCTGGGCCGAGACCCTTGAGCTGGTCAGCAAGTCCGAACACCACTCGCTGGCACTGTTTTTCATGGACACTCCCCAGGAGGATCCACGTCATTTCAATACCAAGGCGCTCCCCGAGTATGGCACTTTGGTAAAAGTTCACCACGCCAGTCGCGAAAATGGTCGATTGCAATTTGTTGCCCAGGGTTTGAGCCGCGTCCGTATCCGCACCTGGCTCAAACATCATCGCCCGCCTTATCTGGTGGAAATCGAATACCCGCAGCAGCCCAACGAACCGACCGACGAGGTCAAGGCTTATGGCATGGCCCTGATCAACGCAATCAAGGAGCTGCTGCCACTCAACCCGCTGTACAGCGAAGAACTGAAAAACTATCTGAATCGCTTCAGCCCGAACGATCCCTCCCCTCTGACCGACTTTGCCGCGGCACTGACCTCCGCGACCGGCGTCGAACTGCAGGAGGTGCTCGATTGCGTCCCCATGCTCAAACGCATGGAGAAAGTCCTGCCGATGCTGCGCAAGGAGGTCGAAGTCGCCCGTCTGCAGAAAGAGATATCCGCCGAGGTCAATCGCAAGATCGGCGAACATCAGCGCCAGTTCTTCCTGAAAGAACAGCTCAAGGTCATTCAGCAGGAGCTGGGGCTGAGCAAGGACGATCGCAGCGCCGACATCGAACAGTTCGAGCAGCGCCTTGCAGGCAAGACCCTGCCCGATCAGGCACGCAAGAAAATCGACGAAGAACTCGGCAAGCTCAAGGTGCTGGAAACCGGCTCACCCGAATATGCCGTGACCCGCAATTACCTGGACTGGGCCAGCTCCCTGCCCTGGGGGATCTACGGCGAGGACAAGCTTGACCTCAAACACGCCCGCAAGGTGCTCGACAAGCACCATGCCGGTCTCGACGATATCAAGGGCCGGATCCTCGAATTCCTTGCCGTGGGCGCCTATAAAGGCGAAATCAGCGGCTCGATTGTCCTGCTGGTCGGCCCGCCAGGCGTGGGCAAGACCAGCGTCGGCCGCTCGATTGCCGAATCCCTGGGCAGGCCGTTCTACCGCCTGAGCGTGGGCGGCATGCGCGACGAGGCGGAAATCAAGGGCCATCGCCGCACCTACATCGGTGCCCAGCCGGGCAAGCTGGTGCAGGCGCTCAAGGATGTCGAGGTGATGAACCCGGTCATCATGCTCGATGAAATCGACAAGATGGGCCAAAGCTATCAGGGCGACCCGGCTTCCGCCCTTCTGGAAACCCTGGACCCGGAACAGAACGTCGAATTCCTCGACCACTATCTGGACCTGCGCCTGGACCTTTCCAAAGTCCTGTTCGTCTGCACCGCCAACACCCTGGACTCGATTCCCGGCCCCCTGCTGGACCGGATGGAAGTGATCCGCCTGTCCGGCTATATCACCGAAGAAAAACTCGCCATCGCCAAACGTCACCTGTGGCCCAAGCAACTGGAAAAGGCCGGCGTGTCCAAGACCCGCCTGTCGATCAGCGACAGCGCACTGCGGGCCGTGATCGAGGGGTATGCACGCGAAGCCGGGGTCCGACAGCTGGAAAAACAATTGGGCAAGCTGGTACGCAAGGCCGTGGTCAGACTGCTGGACGAACCCGAGGCCGTGATCAAGATCGGCAACAAGGATCTGGAAGCGTCACTGGGCATGCCGGTTTTCCGCAGCGAGCAAGTGCTGTCCGGCACCGGCGTCATCACCGGGCTGGCCTGGACCAGCATGGGTGGAGCCACATTGCCGATCGAAGCCACACGCATCCACACCCTGAACCGTGGCTTCAAGCTGACCGGACAACTGGGTGAGGTGATGAAAGAGTCCGCAGAAATCGCCTACAGCTATGTCAGCTCCAACCTGGCGAAGTTTGGCGGTGATGCGAAGTTCTTTGACGAGGCTTTCGTCCACCTGCATGTCCCCGAAGGGGCCACACCGAAAGACGGCCCGAGCGCCGGAGTCACCATGGCCAGCGCCCTGCTCTCTCTGGCGCGCAACCAGCCGCCGAAAAAGGGCGTGGCCATGACCGGCGAACTGACCCTGACCGGGCATGTACTGCCGATCGGCGGGGTGCGCGAGAAAGTCATTGCGGCCCGGCGACAGAAGATCAACGAACTGATCCTTCCCGAGCCCAACCGTGGCCACTTCGAGGAACTGCCCGACTACCTGAAGGAAGGCCTGACCGTTCACTTCGCCAAACGCTTTACCGATGTGGCGAAAGTGTTGTTCTGATGAAATGAAGCGTTGCCTCTGCCCCCTCCCACGGATTGACATGGACTTCTTTGGGAGGGGGTCAGTCACCGCGGGCGATCCTCGATTCCCCATCCAAAACTCCTATCGGTTATGCTCCAGTCTCGTCACGCAAAACCGGACCTTGCCATGACCCCAGCCCGTCTTCTCGTACCCTTGAGCCTTGTTCTTCTGACAGCCTGCGCGCAGACGCCGAAAAACATTGTTTCGGTGGACGCCCAAAGCGACTGCCCGTTGACGCTCAAGAGCGGACAAACCCTGATGCTCACCTTGCCCAGCAACCCCACCACCGGATTCCGCTGGCAGGTGCAGAACCCCGCGCAGAACGTCCTGCGCAGCCTCGGGCCCGAGGTGTACAACAACTCGCAAAGCACGGAAATGGTCGGCAGCGGCGGGCAGTCGGTATGGCGCTACAAGGCGACCGATACAGGCACTGGCCGGCTGATGCTGATCTATCAGCAACCCTGGGCGCCTGAAGTGCCGCCCGAGCAGGCGTTCGAGTGTGAAATCACGGTGAACTGAGGCGTTTTTCGCGTCTTGCCCAACGGCTTATCCGACAGTCCATGATCACTCATGCATCCCGGCGACAACTTGGCTAGAATGCCCGCCTTTCAAAGCCTTCGCCGGAACCGCCGTGAGCAACGAACCCGACCGCATTTTCGCCCAGCCATTGGCTCAGGTGCCTGACTTCGCCTTCAACGAAGATGTCGTGCGGGTCTTTCCTGACATGATCAAGCGCTCGGTGCCCGGTTATCCGACGATCGTCGAGAACCTGGGGGTACTTGCAGCACAGTTCGCCAGACCCGATACCGTGCTCTATGACCTGGGCAGTTCGCTGGGTGCCGTGACCCAGGCTCTGCGTCGCCATGTGCGCAGCGAGGGTTGCAAGGTCATTGCTGTGGACAACTCGGCGGCCATGGTCGAACGCTGCCGCGAATACCTCAACGCGCAAGACTCGATGTTCCAGGAACTGCTGCCTGTCGAGGTCATCGAAGGCGACATTCTGGCCCTGCGATTCCAGCCCGCGTCGGTGGTGGCGCTGAACTTCACGCTGCAATTCATCGCGCCGGAACAGCGCCTGACGCTGCTGAGCAGCATTCGCCAGGCCCTCGTGCCCGGCGGCGCCTTGATCCTCTCGGAAAAACTGCGTTTCAGCGACGAACAGGAACATGCACTGCTGACAGACCTGCACATCGCCTTCAAACGCGCCAACGGCTACAGCGATCTGGAAATAGCCCAGAAACGCAGTGCCATCGAGAACGTCATGAAGCCCGACAGCCTGGAAGAACATCGCCAACGCCTGCTCGCCGCCGGATTCACCAAAGTCGTTCCCTGGTTCCAATGCCTTAACTTTGCCTCGTTGATTGCCCTGCCATGATTGATCTCGCTCCACTCGTACACCGCCTCAGAGGCACACCTCTGTCCGACTGGGCCAATGGCCTTCAGGCACAGCTCGACGCCAAGATGGCCAAGGGGCACGGCGATCTGCAACGCTGGCAGAGTGCGCTGGATGCGCTGCCTGAACTCACGGCCAGCCGTGTCGAGCTGGCCGACAGCTTTACCCTGGAAGTCGAGTGCGACACCGAAACACGTACGCAACTGCACAAGGCCCTGATGGGCCTGTCGCCATGGCGCAAGGGGCCGTTCGATGTCTTCGGGGTCCACATCGACACCGAGTGGCGCTCGGACTGGAAGTGGTCCCGTGTTTCCCCGCATCTGGATCTCAAGGGCAAGCGTGTCCTGGATGTGGGTTGCGGCAACGGCTATTACCAGTGGCGCATGCTGGGTGCCGGCGCCGAAAGCGTGATCGGTGTCGACCCCAACTGGCTGTTCTTCTGCCAGTTCCAGGCCATGCAACGCTATCTGCCGAACCTGCCCGCCTGGCATCTGCCTTTTGCCCTGGAAGACCTGCCTGCCAACCTTGAAGGCTTCGATACCGTCTTCTCCATGGGCGTGCTGTACCACCGCAAATCGCCCATCGACCATTTGCTGGCGCTGAAAGACTGCCTGGTCAAAGGCGGTGAGCTGGTCATGGAAACGCTGGTGGTGCCGGGTGATGCCCAGCAGGTGCTGGTCCCGGAAGACCGTTACGCGCAGATGCGCAACGTGTGGTTCCTGCCATCGGTTCCGGCGCTGGAGCTATGGCTACGTCGTGCCGGGTTCACCGATGTGCGCTGCGTGGATGTCAGCACGACGACCGTTCAGGAACAGCGCAGCACCGACTGGATGCGCTATCAATCGCTGAGCGACTTCCTTGATCCGAACGATCACAGTCGCACCGTGGAAGGCCTGCCAGCGCCGATGCGTGCGGTCATCGTAGGGCGCAAGCCATGAGTTTTCGCGGATGAATCCGCTCCTACATGGCCTGAGTAGGAGCGGATTCATCCGCGAAAGACTTACTTCGCTGCCGCCACAATCAGCGCTTTCATCTCGGCCACTGCGGCCTTGAAACCGACGAACAGGGCATGAGCCACCAGCGCATGGCCGATGTTCAACTCATTGATACCCTTGATGGCCGCTACCGCTTCGACGTTGTGATAATGCAGGCCATGACCGGCATTGACGATCAGGCCCTGAGCCACACCGAACGCCACGCCGTCCGCAATACGCTTGAGCTCTTCGGCCACTTCGGCCGGCGTCTGTGCATCGGCGTAACGCCCGGTATGCAATTCAATGGCAGGTGCGCCGACTCGTCTGGAAGCAGAGATCTGTTGCTCATCGGCATCGATGAACAACGACACTTCACAACCGATCTTCGACAACCGCTCGACCGCGGCCTTGATCCGGGCTTCCTGACCGGCGACATCCAGGCCACCCTCGGTGGTCAGTTCCTGGCGGGTTTCCGGAACCAGGCACACATGGGCCGGGCGAATACGCTCAGCGAAGGCGAGCATTTCTTCCGTGACGCCCATCTCGAAGTTCATGCGCGTCTGCAACACATCCTTGAGCAGCAGGACATCACGCTCCTGAATATGGCGACGGTCTTCACGCAGGTGCACGGTGATTCCATCCGCGCCCGCCTCTTCGGCATCCAGCGCGGCTTTCACCGGGTCCGGGTAACGTGTCCCACGGGCCTGACGCAACGTGGCCACATGATCGATATTCACGCCAAGAAGGATGCGAGTGCTTTGGGTCACGGGTGTCTCCTGAAATTTGATCGAAGCAGGCCGCAGAGCATAAAGCCTGTTCACGGCTTGCGAAACAGTTCGCGGCTCACTAATGGACGGCCACCCAGATGGACAGCCAGCGCCTGACGCATCAAGCGCTTGGCCGATGCCAGCGCGCCCGGAGCACTCCAGTCAGCCTCGGCCATGGCCAGTAGCTCTGCCCCCTGAAAAAGCCCCGGTTGCAGCAGGTAGACCCGCTCCAGGCCAGCGTCCACTTGCAGGCGATACAACCCGTCCGCCGCAAGAGGCTCACCATCGATATCGACATCCAGCGCAAAGCCGTAACCCAGATCATCCAGCAGCCGCCACTCGAACGAGCGCAGCAAGGGTTCCAGCGGACGGCCTTCGGCCAGGGCCATCAAGGTCGCGGCATAGTGATCGAATACGGCAGGATGCGGATCTTCCGAGGGAAGCAGTCGAATCAGCAGCTCATTGAGGTACATGCCGCTGAACAGGGCTTCGCCCGACAACCAGACGGCAACACCGGCGCTTTCCATGCGCCCGACATTCTTGAGCTCGCCACGTCCGCGAAACTCCGCTTCCAGAGGCACGAAGGGGCGCGCCAGCGTACCGGCCTTGCCACGGGCATTGCGCAGCACGGCCCGCAAGCGACCTTGCGGCGTCAGGAAGTCGACCAGGGCGCTGTTTTCGCGATACGCCCGGCTATGGAGCACATAAGCAGGTTGGCCGGTTGGCGTGCTCATCGGGCTGGCTCGAAAGAAGAGAAACTCACCCGGCCACAAAAAACGTCATGGCCGGATGACAGAACAGCTTAAAGGTCGCCGTAGCCCAACGAACGCAAGGCACGCTCATCGTCGGACCAGCCACCTTTGACCTTGACCCAGAGGTTGAGCATGACCTTGGAGTCGAACAGCAGCTCCATGTCGCGACGGGCATCGCTGCCAATACGCTTGATCCGCTCACCCTTGTCACCAATGATGATTTTCTTCTGACCGTCACGCTCGACAAGAATCAAGGCATGGATGTGCAGGGTACGGCCCTGCTGCTTGAACTCTTCGATCTCGACAGTGATCTGGTACGGAAGCTCGGCACCCAGCTGGCGCATGATCTTCTCGCGAACCAGTTCAGCCGCCAGGAAGCGGCTACTGCGGTCGGTGATCTGGTCTTCCGGGAAGAAGTGGTCGTTTTCCGGCAGATGCGAAGCGATCAGACCTTCCAGCGCATCGAGGTTGTGACCGTGCTGTGCGGAAATCGGCACGATGGACGCATTCGGCAGCTGGCCTTGCAGCCACTCCAGGTGCGGCATCAGCTCGCCCTTGTCTTCGATGCGATCGGTCTTGTTGATCGCCAGGATGACCGGGCCTTGTACGTACTGGACACGCTCCAGGACCATCTGGTCTTCCTCGGTCCAGCGGGTGCGGTCAACCACGAAGATCACCACATCGACGTCTTTCAACGCGGCCGAAGCGGTCTTGTTCATGTAGCGGTTGAGGGCTTTCTCGCTGTTCTTGTGCATGCCGGGGGTATCGACGTAGATCGCCTGCACGGCGCCTTCGGTCTTGATACCCAGCATGTTGTGGCGAGTCGTCTGCGGCTTGCGCGAAGTGATCGCCAGCTTCTGGCCCAGAATGTGGTTGAGCAGCGTGGACTTGCCGACGTTGGGACGGCCGACGATGGCAACATAGCCACAGCGGGTTGCAGTTGTATCAGTCATTACCGTTCTCCACGCCCAGGGCAATCAGTGCTGCGGCCGCGGCGACCTGCTCGGCAATCCGACGGCTGACACCCTGACCTCGACTCTTTTCATTCAATAAGGTGATCTCGCATTCGACGAAAAACGTCCGGCAATGCGGTTCGCCCTGGATATCCACCACTTCGTAACGCGGCAACTCACAGGCACGGGACTGCAGGAACTCCTGCAAGCGGGTTTTCGGGTCCTTGTTGGTGTCGACCAGCGTCAGGCTGTCGAACTCGTTGGTCAGCCAGGCCAGGACACGCTCCCGTGCAACCTCCATCCCCGAATCCAGGTAGATGGCACCGATCAAGGCTTCAAGGGCGTCGGCCAGAATCGATTCGCGGCGAAAGCCACCGCTCTTCAATTCGCCAGAGCCCAGGCGCAGATACTCACCCAGGTCAAAACCACGGGCCAGCAATGCCAGGGTTTCACCCTTCACCAGTCGAGCACGCAAACGCGACAACTGACCTTCACGGGCCTGAGGGAAGCGCTCGAACAGCGCCTCACCGGCGACGAAGTTGAGAATGGCGTCACCGAGAAACTCCAGGCGCTCGTTGTTGCGACCGGCAAAACTGCGGTGGGTCAGGGCCAGGATCATCAGTTCCTGATCCTTGAAGGTATAGCCGAGCTGACGCTCCAGGCGGCTCAAGGATACGCTCACGGTTTACCCACGCTGAATTGCTGGTCGAACTTCATCACCAGATCGATGTTCTGGATCAACGGCTCACGCTGTTCATATTTCAAATGCGCGCTGAACTTGTTGTTCTGCACCGTTACCTTTAACGCCTTGTTCAAATCCACATCCTGAATATTGTTGACCTGCATGTTTTTACCGACATAACTGTAGAAATCGTCGACCGTGGTGATGTCCAGAGCCTGATTGCTATCGACCGCCTCGATGATTTTCTTCATCGACATGTAGTCGAGATAATGCGGAACCAGTTTGAACGCCGTACTGACCACAAAGGCGACCAGCGCCAGCGACACCAGCAAACCGACGAACGACAACCCTTTTTGAGAAGCAGAGGACTTCATATACAACCTCAAGGTTAGCCTGCCAACGCAATCGAGATGATTTATCGACAAGCCCCGTTTCAAGCCAGCCCAAATGAGATACGGCGCTGTTCTAGCAGCGCCGCATTGATTACTTGATCAACCCTACCCGAGAGAAGTTAGGGAAGTGACTGAGCTTGGGCTCAGGCCAGCTCATCCAGACGGCAAAAGCCTTGCCGACGATATTCCGGTCCGGGACCATACCCAGTTCATTCTTGGGAATGTTGGGGTCATCCCAGTAACGGCTGTCATTGGAGTTGTCCCGGTTGTCGCCCATCATGAAATAGTGCTCGGACGGTACGGTCCATTCGCTGTCGGGCGGCGCACGGTAGCGGCTCATTTCCTGACGGATCTGGTGCTCGACCTCACCCAGTTGCTCTTCATACAGCTCGGCACTGCCCAGGGTACCCGGCTCGCTGCCAATCAGCTTCTTCGCCACCAGCTCGCCATTGACGAACAGGCGCTTGTCGCTGGTGTAGCGGATATGGTCGCCCGGCAGCCCCACTACGCGCTTGATGTAGTTGACGCTCGGATCGCTCGGGTAGCGGAACACCATGACGTCACCGCGCTTCGGGTCGCCGATCTGGATCACTTTCTGATCCAGGACCGGCAGGCGAATGCCGTAGGAGAACTTGTTGACCAGAATGAAATCACCCACCTCCAGTGTCGGTTTCATGGAGCCCGACGGAATCTGGAAGGGTTCGACCAGAAAGGACCGGAGCACCAGTACCAGAAACAGCACCGGAAAGAACGACTTGCCGTACTCGACCAGCAAGGGTTCCTTGTTCAATTGCTCAACAACCGCGATGTCCGGCTGGCTGACACTGCCCTGATAGGTCGAGATGGCAGCCCGGCGGCGAGGCGCCAGGAGAACCAGATCGATCAGTGCAAGCAAGCCACAGACAAAGACTGCGATGACCAACAACAGCGGGAAATTTAGAGACATAGGACCTGACTATTCCAACCTGAGCACTGCAAGGAAAGCTTCCTGTGGAATCTCCACGTTGCCGACCTGCTTCATGCGTTTCTTACCGGCCTTTTGCTTCTCGAGCAATTTGCGCTTACGGCTCACGTCGCCGCCATAACATTTGGCCAGTACGTTCTTTCTAAGTGCCTTGACGGTTGTCCGGGCCACAATCTGCCCGCCAATGGCGGCCTGGATTGCCACGTCGAACATCTGCCGCGGAATCAGCTCTTTCATCTTCTCGGTCAACGCACGCCCTTTGAAGTGCGCGTTGTCACGGTGAACGATCAATGCCAGGGCATCGACCTTCTCACCGTTGATCAGCACATCGAGCTTGACCAGATTGGCTGACTGGTAACGATCGAAATGATAATCCAGAGAAGCATAACCACGGCTGACCGACTTGAGGCGGTCGAAGAAATCCAGGACCACTTCATTCATCGGCAGATCGTAGCTGACCTGTACCTGCGTACCGAGGAACAGCATGTCGCGCTGGACGCCGCGCTTTTCAATGCACAGCGTAATGACGTTGCCAAGGTGCTCCTGAGGCACAAGGATATTGGCCCGCACGATCGGCTCACGCATGTCCTCAATGGAAGACAGGTCAGGAAGCTTGGACGGGTTATCGACGTAAATCGTTTCACCGTTCTTGAGCAACAGCTCGAAGATTACCGTTGGCGCGGTGGTAATCAGGTCCAGATTGTACTCACGCTCCAGACGCTCCTGGATGATCTCCATGTGGAGCATGCCCAGGAAGCCACAGCGGAAGCCGAAGCCCAGTGCATCGGAGCTTTCAGGCAGGTATTGCAGCGAAGAGTCGTTCAGCGTCAGCTTTTGCAGCGCTTCACGGAAATCCTCGAAATCGTCGGAGCTGACCGGGAACAGACCGGCGTAGACCTGCGGCTGAATGCGCTTGAAGCCCGGCAGCACGTCCACATCCGGCGTGGAGCTCAGGGTCAGGGTGTCACCGACCGGTGCACCGTGAATGTCCTTGATGCCGGCGATGATGAAACCCACTTCGCCCGCTTTCAGGTCGACAGTGGCCGTGTGCTTGGGGTTGAACACACCCACGCTGTCGACCAGGTGAATCTTGCCGGTGGACTTGACGAGGATCTTGTCGCCTTTCTTGACCCGGCCGTGACGGACGCGCACCAGGGAGACAACGCCCAGGTAGTTGTCGAACCAGGAGTCGATGATCAATGCCTGCAACGGGTCTTCGATGTTGCCTTCCGGAGCCGGAATGGTCGTCACCAGACGCTCCAGCACCTCGTCGACACCCATGCCGCTCTTGGCGCTGCACGCCACTGCGTCGGTGGCATCGATACCGATGATCTTCTCGATCTCTTCCTTGACGCGGTCGGGATCGGCCTGCGGCAAGTCCATCTTGTTCAGAACGGGCATGACCTCAAGGCCCTGCTCGATAGCGGTGTAGCAGTTGGCAACAGACTGTGCCTCGACACCCTGACCCGCATCGACGACCAGCAGCGCGCCTTCACAGGCGGCCAGGGAGCGGCTGACTTCATAGGTGAAGTCCACGTGACCCGGGGTGTCAATGAAGTTCAGCTGGTAGGTCTTACCGTCGCGGGCCTTGTAGTACAGCGTGACACTATGGGCCTTGATGGTGATCCCGCGCTCGCGCTCAAGGTCCATGGAGTCGAGAACCTGCGCTTCCATTTCGCGCTCGGACAGGCCACCGCACATTTGAATGAAGCGGTCGGCCAGCGTCGACTTGCCATGGTCAATGTGGGCGATGATGGAGAAATTGCGGATATGACTCAAATCACTCACGGATCAACACTCAAAAAGGTTGCAGGCAGATTGCCCGCCGAAAAATAGCCGGGAATTGTACCTGAAGGAAGCAAGAGGCGTCACGCCCACAGGGAGGCAGATCGGCTCCGCCCGGCGGGCAACCACAAAAAAGGGCGGTGTCTACCGCCCTTTTTCGTCAAACCTGTCGCTTACTCAGCCAGTTTGAAGGTGATGAAACTGGCCCGGCCCTGACGCAGGACACGCATGGACACGGAACGGTCCTTCGGAAGATTCCTGGCCACTTCGGTAAACTGCTTCGCCGAAGTGATCGCCTGATTGCTCAGGTGCGTGATCACATCGCCCGGTTGCAGGCCGATCAAGGCCGCAGGACCGCCCTGCACTTCCTTGATGACGACACCGCCCTTGAGGTCGAAGGTCTTCTTCTGCTCGGCAGTCAACTCGATCACCGAAACACCGAGGCGATTGCTGCTGCGCTCGGCACCCGCTCCCGGAATACCCGTTTCCTGACCTTCGTCCGGCAAGGCACCCACAGTGACCGTCAGGTTCTGACGCTTGCCATCACGAATCACCTCAAGCTCGGCCTTGCTGCCGTCCTTGAGATTGCCGATCAGGTGAGGCAGGTCCGCGGACATCACAATCGGCTGACCGTTGGCACTGAGGATCACATCACCGACCTGCAGGCCGCCCTTGGCTGCCGGCCCGTCTTCAAGCACCTGGGCAACCAGGGCACCGGCAGGCTTGTCGAGACCGAACGACTCGGCCAGATCCTTGTTGACTTCCTGGATCACGACACCCAGCCAGCCGCGATTGACCTTACCGCTGGTCTTGAGCTGATTGGCGACATCCATGGCCACATCGATCGGGATCGCGAACGACAGGCCCATGAAACCACCGGACCGGGTGAAGATCTGCGAGTTGATACCCACCACTTCACCCGCCATGTTGAACAGCGGACCGCCCGAGTTACCCGGGTTGATCGCAACGTCAGTCTGAATGAACGGTACATAGGTATCGTTCGGCAGGCTACGGCCCTTGGCGCTGACGATCCCCTTGGTGACCGAGTGATCGAAACCGAATGGCGAACCGATTGCCAGTACCCACTCACCCACTTTCAGCTTGTTGGAGTTACCCAGCTTGGCGGTAGGCAGGTTCTTGCCATCGATTTTCAGAACGGCAACGTCTGTGCGTGGATCGGTACCGACCAGCTTGGCCTTCAACTCGCTGCGATCGGAAAGACGCACGATGATTTCATCGGCACCATCGATCACGTGATTGTTGGTCAGGACATAACCATCGGCAGAAATGATGAACCCCGAACCCAGCGACTGGGCTTCGCGCTGGCGATCACCCTTTCCTGGCGAACGGGATCCTGGCGGCATGCTGCGCTCGAGAAACTCGCGAAGCATGGGCGGCAAGCCTTCCAGGTCGGGTACCTGACTCGCGACTGCACGATCAGGCATTTTTTGACGGGTGCTGATATTCACTACGGCAGGCGAAGCCTGCTCAACCAATCCGGTGAAATCCGGCAAGTCCTCGGCCTGAGCCACAGCGACCTGTCCGAGCATCAGCACGGCAGCTATCAGTGAAAGATAAGATTTCAAGCTTGGTATCGACATACGGCTCCCGTTAACAACGAGCAAAGTTAAGCAGTACAGAGCGACCGATCCGGATATCGCCTACATCGCACTCAACCGCGACACGATCCCGGATCAGCTTTTGGACCCCAGAAACGACAAAGGCCAGAGCTGCAAGGCTGTGACCTATAGAAAAAAACGAGGGCTTTTGCAACTTGCAAAGTTCACCAAACATTTCAGCATCTCAACCCAAGACCCCGTGAACTCTGGCCTGGCGACTTGTCGAGCCCAAGATGAAAACTTTTACATCCCGGGCTTTGAGATCGTTTTCAGACTTATTGACTGGCCTGGACATCGGTACTGCGCATGGACAATGCCACATGTTCGGCCGTCCCCATCGGAATCTCGCCAACCACTGTCACCATCGAGACACCACGCGGTGTCGTGAGTCGACGCGACACGGCAACGGTAGGCCCCAACTGAGTACGGATATCCGTTGACGATGTATCGCTTACCGGCTCGATAAACACGGAAAAACGCGCCAGACCGTCGCTGTACATCAAACTGGTGACCAGCGCCTTTGAGGTTTGATCCTTGCGGGCAGCGCTACTGCTGAGTTCAAAGCCAGGCGGCAACCATTCGGAACGCCACGCGACAGGACCACTCGACGCCTCAGCCCTGGCCTTCGCGACGCCGACCGGCTTGCAATCGGAACTGGCCTGCAACGATGAATCCGAAGGCACGTCAGCGGTATCGAGTTCAGTGAACTGGAAACGCTCCAGCAACTGCCCTTTCTCGCTCAACAGCAGAGACTTGAGCGGCAGACCGGTTTCGTTGTCCACATGCAGTTCGATGCCATACCGATGCTGATCCTTGGGCGTCATGGCCACAATGGTCGCAGCACGTCCCGCCACCCGCGACTTGCCGACGATGGTCATGTCGTACCAGGCCGAAAGCTTCTTGACGTCGAAGACGCGGGCGGAGGAGTCCGAAGGATTGGCGACACCCGACACGAGCGTGCCGCTGACGCACTGGGTCAACCCGTCGAGACGCACGACTTCCTGAGCGGAACCATCGAGCTGCAACAGTCGCTCCTTCACCTTGCCATCAGTTACCCGATGCCAGATACGGTGAGTGGAGAAGCTGCCATTACGTTCGTAGACGAAGGTGCCTTGATAGCTTTGCTGCTGGTTGGCTTGCGCAAGACGCTTGAACATGTCTTGCGCATCATCGGCATGCACGGGAAGGGCAAGCCATCCACCAAGCAGAAACGGCAACAGAGGGATGGCTCGCATGTTTTTCCTTAGCGGTTTTCCAGGCTGGCAGCGCGTGCATATGGCAGTGCGCTTTCAGTGCCTTTCAACGCAGCTTCCTGTGCGTGTTGACGCAGGTAGCCTGGCAGACGCTGATCGCCTTCAGCGGCCTGACCTTGCAGGACACCATTGGCCATCGGGCCTGTGGCCTGCTCGGAGCTTTCTGTGTAGCCAGCCAGTACGGCCGGGCCTTTTACTTGAGGTACGGACAGGTTGGCCGGCTGCTGAACCTGCTGAGCCAGTTGTGCGCCTGCAATATCGTCCTGATTGTAAAGACGGACACCGGCCAGAACGGCAACGGTCACCGACGCGGCAACGGCCAGACGACCCAGCGTGCGCCAAGGGCCACGTGCGACCTTGAGCGGGCTGACTTCATCGGCGATAGCGGCAGATACAGCAGCCGAAATATCCAGATGAGGGATCAGCAGTTCCTTGTGCATCGCTGCACGGGCAACCTGGTAACGCGACCATGTGGCACGTGTTTCCGCATCGTCAATGGCATTCAATACCCGACGTAATTCCAATTCATCCGCTTCGTTATCCATCACTGCGGACAGCGATTCCTGCAGGGCTTCACGACTCATGGCGGGTTCCTCTCTTGGCTATCGCCGCTGTCTCAGGATTCCTGCAACAACGGCTGCAGGGCTTTATCGATGGCTTCCCGAGCGCGGAAGATCCGGGAGCGCACGGTACCAACAGGACATTGCATGACGCTTGCAATGTCTTCGTAACTCAGACCATCGAACTCACGTAAAGTTAGTGCCGTACGTAAATCTTCCGGGAGAAGCTGGATGGTCCGATGGACTGTGCCCTCGATCTCATCCCTCAACAATGCGCGTTCTGGCGATTCGATGTCCTTGAGGCCATGATCGCCGTCGTAGAACTCCGCATCCTCAGACCTTACATCGCTATCCGGTGGACGCCGACCGCGCGACACCAGATAGTTTTTCGCCGTGTTGATGGCGATGCGGTACAGCCATGTATAGAAAGCACTGTCGCCGCGAAAGTTTCCAAGTGCGCGATAGGCCTTGATAAAGGCTTCCTGCGCAACATCCTGAGCCTCATGGGTGTCGTGCACGAATCGCACGATCAACCCTAGAATCTTGTGCTGATACTTCAGCACCAACAGATCAAATGCTCGCGTGTCACCGCGCTGAACGCGCTCGACAAGCTGCTGATCCTCTTCCTGGGTTAGCATGAACACTCCTCGTTGAGCTTGGAGGGGTGCAGCTGCTGCCATTTCTCAGGCTCGCAAACATAGACTCGGGCTTTTCGCAAAAGTTCTCCCCCTTCAAGCAAGTTTCCTGCGTACAGTGATTTGTCACGCACGAAAAACGCAGCGCGAACAATGTCGGCTGCGTAAATAGTCTTGTCGTCGATTCCGCGGTCGATAATGCATCGACCCATCGCAATACGACGCGGTCCCTTTACAGGCAACCTGCTATGGAGCCGGGCCTCAATAAAAAGTTCCCAAAACCCGAATGCAGGCGCAAGACACGCTGCAACCGCTCAGAGCCAAACCCGACCCGTGGTAGAAACCCCACCGACCGACTCAACGGAAAACGGTATGCATGAGGTCAAGGACTGGCGCACAATCCGAGCCCGCAGTGGTCTCACAATGCCATAAAAGCGAGGCTATTGTGCCGATCCCCCCTTACTTATACTAGTGGCCGCTAACAGCGGAATTCATACATGAGTCAACATTTTCAGCACGATGTACTGGTGATTGGCAGCGGTGCGGCAGGCTTGAGCCTGGCGCTGACCCTTCCCGAACATTTGCGTATCGCCGTCCTGAGCAAGGGCGACCTTTCCAACGGCTCGACATTCTGGGCCCAGGGCGGCGTCGCGGCCGTGCTGGATGACACCGATACCGTGCAGTCTCATGTGGAAGATACGCTCAATGCAGGGGGCGGACTCTGCAATGAAGAAGCCGTGCGCTTCACCGTCGAACACAGCCGTGAATCCATTCAGTGGCTGATCGACCAGGGCGTACCCTTCACCCGTGGCGATCATTCGGGCACCGAAGAAAGCAGTTTCGAATTCCACCTGACCCGCGAAGGCGGCCACAGCCATCGCCGTATCATTCATGCGGCGGACGCCACCGGCGCGGCGATTTTCAAGACGCTGTTCGAGCAGGCCAGCAAAAGACCGAACATCGAGCTGCTGGATCAGCGCGCTGCCATCGATCTGATTACCGAGCGACGACTCGGCCTGCCGGGGCAGCGCTGCCTGGGCGCCTATGTCCTCAACCGCAAGAGCGGCGAAGTCGATACCTACAGTGCCCGCTTCACGATTCTGGCCTCGGGCGGGGCCGCGAAGGTCTACCTCTACACCAGCAACCCGGACGGCGCCTGTGGCGATGGCATCGCCATGGCCTGGCGCTCCGGTTGCAGGGTCGCGAACCTGGAGTTCAATCAGTTCCACCCGACCTGCCTCTACCATCCGCAGGCCAAGAGCTTTCTGATCACCGAAGCACTGCGCGGCGAAGGGGCCTATCTCAAGCTGCCCAACGGCGAGCGCTTCATGCCGCGCTTCGATGAGCGCGCCGAACTGGCTCCGCGAGACATCGTGGCCCGCGCCATCGACCATGAAATGAAGCGCCTGGGCATCGACTGTGTCTATCTGGACATCAGCCACAAGCCCGAAGCCTTTATCAAAAGCCATTTCCCGACGGTCTACGAACGCTGTCTGGAGTTCTCCATCGACATCACCCGGCAGCCGATCCCGGTGGTGCCAGCGGCGCACTACACCTGCGGCGGTGTCATGGTAGACAGCAAGGGCCGCACCGATGTGCCCGGCCTGTATGCGATCGGTGAAACCAGCTTTACCGGCCTGCACGGCGCCAATCGCATGGCCAGCAACTCGCTGCTGGAGTGTTTCGTCTATGCCCGCTCGGCGGCTGCGGACATCGAGGCCCAACTGAGCGATATCAGCATGCCGGCCAACCTGCCTGCCTGGGACGCCAGCCAGGTCACCGACTCGGACGAAGACGTCATCATCGCCCACAACTGGGACGAACTACGGCGATTCATGTGGGACTATGTGGGCATCGTGCGGACCAACAAGCGCCTGCAACGCGCCCAACACCGGGTCCGTCTGCTGCTGGACGAGATCGACGAGTTCTACAGCAACTATAAAGTCAGCCGCGACCTGATCGAGCTGCGCAATCTGGCCCAGGTGGCTGAACTGATGATTCGCTCGGCCATGGAGCGCAAGGAGTCCCGGGGCCTGCATTACACGCTGGACTATCCGGAGATGCTGCCCGAGGCGCTGGACACTATTCTGGTACCGCCCACCTACGCGGGCTGAATTTCAGACGTACGCGCAGACGTCGATGGGTATCCGGCGTCAGCGCATCGCGGGGAATGCAGAGGCTTTTCACAAAGTGCCCGGCGCGCCCTGCCTTTACCGGGCGAAAGCGCAGGATCACGATCCATGGCAGGGCCAGGCTGTCACGGCATAACTGCACAGGCTGCCAGCCACCCTGCTCGCTCCACAGCTGCCAACCCTGGCGATCACGCCGCAGTGCCTTGAATGACGAGGCATGACTGAGCAGGATCGACCTGGGAAGCACCCACAGGCCGTGTACCAGACAAAGCGCAACGCCGGACACACAAGCCCAGCGGGGGATATCGAGCCAGTACAGGGCAACGAAGGCCAGCAACTGGGCGCTCAGATATCCCGCCAGCAGCAGGCGTGAGGCCTGCCAATGGCACTCGAAGCGATCACTTGGGCTGGACACGATCCAGAATCATGCGAACCATGCGCTGCAACTCGGGATCTTCCGATTCGGCACGCTGCATGAACCAGCCGAACATGTCCTGATCCTCGCAGTTGAGCAGACGGCGATAAAGCTCACGATCTTCTTCATTCAAATCCGGGTAGACTTCCCGGACAAACGGCACCAGCAGCACGTCCAGTTCAAGCATGCCGCGGCGGCTGTGCCAGTAAAGGCGGTTGAGTTCAACGTCTTCGACCATGGAGCGCTCCTCAAAGTAGGCCGCGAGTATACAGCCGCAAGCCTGTTGAGCGAATCGCACAATAGTCGCAGCAGTTTTCATGTACCCATATTCACGAGTCGGCACTATGATGTGCCCCAGACTTTTCCACTTGCGATGACCATGGCCCACTCAGCTTTTTTCTGCACGCTATCCCACGAAGGCGTTCTTGCCGTCCGCGGCGTGGATGCCAGTAAATTCCTTCAGGGTCAGTTGACCTGCAACCTCAATTACCTGAGCGACAGCAAATCCAGCCTGGGTGCCCGCTGCACACAGAAAGGCCGCATGCAATCCAGCTTCCGCATCGTGCTTGAAGGCGATGGCTGCCTTCTGGCCATGGCCAGCGAGCTGATAGAGCCGCAATTGCTGGACCTGAAAAAGTACGCCGTGTTTTCCAAGTCCAAACTGACCGATGAAAGTGCGGCCTGGGTGCGCTTCGGCCTTCAGGACGGCGACGGTGCCCTGGTCAGCCTCGGGCTGGACCTGCCACAGGACACCGACGCCCTGGTGAGCGCCAATGACCTGATTGCCCTTCGCGTGTCCCCTGCCCGCGCCGAACTCTGGGTTCGTGCCGAACAGGCAGACAGCGTGAAATCGCGACTGGCCGCCCAACTGGCTGAAGGCTCGCTCAATGACTGGCTGCTGGGCCAGATCCGTGCCGGTATCGGTCAGGTTGTAGGCAGCACACGCGAAGAGTTCATCCCGCAGATGATCAACCTGCAGGCGGTCGGTGGCGTCAGCTTCAAGAAGGGCTGCTACACCGGCCAGGAAATCGTGGCCCGCATGCAATACCTGGGCAAGCTCAAACGTCGGCTTTACCGCCTGACGCTGGCAACCACCGACCTTCCCGAGCCCGGCACGGCACTGTTTTCTCCCGTGCATGCCAGCGCGGTGGGGAATGTCGTCATCGCGGCCAACGCCGAATCCGGCATTGAGTTGCTGGCAGTCCTGCAGGCCGATGCCGCAGAAGACGGCCACCTTCACCTGGGCTCGCCAGAAGGTCCGGCCCTGCACGTGAGTGATCTGCCTTATACGCTGGACAGCAAACTCGAAACCCAGCGTTAAGTGCGATAGCGAACACCTACATAATCCGACTGTCACAAAAGCTATTCGGCCCCCTGGCGCTTATATGGCGTCCAGGGGGTGTGAACACCCCCAACGGCTGCGAGATGCAACATGAGCAAGATGGCTGACGAGGTGCAGAGAAACCTGATCAAGGCGATCGACAGAGATGCCTTGTTTTTGCCTACCCTGCCAGAGGTAGCACTTAAAATTCGTCTGGCTGCCGAGAACACCGAAATAAGCATTGCCGAACTGAGCAAAGTCATCGGCAGCGACACCGCGCTTTCCGCACGGCTGATCAAGGTTGCGAACAGCCCACTGCTGCGCGCCAACTTTGAAGTCAGCGACGTGAACACCGCCATTCGTCGCCTGGGCGTCAATTACACCTGCAACCTGGCCATCGGGCTGGTGGTCGAGCAGATGTTTCACGCCAAGTCGGAAGTCATCGAACAGAAGATGCGCGAGATCTGGAAACAGAGCCTGCAGGTGGCCGGGATCAGTTACACCCTGTGTCACCGTTACACCCATCTGAAACCGGATCAGGCGACGCTCGCCGGGCTGATTCACCTGATCGGCATCCTGCCGATCCTGACCTATGCCGAAGACCATTTCGAGCTGCTGGCAGACCCGGTCAGCCTCAATCACGTGATCGACAACATTCACCCGATCATCGGTGAGCGCCTGCTGCGCTCATGGGATTTCCCGGAGCCACTGGCGGCCGTTCCAGCCCAGTTCCAGGACTTCACCCGCGTATCGAAAAGCGCCGACTATATCGATCTGGTACAGGTTGCCACCCTCCACATACACAGGGACACCGGGCATCCTTTCAGCCAGATCGATATCGTCGACCTGCCGGCCTTTCATCAATTACGACTGAATGTGGCCGGCGGACTGTTGAGCGCTGAAATGGACGCTGCGATGGACATGCTTTACTGAAAGGCCGCAAAACTGACCCGCACCTTCAAGCCGCGCTCAGCACCGTCATGCAACGTGATGTGTGCCAGGTGAGCGCGGCAGATCTCTCCGACGATCGCCAGCCCCAGCCCTGAGCCGCTCCCCTGCTGATTACGGCGGTAGAAGCGCTCGAAGACCCGCTCACGATCCTCTTCCGGGATGCCCGAGCCATCATCTTCGACTTCGAGAATGCAGGGCGCATAGACCCGCAAGATCACGTTGCCGCCCACGGGCGTATGCGCCAGGGCATTGTCGACCAGATTGCTCAGCAGCTCGTTGAGCAACGTCGGTTCACCACGCAGCCAGACCGGCTCGTTGGCTTCAAGGGCCAACGCCACACCACGGGAATGCGCCAGGGGCGCCATCGCCATGCCCAGTTCGCGAGCCAGCTGGCTCAGATCCAGTTCCTGCACGCCGCCCTCGGCAATCGCCCGGGCACCGTTTTCAATGCGCGCCAATGACAGCAACTGATTGGCCAGCGATGTCAGGCGGTCCGTTCCCTGGGATGCCGCCTCAAGGGTGGTGCGCCAATGAGCCGGATCAGGATCCCGCAAGCCCAGTTCGACCCGCGCCTTGAGCGCGGCCAGAGGCGTGCGCAGTTCATGGGCCGCATCGGCAATGAATTGCGCCTGACGCTCGAACTGCTGGCGCAGGCGTTCGGTGAAATGGTTGAGCGCATTCACCAAAGGGCGCAGTTCATGCTGGACCTCGACCATGGGCAATGAACGCAGGTCATCGGGCTGCCGCTCTTCCACTGCAGTACGCAGCCGTTCAAGCGGACGCAGTGCGGAACTGACCGTGATCCAGACCAGCAACAGGGCTCCGCCTCCCAGCATGCCCAGCCTCAGCAGCGTGTCGGCCATCAGACTGCGAGCCATCCGCACCCGGGCCTCCTGGGTTTCAGCCACACGGATTTCCGCAATGCCGTTCATGCCTGGCTCGCTGACCGGCTTGAGCAGGCTGACCACCCGTACGTCCTGCCCCAGATAAACCCCGTTATAGAACTTGGCCAGCGCCGGGTAATCGTCGGTACGCAAGGTACCGGGCGGCGGAGACGGCAGGTTTTCATAGCCGGAAATCAGCGTCTTGTTGATGTCGTTGACCTGATAGTAGATCCGGCCTTCGCTGTCGTAGACGAAGGTATCCAGCGCCACATAAGGCACATCGGCGCTCAGCGTACCGTCACGCTGAGTCAGCCCCGCCGCGATGGTCCGCGCCGATGCCAGCAGGGTCCGGTCGTAGGCCGTATCGGCAACCTCGCGCCCGTTCCAGTAAGCGCTCATGCCGCTGGCCAGCATCAGCATGACCAGCAGCAATGCCAGGTTCCATAACAGCCGCCAGCGCAGGCTGTCGTTACGCATCACGGTTTTCCAGCAGATACCCAAGGCCACGGAAAGTCACGATGGCCACAGGGTGACCGTCGAGCTTCTTGCGCAAGCGATGGACATAGATTTCGATGGCATCCGGGCTGGCCTCTTCATCGAGACCGAACACCTGGGCCGCCAGTTGTTCCTTGCTCATCACCCGCCCCGGCCGGGCAATCAACGCTTCAAGCACGGCCTGCTCACGGGAGGTCAATGTCATCAGCTCATTGCCCAGGGTGAAACGCCTGATGTCCAGGTCATAGGCCAACACACCACAGCGCTGCTGACGCTCACCGCCCAGCACACTGCGCCGAAGCAGTGCCTTGACTCGTGCTTCCAGCTCCGACAGCTCGAATGGCTTGGCCAGGTAATCGTCGGCTCCCAGGTTCAGGCCATGTACCCGGTCCTTGACGTCGCTGCGGGCGGTCAGCATCAACACCGGGAGGTTCTTGCCTCGTGCCCGCAGACGGCCCAGCACTTCAAAACCGTCCATGCGCGGCAACCCCACATCGAGGATTGCCACGGCGTATTGCTCGCTACTCAAGGCCAGATCGGCCGCGACGCCATCGTGTAATACATCTACGTTCAAACCCGCGCCCTTGAGCGCCTGCGCAATACTTTCAGCCAGTTGCAGATGGTCTTCGACGAGAAGAACACGCATCGCCGTCTCCTGATTCTGGATATTGTTATAAAGGCACGGGAGCGGAGTTTACAGGCGTGCCACAACCTGTGAAGCATTGAAACAACTCGATGCGATTACGCTTCTCATCCAAAGATAGTTGAAAGGTTTTTGAAAGGTTCACCATTTAGCATCGCAACGCAGCCCGTAAAAGGGCATACAAACAAAGGCGCCTGGATGCGTCTGTAGAATAAAAACAATAAACGGAGTCAACCATGCCAAAGCCATCTCTGGCTCTTGCGTTCGTCCCTCGCCCTGAAAACTCAGGCGCGTTTCTCTTGCTTCACACCGGTTTGTCGAGCGTCCGCTCCCCTCATTCACGTCGACGATAACCCGTATCGGTCAGCGGTATTGCTTGCCGCATGCCCGAAAATCGCACTGAACAGCTTCTCTAATCCAAAAACAAAAAACGCTTCAGGAGACTGACCATGATTCCATCCCTGCGTCATTTGAGCCTGGCCGCTGGCTGCATGCTGGTTGCCACCCACCTGTTCGCCGCAGAACCCAAGCGTCCGGAATGCATCGCACCGGCTTCGCCGGGTGGCGGCTTCGACCTGACCTGCAAGCTGGTCCAGAGCGCTCTGATCAATGAAAAGATCCTGACCTCTCCCATGCGCGTGACCTACATGCCAGGCGGTGTCGGAGCCGTGGCCTACAACGCCGTGGTCGCCCAGCGCCCAGCCGATGCCGGAACACTGGTGGCCTGGTCCAGCGGCTCGCTGCTCAACCTGGCGCAGGGCAAGTTCGGCCGTTTCGATGAAAATGCCGTGCGCTGGCTCGCGGCCGTCGGCACCAGCTATGGCGCTATCGCGGTCAAAAGCGATTCGCCTTACAAAAACCTCGATGATCTGGTCAAGGCACTCAAGACCGATCCCAGCAAGGTCGTGATCGGCTCCGGCGGCACCGTTGGCAGCCAGGACTGGATGCAGACCGCTCTGATCGCAAAAGCCGCAGGCATCAACCCGCGCGAATTGCGTTATGTCGCCCTTGAAGGTGGCGGTGAAATCGCGACCGCCCTGCTCGGCGGGCACATTCAGGTCGGCAGTACCGACATCTCCGACTCCATGCCCCACATCCTGAGCGGTGACATGCGCCTGCTGGCGGTGTTCGCAGAGAAGCGTATCGACGAGCCGGAAATGAAAGACATTCCGACCGCCAAGGAGCAGGGTTACGACATCGTCTGGCCGGTGGTTCGCGGTTTCTATGTCGGCCCCAAGGTCAGCGACGAAGCCTACAACTGGTGGAAGGAGTCGTTCGACAAGGTGCTGGCGTCTGAAGACTTCGCCAAATTGCGCGATCAGCGCGAGCTGTTCCCGTTCGCCATGACCGGCGCGGAACTGGACACCTACGTCAAGAAACAGGTGGCCGACTACAAGATGCTGGCCAGGGAATTCGGCCTGATTCAGTGATTGAACTCAATTGACTGACAAAACGTCGGGCCTGTCAGCCAGGCCCGACCAGGAGTTTCCCATGGTCTTGCAACGCATTTTCGCTGCCGTGCTGTTACTGGCATGCGCCGGCCTGGCCCTGATGGCCTGGCCTTATCAGGCACCTTTTTCCTATGAACCCGTCGGCCCCCGGGCCTTTCCGCTCTTGATGCTGAGCCTGATGGGCGTGGCGCTGCTGTACATGCTGATTCGCCCGACGCCCATCGTGCACTCCGAAGACGAGCCGCCTCTGGATCGCGAAACCCTGATCAAGATCGGCACCTGCATCGCACTGTTGCTGGTCTTTGCCGGCCTGTTCGAGCCGCTGGGCTTCATTCTCAGCAGCATCCTGATCGGCATTCCCATGGCACGCCTGTACGGCGGGCGCTGGATGCCGAGCGTCGTGGTCGTGACCCTGATGAGCGTCGGCCTTTATCTGCTGTTCGATAAAACCATGGACGTTCCCTTGCCCTTGGGCCTGCTCAGCGTTCTGGAGAATTGATGATGGATACTTTCAGCTACCTGGGTCAGGGATTCGATGTCGCCCTCACCCCTTACAACCTGGTCACAGCCCTTTCCGGCACCTTGATCGGTACCATCGTCGGCCTGCTGCCGGGCCTTGGACCGATCAACGGCGTAGCGCTGCTGATTCCCATCGCCTTCGCCCTGGGCCTGCCACCGGAGTCGGCACTGATCCTGCTGGCAGCGGTGTATCTGGGCTGCGAATACGGCGGTCGCATCAGCTCGATTCTGCTGAACATTCCCGGCGAGGCCTCAACGGTCATGACCACGCTGGACGGCTACCCGATGGCCCGCAAAGGACTCGCCGGTGTCGCCCTGTCGCTGTCGGCCTGGAGCTCGTTCATCGGCGCGTTCATCGCCACCTGCGGCATGGTGTTGTTTGCTCCGATGCTGGCCAAATGGGCGATCGCCTTTGGACCGGCGGAATACTTCGTACTGATGGTGTTTGCGATTGTCTGCCTGGGCGGCATGGCCGGAGATCGACCGCTCAAGACCTTCATCGCAGCGCTGATCGGACTGTTTCTGTCGGCCGTGGGTATCGATGCCAACAGCGGCGTATACCGCTTTACCGGCGACAACATCCACCTGGCGGACGGCATTCAGTTCGTCGTGCTGGTTCTGGGCCTGTTTTCCATCAGCGAGATTCTGTTGCTGCTGGAGAAGACCCACCGTGGCCAGGAAGCGGTCAAAGCCACCGGACGCATGCTCTTCAACCTCAAGGAAGCTTCGGCAGTATTCGCGGTGAACATTCGTAGCGGCCTGATGGGCTTTGTACTCGGTGTCTTGCCGGGTGCCGGAGCAACCCTGGCCAGTGCCGTGGCCTACATGACTGAAAAACGCATTGCCGGCCCGGATGGCGAGTTCGGCAAGGGCGACATGCGCGGCCTGGCCGCCCCGGAAACCGCCATCGGTGCAACCGCCTGCGGCGCGCTGGTGCCCATGCTGACCCTGGGGGTTCCTGGCTCCGGCACCACGGCGGTGATGATCGGCGCCCTGTCGCTGTACAACATCACGCCCGGCCCGATGCTGTTCCAGCAACAACCGGACATCGTCTGGGGCCTGATCGCGTCGTTGTTCATCGCCAACATCATGCTGGTGATCCTCAACATTCCGATGATTCGTATCTTCACCCGCATCCTGGCCGTGCCGAACTGGGCACTGGTGCCGGTGATCGCGATCATTACCGGGATTGGCGTCTACGCCGTGCATGCCACGACCTTCGACCTGTTCCTGATGGTCGGTATCGGTATCTTCGGTTACATCCTGCGCAAGCTGGATTTCCCGCTGTCGCCGATCCTGCTCGGGTTCATCCTGGGTGGTCTGATGGAGCAGAACCTGCGTCGTGCCCTGTCGATTTCCAATGGTGCGCTGGAAATACTCTGGTCCAGTCCGATCAGCATGGGCGTCTGGGTCCTGACCCTGTTCATGCTGCTGTTCCCGCTGTTCCGCATCTGGCGCAAACGCGCCAGGTCCCGTGCGATGGCCAATGCCTGATCGCGGCTTGCGGAGCTGGTGGGGCACCCCGCTGGTCGGCCTGCTGGGCGGATACCTCGCCAGCCAGGTCGGCTGGCCGCTGCCCTGGATGGTCGGCTCGTTGCTGGCGATCATCCTGGTACGCTGCCTGACCCCCTGGCAACTGACCCAGATCCCCGGCGGGCGCAAGTGCGGGCAACTGATCATTGGCATCGGGATCGGCCTGCACTTCACCCCCGTGGTCATCGAGCAAGTGCTGGAACACTTCGGGCTGATTTTCTTCGGCGCGCTGGTGACCAGCCTTTCCAGCATGGTCGGAGTGTGGCTGATGTTGCGCACAGGAGAAGACCGCCCGACCGCGTTCTTCTCCAGCATGCCCGGCGGTTCGGGGGAGATGGTCAACCTTGGAGCACGCAATGGCGCAACCCTCAGCAGCGTGGCGGCGGCTCAGAGCCTGCGGGTGCTGGCGGTGGTGTTGTGTGTACCGGCCATCTTCAAATACTTGCTGGGCGATGGTGCTCCGGCGCTGCACGCCACCACCGTGGACTGGCGCTGGTTGCTGTTTCTGTTGCCCATGGGCGCGGTGCTGGCGTTTTTCTGGGAACGTCTCAAACAACCCAATCCCTGGCTGTTCGGCCCCCTGCTGCTCAGTTCGGTGGTCAGTGTGACCTGGGATTTGAAGATCGGCCTGCCCAACGGGGCCAGTCAACTCGGCCAGTTGCTGATCGGCAGCGGCCTGGGCTGTCATTTCAATCGTGAGTTCTTTCGACGGGCACCGTCCTTTCTCGGCAGAACGCTGATCGGCACAGCCCTGACCATGCTCATCGCTGCCCTCGCGGCCTTGGGCTTGAGCGCTCTCACCCATCTGGATCTGCGCTCGCTGACCCTGGGCATGATGCCCGGCGGCATCGCCGAAATGAGCCTGACGGCCGAGGTGCTTCAGCTTTCGGTACCGCTGGTGACGGCCATGCAGGTCATGCGCCTGTTGTTTGTGCTGTTTCTGGCTGAACCGTTGTTCAGACGCTGGAACAAACGAACCTCACACCTGTAGGACCGGATTCATCCGGGAAGGCGGTATTCCAGACGCGGTGTTTAATGCTGGAGTACTGATTCTTTCGCGAATGAATTCGCTCCTACGGGTGGTCGTCTGGTTCAGATATTTGGCAGATACCAGTCAATCGGCGTCATACCGTTCTGTTCCAGATACTTGTTGGCGCGACCGAAATGCCCGTTCCCCAGAAAGCCCTTGTAGGCCGACAGCGGTGACGGGTGGACCGAGGTCAGCACCAGGTGCTTGGTGGCATCGACCAGTTTCCGCTTGCCTTGTGCATGGGAACCCCACAGCAGAAAGACCAGGTGCGGCTGGTGTGCGCTGACCACTTCGATGACCCGGTCAGTGAAATGCTGCCAGCCTTTACCGGCATGGGATGCCGCATTGGCCCGCTGTACCGTCAGCGTGGTGTTGAGCATCAGCACCCCCTGATCGGCCCAGGATTGCAGACAGCCGTGGTTGGGAATGTCGATGTTCAGGTCACGCTTCAATTCCTTGAAGATGTTGACCAGCGAAGGTGGCGCAGGCACGCCGGGCTGTACCGAAAAGCACAGGCCATGGGCCTGACCCGGGCCGTGATAAGGGTCCTGGCCGAGAATGACGACCTTGACCTTGTCCAGTGGCGTCGAGTTGAGCGCATTGAAGATCAACGGCCCGGGCGGATAGATCTCTTTGCCTTCCGCGTGTTCCTGGCGAAGGAACTCACGCAACTGCGCCATATAAGGTTGGTCGAACTCTTCGCGCAGCGCCTGTTTCCAGCTGGGCTCAAGTTTGATGCGGTCATCGCTTGTCATGGTCATACCCGGTAAAAACACTGCGCGACACTAGGAAAGCTGGCAGCCAATGTCAAATGTCCAGCATTGAACCAGCCGTTTCCTACACTTGACCTCAGACAGCCGTCTGCGGCTTCCCGCACGGCATGATAAAGATCGCTGCCGTACCCACGAGAGGGTCATGATGAATCTGCAATTCAAAGAGCTGCATGCCCAGGATGGTGCCCGGATAGGTCTCGCCAGTCTGGATGCCGAGAAATCCCTCAATGCCCTGTCACTGCCCATGATTCTTGCGCTTCAGGATCAGCTCGATGCCTGGGCGGCCAACCCACAGATCGTCTGCGTCCTGCTGCGGGGCAACGGGCCGAAAGCATTCTGCGCTGGCGGTGAGGTTCGTTCGCTGGCCGAAGCCTGCCGCGAAGAACCGGGAACCGTGCCAGCCCTGGCCGCCAGCTTTTTCGCAGCCGAGTACCGGCTGGACTACAGCCTGCACACCTATCCGAAACCCTTGATCTGCTGGGGCCACGGCTATGTGCTGGGTGGCGGTATGGGCCTGTTGCAGGGTGCCAGCATTCGTATCGTCACGCCCAGCAGCCGCCTGGCGATGCCCGAAATCAGCATCGGCCTGTACCCGGACGTGGGGGCCAGCTGGTTTCTGTCCCGTCTGCCCGGCAAGCTGGGTCTGTTTCTGGGGATGACCGGTGCCCACATCAATGGCCGTGATGCGCTGGACCTGGACCTGGCCGACCGTTTCCTGCTCGACGAACAACAGGACGACTTGATCGAAGGCCTGCTGCAACTGAACTGGCAGGAACAGACCGATATCCAGCTCAACAGCTTGCTCAAGGCCCTGCAACAGGAAGCCGTCAGCCACTTGCCTGAAGCCCAGTGGCTGCCGCGCCGACATCAGATCGATGAGTTGCTGGATGTGGGAAACCTGCCAGGCGCCTGGAATGCCATCAGCCACCTTCAACATCAGGGCGATGCCTTGCTGGCACGTTGCGCCAGGAATCTGCTGGAGGGCTGCCCGCTGACGGCCCATCTGGTCTGGGAGCAGATTGCAAGGGCCCGGCATCTGTCACTGGCTCAGGTGTTCCAGATGGAATACGCCATGAGCCTCAATTGCTGCCGCCATCCGGAGTTCAATGAAGGTGTTCGGGCGCGCCTCATCGACAAGGACCACACGCCCCACTGGCACTGGCAGGATGTCGCCACCCTGCCATCAGCCGTGATCGAGGCTCATTTCGCCAAGACATGGGAAGGCCGGCACCCACTGGCCGACCTGTAGGAGCGAATTCATTCGCGAACGGACCATTCGCGGATAAATCCGCTCCCACGAGATCAATAACGTCCATCACCTCGGCCACGGTCCCATGACCGGCTGCCGCGGTAGTCATTCCGATAGCCGTCATGGCCACGGAACCGGTTATCCCGCCATCCATGCCCCGGTGGCCGTCCGGGCTGGTAATAACGGGGTGGCGGAGGCGGCGCGTAATAGCGCGGCATGGGTGGTGGGGCGTAATAACGCGGTGGCGAGCTGTAGTAATAACGTGTCTGCGGCGCTACATAGATGCGTCGTTCCTGGTAGTAGGAAGAGCGATAACCGTTGTCATAGGCATAGCCTCCAGCGAGCACCGTCGTCGGTTGCGTGTATACCTCGGATTCGTAGTAACCGGGGCCTGCATAGCACCCCGTCATGAACAGGGACAGCAAAGCGATAAGCAAGGATTTTCGATACATGGCGGCCTCCTTGGACCGCGATTGGGCACAACCAGCGACGCTGGTCGGCATCGGCCCCATAGAGTGGGCGGACGAAGATTCAGACAGCAAAAAGGCCATCTAGTGCGGAATCCTCCCCTTGCCATGCAGGGCCAGACAGCCCCGAAAAGCCCTGAAAACCAAGGCCTGCGGGCCTGCTCCAGCGCCGTACAAAGGTGATACAAAACATTTCAGCCCATGACGCCTCATCACGGTGCAAACCTGCACCAGCACAAGGCAGCCCTGCCCCTGAAAGCCCACCTTCCTTTTAAGCAATCCATGAAGAAACAAGGCGTGCAGCAAGTTGGCACAACTCTCGCTTAACGATGGGTGTGCAGGAGTCAACACCGCTTCGCGGCACCACAATTTGCAATAGCCGACTAGGGTTCCGGCTTGCCGACAGGCAAGTGGCTGGTCCGAGAGTTGGCGACCTCCAGTAGAGGTTACACGGCGGGATAAAAGCCCGGGAGACAGGACACCAGTGGTGTCGAGTTGCTCCTGGCCGCCCCTTTCACTACTGGAGGTTTATTCAGCATGCAGAAGCACAAGCCAAAGTCCCGTCTGTCCGGTCTGCTCACCGCAGGCCTCATCGCTGCATTGAGCCTCTCGGCACAGGCCGCTCCCAAAGATCATTTCAACGTCTGCTGGACCATCTACGCGGGCTGGATGCCGTGGGAATACGCAGGCACCCAGGGCATTGTCGACAAGTGGGCGAAGAAGTACGGCATCAAGATCGATGTCACCCAGCTCAACGACTACGTTGAGTCGATCAATCAGTACACCGCCGGCCAGTTCGATGGCTGCACGATGACCAACATGGACGCCCTGACCATTCCGGCCGCTGGCGGCGTGGAAAGCACCGCACTGATCGTCAGCGACTTCTCCAACGGCAACGACGGTATCGTCCTCAAGGGCGAAGGCAAGAAAGTCGCCGACCTCAAGGGCATGGACGTCAATCTGGTGGAGCTGTCGGTGTCCCACTACCTGCTGGCCCGTGCGCTGGAAAGTGCCGACCTCACCGAAAAAGACCTGAAAGTGGTCAACACTTCGGACGCCGATATCTCGGCCGCCTTCAACACAGATGACGTCAAGGCAGTCACCACCTGGAACCCGATGCTCTCGGATATCAAGAGCAAGCCCGGCGTCACCCAGGTCTTCGACTCGAGCAAGATCCCCGGCGAGATCATGGACATGATGGTGGTCAACACCCAGACCCTGAAGGACAACCCGGCGCTGGGCAAGGCCCTGACCGGTGCCTGGTTCGAGGTGGTGGCCCTGATGAACGCCAAATCGGCTGCCAGCCAGACCGCGCTGGAACACATGGCCAAGGCGTCGGGCACCGATCTGGCGGGGTTCCAGTCACAACTCGAAACCACCCGCCTGTTCGCCACGCCTAAAGAAGCCCTGACGTTCGCCACCAGCACGCAGTTGCCGGAAACCATGCGCAAGGTCGCCAACTTTTCCTTTGAACACGGCCTGCTCGGCGAAGGTGCCAGGGACTCCAGCGCCGTGGGCATGTCGTTCGCCAATGGCGTGACCGAAGGCGACAAGGCCAACCTCAAGCTGCACTTCGACCCCAGCTACGTGCAGATGGCCGCCGACAACAAGCTGTAAACCGTACCCCGTCCAAAGGTCATTGCCATGCGCTTGATAAATCGCCACCCGGACCGGGCCGGCCGCCTGATTCTGGTGATTCTGCCCTTCGCCCTGTTGCTGTTTGCCTACTTCACAGGCTCGGCCACACGGCTGATGGAGAACCCCAACGACAAACTGCTGCCCAGCGCAGTGCAGATGGCCGATGCGGTCCATCGCATGGCCTTCACCGAAGACACGCGCACCGGCAGTTACCTGCTGTGGCAAGACACCGGTTCCAGCCTGCAACGGCTGGCCATCGGGTTGGGGATCAGCGCCTTGCTGGGGCTGTGCCTGGGAATAGCGTCGGGCATCCTGCCGATGTTCGGTGCGCCTCTGTCCCCCTTGCTGACGGTGTTGTCGATGGTGCCGCCGCTGGCGATCCTGCCGATTCTGTTCATCGTTTTCGGCCTGGGCGAGTTATCGAAAGTGATGCTGATCGTCATCGGCATCACCCCGGTTCTGGCCCGGGATCTGGAACAGAAAGCGCGAGAAATCCCGGTCGAATTGCTGATCAAGGCACAAACCCTGGGTGCCTCGACCTGGACGTTGATTCTGCGGGTGATCCTGCCGCAATTACTGCCTCGCCTGCTGATCGCGCTGCGTCTGGTGCTGGGTTCGGCCTGGCTGTTCCTGATCGCGGCCGAAGCCATCGCCTCCACGGACGGGCTGGGTTACCGGATTTTCCTCGTGCGGCGCTATCTGGCCATGGACGTGATCCTGCCTTACGTGATCTGGATCACCCTGCTTGCCTGGCTGATGGACTGGGGCCTCAAGGCCCTGACCCGTCGGGCCTTCCCCTGGTATGAAGGAGCCCGCGGATGAACTTCATTTCTGTACGCAATGTCTGGCAACAGTACGACGATCAGGTGGTGCTCGAAGGCTTGAACCTGGACGTGGCTGAAGGGGAATTCTGCACCCTCGTCGGCGCCTCGGGCTGCGGCAAGTCCACCTTCCTGCGCCTGTTGCTCGGCCAGGAAACTCCCAGCCGTGGCGCAATCACACTGGACGGCAAGGCCTTGAGCCATGAGCCGGACCCCAGCCGTGGTGTGGTCTTCCAGCGCTACTCAGTCTTCCCGCACCTGTCGGTGCTGGACAACGTGGCACTGGGCCTGGAACTGCCGAACGCGCCCTGGATCGGGCGGCTGTTCGGGCAGGCCAAGCGCAATGCCCGAGAGCAAGCCGAAGTGCTGTTGCACAAGGTTGGCCTGGGCCATGCGCTGGACAAATACCCGACCCAACTGTCCGGCGGCATGCAACAACGGCTGGCCATCGCTCAGGCGTTGATCATGAAACCTCGCGTCCTGCTGCTGGACGAACCTTTCGGGGCGCTGGACCCCGGCATTCGCAAGGACATGCACAACCTGCTGCTGGAGCTGTGGCGGGAAACGAAGCTGACCGTGTTCATGGTCACCCACGACCTGTCCGAAGGTTTCAACCTCGGCACCCGCCTGATGGTGTTCGACAAGGTGCGGCATGACCCCCACGCCCCCGGTGCCTATGGCGCACGCATCACCTACGACATTCCCCTGAACAGCGGCCGCCTTGCAGCACGTGCGGCCCTCGATTCGTTGCAATCGGCTTGAAAGGAGCCTGATCCATGACTGATTCAACCACCCTGTTCTCCGTGTTCGCCGAAGAGCTGTTGCCCGGCGGCGCTCATCGCTCATTTGTGCTCAAACGCGGCGAACTGCTGCGTCTGACCGACCTGAACGGCAATGCCAACGTCAGCCTGACGCTGCTCAATGCCCATGAAAAGACCGAGCGCCTTAACCTGCCCGACAGCCTCAAATGCCAGCACACCGCCAAACTCACCCGCGGCCACTGCCTGTATTCGGACATGGGCCGTGTACTGGCAGCCATCACGGCTGACACCTGCGGCTGGAGCGACAGCATCGGTGGCGTGCTCAACGCCCGGGAAGTGGCAGAAAAATACGGCCAGGGCCGCTATCAGGAACGACGCAATGGCTTCTTCCGCAACGGCGTCGACAACCTGCTGGTGGAGCTGGGCAAATGGGGGCTGGGCCTGTCCGACCTGCTGATGACCCTGAACCTGTTCAGCCGGGTCAATGTGGACGAGGCCGGCGCATTGCATTTCGTGCCGGACAACTCCAAAGCCGGGGACTACATCGAACTGTATGCACCGATGGACACGCTGGTGGTACTGACCGCCCTGCAACACCCGATGGACCCCAACCCGACCTACGCCCCGCAGCCTTTGAAGCTGAGCTGGATGAAAGCCGACGCCAGCGTGGCCGAGCATTGCCGCACGTCACGCCCGGAAAACGAGCGTGGCTTCATCAACACCGACCGTCTGTTCGCCTGAGGAGGCCCCTGCCATGCATTCGACTCACCACTGCTGCGACGCGACCATACCGGCGGGCGAGCCTTTCCTGACCGAGGTCAAGGCCGGACAGACCGTGCGCATTCTCGACCTGGAAGGCAATCAGGCCGTCGATACCCTGTTCTACAGCCTGGCCAATCCGCGCGAGCGTTATGACGTGCAACGCACCCTGCGTCGCCAGAACAGCGTGTACCTGACCACCGGCAGCGTGCTGTATTCCAACCTCGGCCAGCCGATGCTGACCATCGTCGATGACACTTGCGGCCGGCATGACACCCTCGGCGGTGCCTGCGCCCAGGAAAGCAACACCGTGCGCTACGCCCTCGAAAAACTGCACATGCACAGCTGCCGCGACAACTACCTGCGCGCCTGCGCCCATGACGGGCGGCTGGGCAAGAGCGATATCGGGCCGAACATCAACTTCTTCATGAACGTCCCGGTGACGGCCGAAGGCGGCCTGACCTTCGAGGACGGCATTTCCGCCCCCGGCAAATACGTCGAGCTGCGTGCCGAAATGGACGTGATCGTGCTGATCTCCAACTGCCCGCAACTGAACAACCCCTGCAACGGTTACAACCCGACACCGGCCCGGATACTGATTCGGGACTGATCCCGGAATCGCGACATTCAGAGCCCACCACAACGGACGACCGTTGTGCGCAACGACCCATAGCGGGACGGCCCGCTTCCCATCACGAAACCGAGCGAGCCTGGGTTTCCGGGGTTTATGCCATGTTCGACAAACTGCTGATCGCCAACCGTGGCGCCATTGCCTGCCGCATCCTGCGAACCCTGCGCACCTTGAAGGTCAAGGGCGTGGCGGTCTACTCCGAAGCCGACGCCGCCAGCCTGCACCTGATGCAGGCCGACGAAGCCCACAGCCTGGGCGAAGGCGGTGCGGCGAATACGTATCTGGCGGTCGACAAGATCCTCGCCATTGCCGCTGAAAGCGGTGCCAGGGCGATTCACCCCGGCTACGGTTTTCTCTCGGAAAACGCAGCCTTCGCCCAGGCCTGCGAAGACGCCGGTATTGCCTTCGTCGGCCCGACACCGGAGCAACTGCGCGTCTTCGGCCTGAAACACACCGCCCGCGCACTGGCCAGACAGCATGGCGTGCCGATGCTTGAAGGCACCGAACTGCTCGACAGTCTCGAAGCGGCCCTGACGGCAGCCCGTGAGATCGGCTATCCGGTGATGCTCAAGAGCACAGCGGGCGGAGGCGGGATCGGCATGCGCGTCTGCCGCAGCGCCGAGGAACTGACCGAATCCTTCGAGGCGGTGAAACGCCTGGGGCAGAACAATTTCAGCGACGCGGGCGTCTTCATCGAGAAATACATCCAGCGCGCCCGCCACCTTGAAGTGCAGGTCTTCGGTGACGGTCAGGGCGAGGTATTGGCCCTTGGTGTGCGCGACTGCTCGGTGCAGCGTCGCAACCAGAAAGTGCTGGAAGAAACCCCTGCACCAAACCTGCCGGACGGCATGGCCGACGAACTCTGCGCAGCCGCCATCAAACTGGCCAGGGCCGTCCATTATCGCAGCGCCGGAACCGTGGAATTTGTCTTCGACAGCGAAGACCAGCGTTTCTACTTTCTGGAAGTGAATACCCGTCTGCAGGTTGAACACGGTGTCACCGAGCAGGTATGGGGTGTCGATCTGGTGAGCTGGATGGTGCAACTGGCCGCAGGCGACCTGCCGCCCCTGAGCCAGTTGCAAGCCAGCCTGAAACCCACCGGCCATGCCATTCAGGCACGACTGTATGCCGAAGATCCGGGCCGTGACTTCCAGCCCTGCCCCGGCCTGCTGACCGCCGTGGGCTTTCCCGTCGCCGATGGCAAGCGCCTGCGCATCGATACCTGGGTGGAAGCCGGTTGCGAGATTCCACCCTTTTTCGACCCGATGATTGCCAAGCTCATCAGTTGGGCACCCGATCGGCAGAGCGCCAGCGATGCCCTGAGCCAGGCCCTGGACGACACACGTCTGTATGGCGTGGAAACCAACCGCGACTACCTGCGCCAGATCCTCGTCGATGCGCCGTTTGCCAGCGGCGAACCCTGGACCCGTTGCCTGGAAGGCCTGAGCTATCACGCCGACACCTTTGAAGTCCTCAGTGGCGGAACCCAGACCACCGTGCAGGATTATCCGGGCCGTCTCGGCTACTGGGCCGTCGGCGTGCCGCCTTCAGGCCCGATGGACAGCCGTGCCTTGCGTCAGGGCAACCGGCTGCTGGGCAATGCCGAAGGCTGCGCTGCGCTGGAAATCACCATGAGCGGGCCATTGCTGCGCTTCAATACCGATGCCGTGGTCGCGGTCACCGGGGCAGCAATCCCGATCGCCCTTGACGGTGAACCGCAGGCCATGAACACCGCGCTGCCGATCGCTGCCGGTTCGACCCTGGCGCTGGGCACCATCCCCGGTGCCGGGGCACGCAGTTACCTGTGTGTGCGCGGCGGGCTGGACGTGCCGGATTATCTGGGCAGCAAAAGTACCTTCACCCTGGGCCAGTTCGGCGGCCATGGCGGACGGGCTTTACGCGCCGGGGATGTGCTGCATGTCTCAGCGCTGACGGACCGAAGCGCAGGCCAGCAAATACCGGACGATCAGGTTCCGGACTTGCCCGATGTGCGCCAGATCCGCGTGATCTATGGCCCTCATGGTGCGCCGGAATATTTCACCGAAAACTACATCGACACCTTCCTGGCCACTGACTGGGAAGTGCATTTCAACTCCAGCCGCACCGGCGTGCGCCTGATCGGCCCCAAGCCGGAATGGGTACGTGCCGACGGCGGCGAAGCCGGTCTGCACCCGTCCAACATCCACGACAACCCTTACGCCATCGGCGCGGTGGATTTCACCGGCGACATGCCGGTCATCCTCGGCCCGGACGGCCCGAGCCTGGGCGGCTTCGTCTGCCCGGTGACCATCATCGAAGCGGACTTGTGGCAACTGGGGCAACTCAAGGCCGGAGATAAAGTGCGCTTCAGTCCGGTCAGCCTGGAAGAAGCCCGTACCCTCATCTGTAGGAGCGACTTCAGTCGCGAAAGCACCGGCCCAGACACAGATGATGTATCGACCCATTCGCGGATGAATCCGCTCCTACAGGATGAATACATCCCATATGGGACGCCGGTGGTGCTGGACATTGGCCAGGACGACAAACGCCTGGTCGCACGGCTTTCCGGCGATACCCATGTGCTGCTGGAAATCGGTGCGCCCGAACTGGATCTGGTGCTGCGTTTCCGGGGCCATGCCTTGATGCAGGCGCTGGAAAGCAAGGCGCTGGCGGGGGTGATTGATCTGACGCCGGGCATTCGTTCCCTGCAAGTGCACTATCAGCCCGAACAATTGCCGCTGGGGCAACTGCTCGAGATCGTGGCCGGTGAATGGGATGCCGTCTGCACCACCGGGGACCTGCAAGTCCCGTCGCGCATCGTGCACCTGCCCTTGTCCTGGGACGATCCGGCCTGCCAGCTGGCCATCGAGAAATACATGACCACCGTGCGCAAGGATGCGCCCTGGTGCCCGAGCAACCTGGAGTTCATCCGGCGCATCAACGACCTGCCCAATCTGGACGAAGTGCAGCGCACCGTGTTCGACGCCCGCTATCTGGTCATGGGCCTGGGCGATGTTTACCTGGGCGCGCCAGTGGCCACACCGCTGGACCCGCGTCATCGTCTGGTCACCACCAAGTACAACCCGGCACGCACCTGGACCGCCGAAAACTCGGTGGGCATCGGCGGTGCCTACATGTGCGTGTACGGCATGGAAGGCCCTGGTGGCTATCAGTTCGTGGGGCGTACGCTGCAAATGTGGAACCGCTATCGCGAAGTCGCCGCCTTCGATGGCAAACCCTGGCTGCTGCGTTTCTTCGACCAGATTCGCTTCTACCCGGTCAGTGCCGAGGAACTGCTGCGCATCCGCCGCGATTTCCCGCTGGGCCGTTACCCGCTGAGCATCGAGCACAGCACCCTGAATCTGACGGATTACCAAGACTTTCTGGCGAAGGAAGCCGACGGCATCGCCGCCTTTCGCAGCCAGCAGCAAGCCGCCTTCCAGGCCGAACGCGAACGCTGGATCGCCAACGGACAAGCCGACTTCGAGAGTGAGGAAAGTGCCGCACCGCTCACCGATGAGCCGGCACTTGAACCCGGCCAGCAAGGGGTCGACAGCCATATCGCCGGCAACCTGTGGCAAGTCCAGGTTCAGCCGGGAGAACGGGTGACGGCAGGCGATGTGCTGGTGGTGCTGGAGTCCATGAAGATGGAAATCCCGCTGCTGGCCCCCGTGGATGGCATCGTCCGTGACGTGCGGGTACAGCCCGGCTCGGCCGTGCGCGCCGGACAACGTGTGGTCGTTCTGGAAACGGACCGGAACGCTTGAACCTTTGAGACTTTCAGACGGAATTTCGCCATGAACCACAACGTATCGTTAAGTGATCTGCGACTGGACACCGTGCGTGCCGCCTACCAGTCCGGCCAGCTCACGCCTCGGCAACTGATCCTGGCCCTGCACGAAAAGGCCGCAGCCCTGAACCCAGACTTTCACCTGTTCATCCATCTGTTGAGCCTGGCGGAACTGGAACCGTATCTGGCGGCACTGGAAAGCCGCCGGGTCGAGGAACTGCCGCTGTATGGCATCCCGTTTTCCATCAAGGACAACATCGACCTGAAGGGCGTCCCCACCACAGCCGCCTGCCCGGCGTACGCTTATGTACCGGAACGTTCGGCCACCATTGTCGAGCAACTGATCGCGCTGGGCGCCATCCCCATGGGCAAGACCAACCTCGATCAGTTCGCGACCGGCCTGAACGGCAGCCGCTCGCCTTATGGTGCCTGCCCCAACAGCGTGCTCAAGGAATACCCGTCCGGCGGCTCAAGCTCCGGCTCGTCTCTGGCGGTGGCACTGGGCGTCAGCAGTTTCTCGCTGGGCACCGACACCGCTGGCTCGGGTCGTGTACCGGCGGCACTGAACAATCTGGTCGGCATGAAGGCCAGCAAGGGCCTGATTTCGACGGCGGGAGTGGTCCCGGCCTGCCGTACGCTGGATTGCGTGACCACCTTCACCGCCACCGCTCGGGAAGCCAGTCAGTTACTGGGGCTGATCGCCAGACCGGACCCGCGTGACGAGTACAGCCGAAGCAACCCGTTGTGGAATGACGCCTCGGCGTTCGGTGCCCCTCGTCCGTTCCGTTTCGGTGTCCCTCGCCCCGAAGACCTGGCGTTCTTCGGCTGCTCCCAGGGGCCGGCGTTGTTCGACTCAGCCCTGGCCCACCTGAAAGCGCTGGGCGGCGAAGCCGTCACGCTGGACCTGTCGCCTTTCCTGGAAGCGGCACGCCTGCTGTATGAAGGCCCCTGGGTGGCCGAGCGTTACAGCGTGGCCGGGCCATTGATGCAGGAATCCCCCGACGCCGTATTGCCGGTCATCCGCGCTGTACTGGCCAAGGCACCGGCGGTCACCGGCGTCGATACCTTTCGGGCGCAATACCGGCTACAGGCGCTCAAGGCAATCTGTGACAAGGCGCTCGAGGGCCTGGATTTCGTGGTCACACCCAGCATAGGCCGCCCGGTCACGCTGGCGGAGCTGGAAGCCGAGCCGGTACTGCGCAACTCGGAACTCGGCTATTACACCAACTTCGTCAACCTGCTGGATTACGCCGCCGTTGCGGTGCCCAGCGCGTTCATGGACAACGGCCTGCCCTGGGGCGTGACCCTGTTCGGCCGGGCATTTACCGACCAGTACCTGCTCAGCGTCGCCGATGCCTTGCAACGTGAAACGGCCCTGCCGTTGATTGGCGGTCATACGCCCAAGTTGCCTCAGCCGCTGGCAACGGCCCGTCATGACATGAGCCGCCTGGTGGTGTGTGGCGCACATCTGGACGGTCTGGCGCTGAACTGGCAACTCAAGCAACGTGGCGCACGCCTGCTGGAAGTGACAAAAAGCTCGCCCGACTATCAGCTTCATGCCCTGGCAGGCGGCCCACCGTTTCGTCCCGGCATGCTGCGTGTTGCACAGGGTGGCGTCGCGATCGAGGTGGAAGTCTGGGAATTGCCGAGCCGAGAACTGGGTTCATTCCTGACCGGCATCCCCGCACCGCTGGGCCTGGGCAAGGTGCAACTGGCCGACGGACGCTGGGAAAGCGGTTTCATCTGCGAGCCTTACGGGCTTGAAGGGGCGACCGATATCAGCCATCTCGGCGGCTGGCGCGCATATCTGCAACAACAGTGATCCACAGCGGCCTGCCATTCACAGGCCGCTTTTTTTCCGCCTGTATATAAATAGATAGCCAGGCTGTCGGCACGGCCCGCGACATAGTAAGCGATCACCCACTTCGCGCTGTCACTGCCATGAATGATCTCCGGGATCGCCCCCCTCTTGCCTTCGATCTGGAACACCCCAATCTGGTCACGCTACCGGGGCCCGATGCGGAAAGAAAAGACAGCCTCAATGCCTCGGGGTCGTTTTCCCTTGAGCCTTTTCGTCATTCGGCCCCCGAGACACAGCCGTCTCCACCGGACGAACTGGCCACGCACATACAGCGCCAGCTCAAGGCACTCCGGAAAAGCCCGGGATTCAAGCTGATCGCCGAGTCGGCCCTGTTCCTGAAAGCCATCCAGCTGGACATGGATTGCCCTGCGCCGCCACGTCGCCACGTTCACGAACAGCTGTCACGGTTGCTGCGACAAAAGACCGGCAAGCCACTGGACCCCGATCATGTGCACATCACGCTCAAGACCCAGACTCACCCCTCGGTCGACGAACAAGGGCAAGAACGCTACAGCCAGCGCTTTTCACTGACCGGGCTGGCCCTGGCCTGCCTCGACCCGAAGCACCAGCAGGACTTGAAAAACTGCGTACCAACAGACGCGCCCCTGGCCCCATCGCTGACCACCGGAACAGTGTTTGAACTCATCACCGGCACGCCGTGGGCCGACCATTACCGTCATACGCTCGATACCTTCTGGCGCACTCATGAGGCGACTTATCGCACACTGGCCAGGCTGTCCTTTCTCGACAGTCTGGCCCGTCAGTCAGCCCGAAGAAAGATCAGCCGGGATGGCTATTACCTGACCCTGGATGCACTGGGCTTCGCAGGCTTCCCCACCGACCTCCAGTCACTGGAGTCCGGGGCTCGCGGGCAGCTTGCCGAAGTCCACATGCTGTCACTCAACGGCAGACAGGTCCCCTGCCTCTTTCAGGTCCGCTCCCCCAACACCTCGCATTGTTTCATTCACGCCCCCGGACTGTCGGCAGCCGTCATCGAATACATCAGCGACGACCCTGCCTACATGGCGCAAAGGCTGCTGGATGCCCTCAACGCCTCGCACCTGCACAGACGCTGGCTGAGCCAACACTTCAACGACGACAACCTCCCCTTGTCCGTCCAGTCCGTGCCGATCATGGATGACGTGTTCAGCCACCTGACGAAGGCACAGCAGACCTTTGCCCTCGACCTGCTGAACAACGCCGACGAAGCGCGCATGATCGATCCCTTCAAGCCCATTGCGCGCAGTCTGGCACTGGCAGGTGCCGTGGACCTCTGGCAGACACAACCCGCGATCCTCAAACACATTCCCTCACCGCACAGGCTGGCGGCTCGGCTCATGGGGGAAGCCCTCCCCGACTCATCACTGAACCCGGATCACGTGTTCATTGCCTATCGTCGCGGCACCTCGATCACGCCACTGGGCAGCGTCCATCAACCCGTGTCCCACGTGCATGTGCCCAGTGAAAAGCCCGTCAGTCTCAGTGAAGCCCTGATCAACAACTATCGGGTCGAGTACCCCGCAGGCTACATCGATCATGGGGGGCGCTCCGTGGTGTACCTGGACCCGACCGGCAAAGGGGACTGGGCCGATGACAGGGAACTTCCCCTCTCCGCCCAAAGCATCGAGGACAAGATAATAGCCATCGACTTCCTGTCCCTGATGTCGGCGCATCTCGATGAATTCTGGGAGCAGCAGGCCGACACGATCGAAGCGGCCTTCCGGACCCTGTTCATGACACAGGCTGTCATCTGCCTCAAACAGGGCAGCCTGCTTCGCAGTGGCTTCGACAGGGTCGTACAGTCACTGACGGCTCCAGGAGCACGCTGGCTCACCCTGGGGTTCGAGGTGAAAAGCTCATTCTCCGAAGGCATACAGGCTCTGCAATGTGCAGGGCTGCTGATACTGGAGGGGGCTCAGAAAAACCACCGGGTGCTTTATCAGCCCGGCTTGCCCCAGGCGTTCGTGGAGTTTCAGCATGACGAAGGGCTTCAGAAATACCTCAGGCACGCCACCGGGAAAGAACAATGGCGCACGGCCGTTCTGAACTACATCCCGCAACGTCATCAGCAGCGACTGGATTACCTGTTCAAGCTATGGGCCGGTATACAGGCCCCGACGCCACCGGCGTCCATCCTCCGCCCATGGACAGACACCCTTTACAACACCGACGTACGCAAGGCACTGAATCACACCTTTCATGAACACCCGTTGTCGGGCTCTCCCTTTGCCTTCATGCGCCAGACACTGAAACGGAACGCACTGGAAGAGGCCCGGCAGCAGATCGTGACCTCAGCCCAGCTTTCCCTGCGCTACTGGACCGAACAACTGAATCATCTGCAATTGTTGCTGGCCCCCATGTCCCTGCTGCTGACCCCAGCCTGGATGGTTTCTCTGGCCACGGAAATCGGTATCGCCTCTTTGAATATCGCTTCTGCCAATCTGCCGGGCATCCGCGCTGAGGAAAAAAGGCAAGCGATGCTGTCCCTCCTGTCGCTTGGACTGTTTAACCTGGCGCCCTATACGCCAAGGCTGCTGGGAGGGCTCGGCAAGAAGGCGGTACCCGCCGGAAACGCCGTGCGTACCGGTTCAGGTGTTTTCGTCCGGCCCTTGAATCAGACGGCACGGCTGCGTCGCAGCGTGAACCCGAGAAATACCCGCCTGGAAAAATTCTTTCACACCGACAGCGTGCTCAAGGTCTGGACCATTCCCGGGCTTCCTCTCTCCGGCAGCCTGGCCATTCATGCCTGGAAACTGGGTCGAAAGTTCCTGCTCTGGACTTCAAGCAGAGGCCAGGCGCGTACGCTGGTCATCAGCACTCATGGCCATTACATGCCCTGGAGTTCTACCGTGAAGATTCCGAACGGCACCGAAATCCAGACCTTTGCGCCTCACGGGTACGTGCTGATCGACCCCAAACTGCATCGAGTGGTCAGCGGAAAAATCGGTCCGTTCGCCCGATCGGACAGTTTCGGCAATACCCTGGCCATTCCCCCGTCCTCATTACCGCCTCTGGTGCTGACCGACAAACTGATGGCTGGCACTTCCCTGCCCGGACGATTGAAAAACTACACCCTGTCCAAGTTTCAGACCGTCAGCGATGAAACCTATCAGGACATTGCCCATATTGTGCGCAACTCCAATATTTCACCCTTCAAGAACCAACTCCCGCCCACGCCCATGGATGTATTGACCGTCCGTAATCGCTTTGCAATGAACGCCCCCACACTGGATGACCTGTTCCAGACATTGTTTGCCCAGGGTATTCATTATGACCGTATTCTTCTGGTGCATTGCCGATGTGCCGCACTCGACGTATTGCTGCATCGCGCCCCGGAATATCAAGGTATTGTGTTGAAACCGACACTCATTAATGCACCCTGATTGAAAATGACAGACAACGTGGCCGCACATCCAATTATTAATGGGCCGCTGTTTCATTTAACATGCGTGCTTTCAGGGATCGTAAAGAATCGGACTCTTCATGCCTCTTCACTCTGTAATGACATCGCACCGTTCATTATTGCTGACATTAGTATTTCTGCTCGGAAGCGGCTTTCTGGCAACCTCTCTGCTGAGCTATCACGCCTCGCGGGAGTCCATACGCAAAGGCATCGTCAATACCGAGTTGCCCTTGACGTCGGACACTGTCTATTCCGAAATACAGAAAGACCTGGTTCGACCGGTGCTCATTTCATCCATGATGGCGCGCGATACATTCATGCGCGACTGGGTTGTCGAGGGAGAACGCAACGCCGAACAAATGACCCGTTATCTCAAGGAAGTGCTGGATCATTACGGGGCCTATACATCCTTTTTCATATCCGACACCACACAGCTTTATTATCAGGCCAAAGGTATTCTGAAAAAGATCAATGCCCACGAACCTCGAGACGCCTGGTATTACCAGATACGAAACAGTGATGTGCTTTATGAAATCAATGTCGATCCCGACATGGCCAATAAAGACAACCTGACCTTTTTCATCAATTACAAAGTCTTCGATTACAACAACCGGTTTATCGGCATTGCCGGAGTCGGCCTGACGGTCGATGCGGTCATCAAACTGATCGATCGCTATCAACAGCGCTATGAACGCAGCGTCTACCTTGTCGATACGCAAGGACGCATTGTCCTGACCGGCACCGGCGGCGGACCACGAGGGGCCGTGATTGGTCAGAACCTCAAAGACATCCCTTCACTGCGCGACCTGCTGGTCACATCCCCCGAACCTCACAGCGGCACATTCGAATACAGTGCCGAAGGCGAAGGCCACTTTCTCAACGTGCGCTTCATCCCCGAGCTGGACTGGTACCTGTTTGTCGACAAACAGGAAGAAACAGCCCTGAACGATGTCCGCCAGTCGCTCTACCTGAATCTGTTCATCTGCCTGATCGTGACACTGGTGACCGTACTGCTCCTGCATCGGATTCTCATCAGCTATCAACGCAAGCTGGAAACCCAGGCCACGCTCGACAGCCTGACCGGGCTGCCCAATCGTCGCGGCTTCAACCTGATGGCAATCGATACACTCAGGGATACCCAGCGCGAGGCCACACCGCTGACAGCCCTGCTGCTGGACCTGGATCATTTCAAACGGCTCAACGACACCCATGGGCACCTGGCAGGCGATGAAGTGCTGGCCGGTTTTGCCAATGACCTGAAAAGTTGCCTGCGCCAGTCAGACATCATTTGCCGCTGGGGGGGCGAAGAGTTCATCATCCTGCTCAAGGGCAGCGACACCTCGGGCGCACGGCGCATCGCCGAAAAAATCCGGGAACTGGCCGAGCAGCATGTCTATTTCTTTTCCGGGCTGCCGTTGCAGGTCACTGTCAGCGTCGGTCTGGCCGAGCTGCAACCCGGCGACACCCTGCAAAGCCTGATCGCTCGCGCCGACAGCGCGCTGTATCGCGCCAAGCTCAATGGACGTAATCAGATCTGTATCGAGAACCCGGTTCCGGCATGAACACCACAGCAACAGAGCAAGATCCCAACCTGTGTCCCCTGTGCGGCTTCAACAATCGCTGCACCCTGGCCGACCCGCGCACGGCCGATCAGGCCTGCTGGTGCTTTTCGGCAACCATCGACCCGGCACGGCTTGAAGCCCTGCCCGTCGAGCTCCGCAACCTGGCCTGCCTGTGCCCGCGTTGTGCCGGCATCGCCAACATCGGGCAGGCCAAACCCGTCTGACAGGCGTACCATGCGCCTCCCAGCCCTACAGCCCTTTGAACGCCATGCGCCTCGATCGCTTCCTCAGCAACCTGCCCCGCTTCAATCGCAAGGATGTGCGCCTGGCACTGGTCAGCGGGCGTATCAAGGTCGACGGGCAGGTCACGAGTGATCCTCACCATGATGTACGAGAGTTCAGCCGAGTAGCGTTCGACGACGAAGTGCTGCAGGCCGGCAAGACCGCACGTTATTTCATGCTGCACAAACCTCAAGGCTATGTGAGCGCCACGGTCGATGCGCAACACCCCACGGTGCTCGACCTGCTGGACGAGCCGGACAAACACGAACTGCACATTGCCGGACGGCTGGACTTCAATACCACCGGCCTGATGTTGATCACCAACGACGGACAGTGGTCACGCCGACTGACACAGCCACAGACCCGACTGCCTAAGGTGTATTACGTCGAGACCGAACAACTGATCGACGAACGGTATGTCGAGAAATTCGCCCTGGGTTTTTACTTCGCCTACGAGAACATCACTACCCAGCCAGCCGTTCTGACCCTGCTCGGACCTCGCTGCGCAAGGCTCACGATCTTCGAGGGTCGCTACCATCAGGTAAAACGGATGTTCGGTCACTTCGACAATAAAGTATTGATTCTGCACCGGGAAAGCATGGGCCCTCTGACGCTCACCCCCGAGCTAGAGCCGGGCAGCTACTGCGCCCTGGATGACGCGCAAATCCAGTCGATCTGAAAAAGTCACGACCATTCGGCGGACAGCCACATCAATGTACGGGCGGCACTTGCGGGTTCAGGGATCGCCTGCTTGAATCCAATCGTCAGTCCACATGTGACTGGCAAGTCAGTAACGCATTCTAAGAAACCTTTTGCCGCACCGGACCTCCGGGTCCACGACAAAATGCCCGCCAATAACAATACCTGTCGAACAGATTGTTCGGATCGACATGGGCCTTTCAGGCTATGCCTACCTGTCACGAAACCCGTGCAAATTTTTATTTGCGCCATGCACACATTTGTTCAGTCAGGAGACAGACATATGAGGCCAGAAATCGCCGTGCTTGAAATACAAGGACAGTTTCGGGTTTACACGGAGTTTTACCGCTCGGATGCAGCGGAAAAAACCATTGTCATGGTTAACGGCTCACTGGCCACCACCGCGTCATTTGCCCAGACGGTTCGCAACCTGCACCCGCAGTTCAACGTTGTGCTCTACGACCAACCCTATGCAGGGAAATCCAAGCCCCACAACCTGCATGAAAGGCCTCTGACCCGTGAAATGGAAGGCCAGATCCTGCTGGAACTGATCGACCACTTCAACGCCGAGCACATCATGTCGTTCTCATGGGGTGGCACCGCGGCCCTGATCGCCCTGTCGCACCGGCCAAAGCGTATCGAGAGCGCTGTCATCAGTTCGTTCTCCCCCGTGCTCAACGAACACATGCGCGACTATCTGCACCGTGGCGTGAAACACCTGGGCGACCATAACCGCTATGAAGTGGGCCACCTGATCAACAACACCATCGGCAAACACCTGCCATCGCTGTTCAAACGCTTCAACTATCGCCATGTCAGCAGCCTGGACCTGCACGAATACGACCAGATGCACTATCACATCAGTCAGGTACTGGAACTCGATCCGGACAACTACCTGACGGCTGCGAAGAACATCAACGTACCCGTCCTGTTCATGAACGGTGCCTGGGATGAATACACCGCAGCGGACGACGCGGTGCTGTTTGCCAGATACGTGCAGAACAGCAGCTTCAGCACCATCGAAGCCACCGGGCACTTTCTGGACATGGAACACAAGGCCGCCTGCCGTGACTCACGAGAGGCATTGCTCAACTTCCTGAAACCCGCTGCCGAAACATCGCGCCCGACCTACACCCTGGTTCAACACCATGCATTCGCGTGCTGAACCCGGCGCTCGACAGAGCCAAGGACCCTTTCGCCAGCGCACGGAAAGCAAAGACTGGCGAACGGGCTCCTTGAGCGCGATGCGGCCGAATGAGTGGTGGGATGAAATTAGCGCTTTAAATGAAGGGAGCTATCTGATACAAAGTCAGCCGCTTTAGAGCGGGTATAGTTTAGTGGCAAAACGAAAGCTTCCCAAGCTTTAGTTGAGGGTTCGATTCCCTCTACCCGCTCCACTTTCTTCACGTGTTTCCGGGCCCTTCAAGCGATTTCGCCCGAGCCCCGCCTCCTCCCCCCTGAATCTCCACTCAGCCCTTAAAGCCAGCCACCCCGAAGCCCCAAAAAGTTGGTGCACTGTCGATTCGCGGGCACAGCGACCAGCCAATGGCAAAGTATTACTTCGTCCGAAAAATCACGCTCACACTGAGTGGCGAACGACAACGCCATCTCCCATCCCTGGCCACCGGAAGGCTCGCAAAACATTAAGGACGCAGCAGGCTTGGGCGAGAGCAAGCACAGCCCGGGATATTGATGGATATGGCCCCTTATACCTGACGGCCCTCCTGGTGCCGGTGCGGTAATCGCACGTAGGGTGCCTCCTACGCAATACCCCGCCTCCGAAGCACCAGAGTAATCCTACTGACCAAGGTCAACACACATCTAATGCAACCGGCCAAGCTATTCGGGGCAGTGGATGCGAGTGCGCAATCTCATGATGTCAGGCGCCGGGTCATTGATCACATCCGACTGCGCAAGGGAATCAATCTATCAGTTGCAGCGTTCACAACATGCGCCTTCAACAAGAACATCCGAATAAACCGGTACGTGGAACATGCGCTATAGGCAAGTAAAGTCTCAGAGCGCCGAAGCGGCGTATTTCCTGATTAGGTTTTGTACGAAAAGTCGGCGAACGAAGGTCAGGCAAGGTAAAAAACGGCGAGGAACGGTCGGAGTCGCGCTCGATTGACGGGGTGTCAATGAGCATTCTGATCGGATTCGCCCACGAACCGGTTTTTAACGCAGCATGACCGAGCGCAGCCACTTTACGTACAAAACCTAGGAGACAAGTTTCTTCGCCATACGTCGCGTTCGAGTATCCTGGGCCATACGACGGCCATTTTGATACACCTCTACCTGATCGGCCTCGCCAGCGTATACCACCAATCCTCCAGCCAAGTACTCAATTTCAAGAGTTGCAACGTTGGCGGGCTCTTTCAAATGCAGCCGGACTGTGGAACCGCTCTCAATCCAGAACTCGCTGGATCTGGGCTCAACGACCAAAAGCAGCCGGGATCGAGTGCTGTTGATAAATTGCAGGTTCTTATTGTCATACATGTCATGGGTCTGAAGTAGTGTGGAGGAGGACTGGAGACTGGGTCTGGTTATCAATCCGTCTAGCTTGGCACTGCTGCCGTGGCAATCAACTCCAGTCGAATATCCGGATCATCGAAGGCAACTTGGCACGTCGCTCGGGTGGGCTTCTCATGGTCAAGAAACCACTCGTTCCATACCTCGTTCAAGCCACCGATGTCTCCAGCAATGTCTTTGACCCATAGCTGAACACTCAACAGATGCGAGCGGTCAGTACCTGCTTTTTGCAGGTAGGTTTCCAGGCGCTCCAGAACCTGGAGCGTCTGGTCACGAATATCTCCGGAAAAATCCAGTGCCACCAATCCGCTGAAGTAAGCAACACTGTTGTGAATGACGACGCGGTTTACGCGGGCGTTGCCGTCGATACGATGAATCTGGGACATGTTTATGCTCCGTGGTCTTCCATTAACAAAAACTCTGGGCGACAGTCGCTCGGCGTCACAACTGTAGAGTTAGACGCAACCGGGCTCTCAAAAGGTTGCCAGAGAGTTACCCTGGCAATTGATTAGTCAGCTTTGAAGCGTCCGATAAACCGGTCAAAGCGCTCATTCATGCCGCCGCCGAACATTTCGTGGGGCGTACCCTGCGCACCAATCCTCCCTTCCTCAAGGAATACAATCCGACTGGAGACGTCCCTGGCAAAACCCATTTCGTGGGTAACGATCAGCATCGTTCTCCCCTCACCTGCCAGATCCCTCATAACCTGAAGTACCTCACCTACCAGTTCCGGATCGAGCGCCGACGTTGGCTCATCAAATAGCAACACACGAGGCTTCATTACCAAAGCTCGCGCGATGGCGGCGCGCTGTTGCTGGCCACCAGACAGTTGCGCGGGATATGCGTCAGCACGATGGGAAAGCCCCACCCTTTCAAGCGCGGCTCTGGCCTCCTCTCGTACTTGGGCAATCGGGCGTTTCTGTACATGAACCGGAGCCTCCGTAAGGTTTTCCAGTACGGTCATATGCCCCCACAGGCAGAAGTTCTGGAACACCATCGCCACTTCTGTACGGAGACGATCGACTTGCTTTCGGTTCGCGATACTCAGACCATGACGACTTGCCTTAAGCGAAACCTCCTCACCAAAGATATGAAGCTGACCAGCCGAAGGCATTTCAAGCAGATTAAGGCATCTTAGGAATGTGGACTTTCCCGATCCCGATGCACCCAGAATCGATATCACTTCACCTTCGCAAGCACTGAAGTCGATCCCCTTCAACACCTCGATCTCGCCGTATTTTTTGTGAAGTCCGATCGTAGCGATTGCAGGAGTAGAATGCGCGGGCTCTGCGTTAGAGCGGATTGCAGCTGTCATATGACTCTCCGAAAGATCAAGTTCGCTGAGCGGCGTGGTGAGCAAGAAGCCGGCGCTCAATGAGGGCGATCGCCAGGGTGATTGCAAAATTAAGTGCCAAGTAAATTGCCCCTGCGACGATGAATACCTCCATGACCCTGTACGTGTCAGAAGTGATCTTGTAGGCAATACCAGTAACCTCGGTCAGCGTAATGATGCTCGCCAACGACGTAGCCTTGATCATCAGGATCATTTCGCTGCCGTAGACGGCAAGACCTTGGCGCAGGGCAATGGGCCAGATAATCCGCCTACGAAGCAACAACCCCGACATCCCACAGGCTCTTGCAGCTTCGATTTCTCCCGCGGGTACCGACTGAATGGCCCCCCTGATGATCTCTGCGGTGTAGGCAGACGTATTCATCGCCAGTGCCACAATTGCGCACCAGTAGGGCTCGCGCAGGAATGGCCACAGAAAGGATTGGCGAAGCTCCGGAATCTGACCCAGGCCGTAATAGATCAGGAAAATCTGAACCAGTAGCGGCGTGCCTCGGAATACCTCTACGTAGCCTTTACCGATCCACCGAAGGGGCCGTACGCTGCTGGATACTGCAGCCGCAACGATCACCGCAAGTGCAAACCCTAGTAGTAGAGCCAAGGCTGCCAGCCGAAGCGTAAGCGGTACCCCAGCCAACAGCTGCTTCAATACGTCGAGCAAGAATGGCCAATCCATAATCAACGGCTCCAAGGCTTTGCAAGACGGTGTTCATAGCGCGCCAGGAAAACGCCCGTCACACGGCCGACTACGAAATAGATGATGGCTGCTGCGCCGTAGAACAGCAGTGGTTGACGAGTTGCTCCTGCGGCCAGGCCCGCCTGCCGGATCACCTCCGTCAAGCCGATCACAGAGAGCAATGCTGTTTCCTTTATCGCGGACTGCCAGATATTGCCCAACGCAGGCAGCGCAAAACGCAGGGTTTGAGGTGCAATGATGCGGCGCAGCAACAGCATCCAGTGCATACCGCACGAGACACCGGCCTCTATCTGACCCCGATCCAGTCGCAGATAGGCGGAGCGAAATGCTTCAGTCTGATAGGCGCCGGAAACTATGCCGACAGCCATTACGCCGATCGCAAATGCTGGAAGCGACCAGAAACCTGGCAACCCTCCGAGATTCATTGCTTTGGTGAAAGCAACACTTCCCCCGAAATAGAAAAGGTAGACGATGAGGATCTCTGGGATCCCACGGAAGATAGTTGTGTAACACGAACCGACCATCCGGCACGCGCACACTCGCGACAGTTTTAGACCTGCTCCGGCTACGCCCAATATGCTTCCTAGCAAAAAACCACATATTGCGGCTGACAGGGTGATGCTGCACGCTTTGAGCAGCGGCCACCCCCAACCAGTAGGGCCAAAGCCCAGAGGTACTAAAAAATCTAGCGTCATATCAAAGCCTTCACAGTGCGGCAGTTTTTGTTGTTAGAGCAACGCGCTCCATGGTGAACGGAGCCAGACGCGGATCGACTTGTCCGCTTATCAAAGATTGGGCGACAACCTCACCCACAGCAGGAGCCAACTGAAAACCATGACCGCAGAATCCGAAGACGTGCCAAAGCCCATCGTGATTGCTGCTTGGAGTGATATAGGGGATACCGTCCGGAGTCTTTCCCTCAAGCCCCGTCCATGTCCGCACGACCGGAATTCCCGCTAAAGCAGGGAAAGCCTCGATAGTCGCAGCAGCACCTGCCGTCGCCCTGTCCATCACGGTGAACGAGGTGCCATGGGAGGGGCACGGCTTCCCCGAAATTCCACCCCCGATGACCAGTGATCCTGCGGCGCTTTGCTTGAACGACAGTGGCCGGTCAATTCCGATGACCACGGGGGTGATCCACGGTTTGACCCTGGTGGTGACCATCATGGTCGGTGCATGAGCTTTCATGGGCATGTAGTCGCCAACCAGCGCGGCAATCTCAGTTCCCCACGCTCCGGCACAGTTGATCACCCTTTCCGCTTCAAACAGGCCCACGTCTGTGCTGACCTTCCATCTGCCACCACCGAGGGGAACAAGTTCACTGACACCACAGTGCTCAATCAGACGGACACCGGCTGCGACAGCTGCATTTCGAAATGCGAGTGCAGCATTTGCTGGATTGGCGTGCCCGTCACGACGGGAGATCAACGCGCCCAACGTCGCAGGATTGAGACCCGGGAGCATGTGGTGCAGCTCCTTCAAGTCCATCAACTCCTCAGTATGGATTCCGATGCCGATCATGTCCTTGGCTCGGGCAAGTGCCCAGGTCATCTCAGCCTCGTCCAACGCAATAGCGATTTGAGAGGTGCCCAATCGCACCTCACAACGCCGTGCCGCGTCCGGACCAACGAAGTCTTCAAGTGTTTCCCACATTTCCATCGCACGCAGCGCCAGCGGGTACTCACGTTCATCACGCAGGAGCAGGCGCAAGCCACCCGCGTTCACACTAGACGCATGGCGCCCCGCCATACCTTTCTCGACAATCGTTACATTCCAGCCTGCACGAGCGAGGAATAAACCGATCGCACACCCCTGTAGGCCACCACCGATGATCAGTACCTCGTCGCCCTGATTAAGCATCTTCGGCCTCCGAAGCCACAGCCGGTTTATCATCGAGAGAAATCAGTGTCGCAAGGGCGGGATCAAGCCCCGTCATGGTGGCCAACGCCCCTAACGGAAGAGGTCGAACAGGTGGTCGCTCTCGAAACTGCGACGCTGAAGAGGGAGGCTGTACACCAGCTTCCTGCATCAATCGTGCGAGCGTGACGGTGCAGCTTCGCCCCTGACATGGCCCCATGCCGCAACGAAGAACACCACGCAGATGGTTCATGTCAGTACTACCATTACGAATCGTCTGACGGAGCTGGCCTGCCGTAATCTCTTCACAGCGGCATACGATCGTGTCATCGCTTGGCAGCTCTGCCGAGATACCACGCGGAAACGCGGCATCAATGAAAGGACGGGCTGCCAGGGCGCTCAGCACCTCCCGTTCATGTTCGCTATGGCGTTGACCTTGCTGTCCGTCAAGCTCATTTACGATTGCATGTCCCGCGAGCTTTCCATGAGCAATGGCGGCGTCAGCACCGCCGATTCGACGAGCATCGCCGGATATTCGAATGAGGCATGGTCCCTCGGTCAGCGACGCTTTTGACGCCTGCTCGGCTTGACCGTCATGACTTGTCTTAGGTCTCCAGCTCGAATCGCAAGCTTGCCACTCCATGGCCAATCCGGCGCTATGAGCTAGATCAGTGGAAGGTACGATACCGTCATGGACAATGAGCAAGTCGCATGGCAGTTGGTGGCGCTTACCTGAAATGGTCACGCTCACGGACTCCAAGCAGTCATGACCAGCGGCGACAAGACCAGTAGCGCCGGTGCACATTTGAACGCCGGCAAGTCGCAATTTGGCAATCCAGATCATGCCTTTGACAATGGCAGGAATGGCTGAAAATCTAAGCCTGAATATCGCCCGAAGCTTTTGTCGGAAAGTGTCAGTTCTCGCAATTAGTTGTGGTCGAACACCCAACTGACGCAACTGATCGGCAAGCAGGAAAATGAGCGGCCCGGTTCCCGCCAGAACAATTTGGCCTTTCGGTCGTAGGCGCCCTGCCTTGAGCAATGTCTGGACTGCTCCGGCTGTCATGACACCAGGAAGCGTCCAGCCTGGAAACGGTAGCGGTCTCTCCATTGCGCCGTTGGCAACCAGTATCCGGGCGCCACGCAAATATCCAGCTCTCTCGCCATTTAGCCATCCAACAGTCCCATCAGCTCGCAGTTCCCAAACGGTCGTAAGTGGCCGGAAATCGATACCACTAGTAGCCCTGAATCTCTCGATCAACTCCTTGCCTTGCAAGTACGCAGGCCCCAAGGCGCGAAGCAATTCGTCAGTCTCGGGCTTGGCCTGCACGTTCGTTTCCAGCGAGCGAAAAATCTGCCCGCCCGGCGTCGGCTGCATATCGAGGACAATCACCTTGAATCCCGCCCGAGCGACGGTCACCGCTGCAGACATACCTGCAGGCCCGGCGCCAATGACGATCAAATCCGCATCGGGCGAGCTATGTGCTACTCCGTTCATCACAGCTTGATCCCCTGTAGCTCAGCAGCACCGAGCTGCGTGCGGATGTGCATTCCCTCTTCAACAAGCGACAGGCACGCCTGACGACCGCCTATACCCTCGATTTCAACAACACACTCGAAACAATGCCCGATCATGCAAAATGGAAGTCGTGGGGAACCCGATACCGGAGTGGTTCTGAACTTTTCCACACCCGCACGGAGCAGGCATGAGGCAATCGTCTCACCTTGCCTTGCCGCAATGGGCTGACCATCAAAGTAAACAGTCAATGTTGCCTGCGTGACGCCAACGGGGACGAACATGCCATCACCTAAAAAATCGCCCCACAGGGCGTTATCGTTGAATAGCCGCTCTAGGTTCTGTACGAAAAGTCGGCGAGCGAAGGTCAGGCAAGGCAAAAAACGGCGAGGAAGCGGAGTTGACGGGTTGTCAATGAGCATTCTGAGCCGGTTTTTAACGCCGCCTGACCGAGCGCAGCCACTTTACGTACAAAACCTAGGGGCTAGTGAGATCAGTGTGTGGATACGTCCACGCCGAACCATTTCTCGGCCAGGGCTTTGTTAGTGCCGTCGTCGTTAAGAGACTGGATGGCCGAGTTGAAGGCTTCACGCAGCGCCAGATTGGACTGACTTAACGCTACGTTGGTCGTACCTTGCCCTAACACCCCACCCTGGAAGGTCGGGCCAGTAGGAACAAAGTTGCTTGAGGGATTAGCATCGATAGCGGCTTTAAACGCTGTCACACTCGCAACAGCGACATCGATGCGACCGGAAGACAGCTCCAAACCCAGTTGATCGAATGTTGGATACTCGCGAACATCAAAATCCTTGAAGTACTCCTTCAAGAAATAAGCTGCAGTGGAGCCGGTTTGCACACCGATAACCTTGCCCTCTAGCTTGTTCCTGGCTGCATCGATTGCCGCCACTGCGTCTTGAGCATTTGAAGTCAAATCAAAATTCAAGCCAGAGCCGGGAAGCACTTCCACTGCGCCGTCTTTAATCGTGTAAAACCCATTTGGGGATTTGGCGTAGGGTTCGGAGAATGCGACGACTTTCTTCCTTTCTTCGGTGACCCCCATCGCCGCCATGATGGCGTCATATTTTCCGAGTATTAAACCTGGAATCAGACTCTTCCATTCACCGTCCACGATATCGCACTTCACCCGCATTCTTTCACACAACTTATTAGCGAGATCAATTTCATAACCACTTAATGAACCATCTGGCTTTGTAAATGCCCATGGTGCATAGGAGCCTTCAGTGGCGATCGTGATATGTGCGGGCAGGTTTTGTGCACTAACCACACTCATAGTTGAAGCTGACACTGCCAGCGAAAAAAATAAGATTTTCTTTAACATGCCAAGTTTCCTGTCATGTTTGGTTGAGATTGACGGCAATGCCAAATGGCTTGAGGCGACTATACCAGCGCCTCTAGCACCTTTATATACGTCATCTGATTTACCTCAGCGAAAGTATTACTTACGCTAAACCACTGACTTTATACCAAGGCATTGCCGAGCATCTCAGCGGGCGCTGCTCACGTACGATCGATTGCGATGCAGCGAGGTTGAGAGTTGTTGAGCGCACACAGGCGCATGCGGTGAGTGCTGCGCCCACCAATCTTGAGATACGAATACCAGGCTCTGTACGAAAAGTCGGCGAGCGAAGGTCAGGCAAGGCAAAAACGGCGAGGAACGGTCGGAGTCGCGCTCGACTTTACGTGTTGTAAATGAGCATTCCGATCGGACTCGCGCACGAGCCTGTTTTTAACGCAGCATCACCGAGCACAGCCACTTTTCGTACAAAGCCCAGGAGCACACCAGGGGGCGGAATGACTTGGCAAGAGGAAGCAGGGGCGGCTAGCTGGGGGCTAGCGCCTACAGGACAAAGAAGCGGCCTGAACGGCGCTTGATCGGCGATTGGACGCCAAGCACTGGCACGCCTAGACAGAAGAGAACTAACGGGCATTTGTCGGCCCGTTAGCTGCACAGGGAACAATCAGAAAATGTTGAAGGTGTAGTTCGTAATCAGACGCACCTCGTCCAACTGCCCTCCCCGCTCACTACTTCTGTAGCTCGCCTGACGCAGAGCGAACGACAGATTCTTGGCTGGGCCACTCTGGACAATGTAACGGAACTCGGCATCACGCTCCCAGGCGGCTCCGTCAATATCGTTGCCTTTTCCGTCCTTGAAATCGGAACCTTTAACGTAACGGGTCATGAAGCCGAGGCCGGGGACACCCATGGCTGAAAAATCGTAGTCATAGCGAAGCTGCCAGGACTTCTCGTCCTCGTAGTCGAAGTCAGAGTATTGAATCGAGTTACCAAACCAGTAGTTGGATCCACCATCGATGCCATAGGTGTAATCCCCCTCGCCCGACACCTTCTGATAGCCGACAGAGAACGCATGAGGGCCAACTCGATAGAAAACTTGAGCACTCCAGATCAGGTTATCCAAGTCGCCATACTTAGCCTTGCCAATGCTTTGGGTGTCATAGGCATTGAGGTCAATTTCGATAGATTGCTTACCTGAGAGCGGGAACTGGTAGTTACCGTTCACATAGTATTTTTTAAAATAGTCGTCGGTCTTTGCGTAGTACAGACTACCGGTAAGCCCTGGAGCCCAATTCGAGAACTTATACGCACCGCCCACATAATCGACGGACGTCATGCGTGCGGTGTCGTACGTCGACTGATTCTTGGTGGTCAACCCAGTAAGATGGCCAGCATCAAGCGTCAGGTTTTTGATCTCTTTGCTGGTGATTGTCGTACCGGTAACCGTCTCCGGCAACAGTCGGCTATCAGATGTATATGCCACCGGGATTGTGGATACCTGCGTTCCGTACTTCAGTACGGTGTTAGACAACCTCACTTTCAGTACACCACCTCCCTTTGAGTACTCATCCTTGGGGCCACTGCTATCGGTTTCCATCAGATTGGTGCCATAGCCATAGCGGCCACGCCCCGTATCGAGCTTCACCCCAAACATCCCTATTGCATCCGCACCAAAGCCTACCGTTCCTTGAGTGAAACCTGACTGGAATGTCCCGATAAATCCCTGCGCCCATTCTTCACCATAGCTTTGAACTGCCCCGGAAGCCCGGTTGTCTCGGTTCATGTAAAAGTTACGTGTTTTGATAGCAGCCTTACTACCCGCCACGAACCCTGATGAATCTGACTGGTCGCTAGCTGACACCGTTTGCACGGTGCCAATTGACACGAGGAAGGTGGTTAAACTGAACTTTGCGATGCTCATCATTGCTGCTCCAGACAATGCTTACTTGCATGTTTAACGCATGACATTTATTAAGGGCAGTATTTTTCAGGCGCAGCAAAGCGCGCCACGAAATTCATGACGGCCCTGCTTATTCGTTATTTTTATTTAATGGAGATATCGACGCCGAACCACTTTTCGGCCAACGCCTTGTTAGTCCCGTCAGCGTTAAGAGAGTCGATCGCAGTGTTCATGGCATTACGCAGTGCGTCATCCGTTGGCCGCAGTGCAACATTCACGGTACCAAGCCCGAGAACCCCACCCTTGAAACTTGGCCCGGCAGAAACCAGGCTACCGTCCGGGTGCGAGTCGAGAACGGCCTTGAAAGCCGTCACACTGGCCACTGCGACATCGATTCTGCCAGCCGACAACTCCAGCCCCAACTGTTCAAAAGAGGGGTATTCCCTGACGATTTCATTCTTGAAGTACTGCTTTACGAAGTAAGCAGCAGTAGCACCGGTTTGCACACCGATCACTTTCCCGGCCAAGCGGGATCTAATAGCTTCAAGCTCTGCCTCGGCAGACGCCTTGTCCGTGTTCAAATCGAACTCCTTCCCTGCGTCAGGAAGTCCTGCAAGATCGCTGTCCTTGCTGGTCAGAAAGCCATTAGGTGATTTTGCATACGGCTTGGAGAACGCCACCACTTTTTTTCGCTCTTCGGTAACGCCCATGCCGGCAATGATTGCATCATATTTACCTAGCGCCAGCCCTGGGATAATCCCTTTCCATTCTTGGCTAACCAGGTCGCATTTGACCTGCATGCGCTCGCAAAGCGCCTTTGTCAGGTCAACCTCATAGCCATCCAGAGAGCCATCTGGCTTCGTGAAATTCCACGGAGCGTAAGCTCCTTCTGTCGCGATGGTGATGTGACTGGGCATTTGATCGGCATATGCGACGCTCAAACCGAAACTAGCAATCCCCAAAATAAGTAATGCGTGACGTTTGAACATTCCTAGCTCCCCATATCGTTAGGGTTATTGGCAAAGGGCAGGTAGCAAAACGCTGGCGAGAACTATATCAACGGAGTCAGACTCTTTATATATGCTATCTAGTTGACCTTAGCAGAAGCTGTTCTTATGCTCTTCCACATGAACAGATCCCTTATCCCATCGCTGAACTGGCTGCGTGTATTCGAGGCAGCTGCCCGCAATGAGAGCTTCTCCAAAGCCGGAAAAGAGCTTCACATGTCGGGTGCAGCAGTCAGCCAGCAGGTCCTTGCTCTTGAGCAAAGCCTTGGTCGCCCACTGTTTGAAAGAACAGCCAATCGCATACTGCTGACACCAGAGGGCGCAGACTTCCTGCCGACCGTTCAGATTTCTCTCGGTGCGGTCGAAAGCAAAGCTGCTTCCTTGTTCGCCCCTTTTAGGGTGGAGCGCGTCACTCTCCTAGCAAGTCAACTGATGTCATTGAGCTGGTTACCACTCGTTCTGGCGGATTTCGAGCGTGACCATCCCTCCATCCGCGTTGAGCTCATGATGGACGGCTCTCAGCGTCGGGCAGATCCGGATTTGTCGATATGTTTTGGAGAGGCCCCAAACCTTGTCCAGCATCCCGGACGTTTGATGAGCCTTTCCTACGGAGTCGTTTGCCGAAAAGAGGATCTGCCAAATCTGCTATCCCTGGATGACCTTTTAGGCTTCAAGCTCCTTGAAATGACCTCGCACTCAATGGGGTGGATGGGCTTACTGAGCCATAACTTTGGGCCCTTGCCCACCAAACATTTGAAACTTGAGACCGTCGACACCACACCTCTGGCAATGATGATGGTGAGTCAAGGGCTTGGTTTGGCCGTCGGTCCAATGCCCGTATGCATGCCATTGGCTACCTCACTGGGGCTGGAGATTTGTCCGCTCATTCCTAGAACGCCTGGCCCTGGAAACTACTACATCGAGCACGCCAAGAATCGACCGCAGCGCGCATCAGCCCTGACACTGGCTCAGGCACTTCACACGGCGGCTCAAGTTTCAATGCGCAATTAAAGTTATCGTTGCGCCTCCATCAGAGTCGCGCGCTGCTCTTTCCTCTGCACGGCATCTAAGGTTTCTTAGGACGCCATCATTCAGATGGCCGTCCAGATTGGCGGGCCCGTTGAACGCCAATTCATCAGGCGCTATCAACCCCGTTCTCCATGGCGTACGGCCAATGGCAAAGTACTACTTCGTCCGATAATCCACACTCACGCTGAGTGGCGAATGGCAATTACATCTCCTATCGCTGGCAGAAGGGTATCGCGTGCAGCAACCGCTTGATCATGAGAGTCGGCTCATCCTCGGGAAATAGCTGGGCGATGCCCAAACAGCCCAGTTGCAGTTTGCAGGGGAGGATTACAATCGGCCTCTGGGGGTACTGAATATCAAGGTGCACCATGGTACACAATCGAAAAGCCAGCTATTCCTCCGTAAGAAGCGGTCTTGGGGGAAGGAGATCACTACACGGATACATGCTTTAGGACGGAAATGCCCAATAGAGGTTCGACTCCCTCTACCCGCTCCATTTCTTCAAGCATTTCAGACGTACCCCAAACAGAGTACGTCAGCGCAACACGCCTCCCCGCCTCAGCCTTTCACCGCCCCACCCTGCACTTTCTCGGCCGACACACGTTCACCAGCCGGTTCGGCAATCTCTTCAGGACGACGCGAATAACGCTGTGCCAGCGATGCACACACCATGAGCTGGATCTGGTGGAACAGCATCAGCGGCAGGATCAGCAGGCCGATGGCGCTACCGGCAAACAGCACTTGTGCCATGGGTACGCCAGTCGCGAGGCTTTTCTTGGAGCCGCAGAACAGGATGGTGATGCGGTCTTCGATGCTGAAGCCCAGCCATTTGCCCAGCAGTGCGGTAATGCCGAGGGACAGTGAGAGCAGGAGGCAGCAGCCCAGTACGATTCCGCCCAGAACCATCAGCGGCACTTGCTGCCACAGGCCACCGATCACGGCCGCGCTGAAGGCCGAATACACCACCAGCAGGATGGAGCCCTGGTCAACGAACTTGAGCCAGTTCTTGTTGCGACCGACCCATTCGCCAATCCAGTGACGAGCGATCTGGCCAGCCACGAAGGGTACGAGAAGCTGAATGCTGATCTTGCGAATGGCTTCGACGGTCGAACCGCCGTCGCCATGAACGCCCATCAGCAAGGCCACCAGCACCGGTGTGATGAAGATACCGATCAGGCTCGAGGCTGCTGCGCTGCAGATGGCGGCGGGAATATTGCCTCTGGCCAGCGAGGTGAACGCAATGGCTGACTGCACGGTTGCAGGAAGCGCGCACAGGTACAGGAAGCCCATGTACAACTCGCTGCCGACCAGAGGTAACAGCAGCGGTTTCAGGGCCAGGCCGAGCAGCGGGAACAGCACGAACGTGCACAGGAATACCAGGAAGTGAAGACGCCAGTGTCCTGCGCCGGCAAGAATCGCCTGCCGCGAAAGCTTTGCACCATGCAGAAAGAAGAGCAGGCCGATGGCAATCTCGGTAATCCAGTCGAATGCCACGGAGATCTGACCGCGTGCCGGTAGAAATGAGGCGATAGCGACGACCGCCACCAGTGTCAGAGTGAAGTTGTCCGGCAAGAAACGCGAACGGGCCATGATAGGGATCCTGTTATTGTCAGAATTGCCCGCGTACCTTAGCCTTGATCGAAATATCCGGCTAACGCGATGAGGGCAAGAAATGTCTATAAACGGACAATTTCCCGTACCAGAACGGCTGGTGCCGGTTCTGCATGCCCTGCCCCGTCCTTTATATGCACGCACCGAGTCTCTGGCACGCGCGGAACGGACCCGGATGCACAGGCATCCCTGGGTTCAACTGTCCTATGCGATTTCCGGAGTCCTGCATGTGCATACCCCCGGCGAGAGCTTCGTCGCGCCGCCCCAGCGGGCAGTGTGGATACCGGCGGAAATGGACCACGAAGTCTTGAGCTTCGCCCATACCGAAATGCGCAGTCTCTATCTCGACGCCAGCCTCTTCGGCTCCGCCAACGATCACTGTCGGGTGATCGAGATCACGCCCCTCACCCATGAACTCATCAAACAGTTCTGCACGCTGGACACTGAATACGACGAACAAGGGGCAGAAGGCCGGTTGGCGCGAGTGCTGACCGATCAGCTTCGTATGGCCAGAGAAGTCAGCATGTCTCTCCCCTTGCCGCAGGACCCGCGCGCCCTGCAACTCTGCCGAAAGCTGCAGGACTCGCCGGATGACGACAGGACCCTGGTCGAATGGGGCGAAGAACTGGGCGCGTCCGAGAAAACCCTGCGTCGAATCCTGATGCGCGAAACCGGCCTGACGTTTCGCGTCTGGCGACAACGCCTGCGCCTGCTGGGCGCGCTGGAAGAACTGGGTCAGGGCATCAAGGTGACCCAGGTTGCACTCAACTTCGGCTACCAGTCGACCTCGGCGTTTATCTCGGCCTTCCGGGTCCAGTTTGGCGTGACGCCGGGCGACTTCTTTCCGGGCCACCGTGTTCGTCCGCCCATGCCGGGGGCAAATCCACAGGCCGAGTGGTAAACCCGCCAAACAGTCCTACTCTCAAAGCTCATTGCTGTGAATAGGGACATTCAATGAAGAAGCTTCTGTTGGTCACCATCATCGCCAGCCTGTTCCTGGCCGGTTGTGCAGCTCGCGTCAAACAGGGCGGCTCTGAAACGCTGATGATCCATGAGTCCGCCAAGAACAATCTGGTCGTGACCTTCGTAGGCAGTCGGCAAGTAAACGCCAATGCGGACTGGTATCTGCTCAAGGGAACCTGGTCGAAAGCCCTTTCGGCCGATGCAACAGCGGCGGGTTATTCCTCGGTCTTTCTTGACGGCACACCACGGCCACAGTCTCGCAATGGCGTGATGGTGATCATCCATGTCAGCAACTTTCGCTATCTGGACTGGAAGTCCAGGTTCTGGGCGTCCTTCATGACCGGCAATGCCTGGGTGAATGCACGGGTCGACTTTCGTGACCTGCGCACCGGGCAAGCCCTAGGTTCACGCACCTATGACGCCTCTTCTCGGGGATGGCAGATGTGGTTTTCGGCCATGACCGACAAGCAGTTGCGAAAGATATCCAGATTAATGATTGCGGATATCAAGGCCGCACGTTGACGCGCCCTCGCTGACTCTCAAAGCACAGGAACCGAAGCCTTGGCACCTCGTGCACGTTCGGCCACATGGCCAGGAATAACCGTTCGGATCAGGACCTCGCTCACCTTCAGGACCGAGCTGTCGATCTGAACGCCTTCCCCCCTTCAGGCTGAAGCCGTCCCCTCCGAACTCTCCCCCTGATACGTGCAATGCGTACCGGCTGCAGCCGGAAGCTTCCCGTGGCCGGGCATCGGCTGCCTGGAAAAGCGTTTGCGTGTCATCTCACTCAAATTTTTGAAATGTCATTTCCACAAAAATCAATAAACCACCTAAACATACCCAAAAACGGTCATCGCACCCTGTATAAAAATTATGTATTTTGAAATCAGGTTTCAATAAAACAAAAAACGGGTATTCAGCCCATCCAAGATCAGGAGAACTCATGAGCTTCTTCCCTGCACCTCAGGTCATCGAAACGACCGTCTTCACACGCCTCCCCGACGAGTACCGCCAGCCCCGCCGCACCAGCTGGTCAGATGCCAACCGCCAGGGCCGGTTGATCGATTCCTTTCTGGAAGGCCCTTCCTTCGACCGAAAGGGAAACCTTTACGTGACCGACATTCCCTATGGGCGAATCTTCAGGATCTCGCCAGAAGGTAAATGGACACTGGTGTGCGAATACGATGGCTGGCCGAACGGGCTGAAGATCCATCGCGACGGGCGAATCTTCATCACGGACTACAAGCGCGGGATCATGGTGCTGGATGCCGAGAGCGGCCACATTGAGCCGTTTCTGGAGTCTGCCGGCTCCGAGGGTTTCAAGGGCGTCAACGATCTGGTCTTCTCGCCTTCAGGCGACATGTACTTCACCGACCAGGGCCAGACCGGGCTACAGGACCCGACCGGCCGGGTCTACAAACTGGATGCCGCTGGCAACCTGAGCTGCCTCATCAACACGATCCCCAGCCCCAACGGGATCGTTTTCGACCCCAGACTCAACCACCTGCTGATCGCCGTCACCCGGGCGCAGCAGATCTGGCGCATCCCTCTAGGCAATGGCTCGATCATCGGCAAGGTCGGCGTGTTCTCCCAGTTGCATGGCGGGCTCGGCGGCCCGGACGGCCTGGCCCTGGACGCAGAAAGCAATCTCTACATCGCCCACACCGGTTTTGGCTCCGTCTGGCGTCTTTCAAAGGTCGGTGAGCCCTTGCAACGCATCGTTTCCTGCGAAGGCATCAGCAACACCAACCTCGCTTTCGGCGGTGTGGATAACAACACGCTGTTCATCACCGAGTCGGAGTCGGGGTCGATCCTGCAAGTGCGGACACCCTCCCCCGGACTCGCGATGTACTCACATAGCTGACAGGCCCGACAGTCTCCCAAAACAACGATAAAAGAAGTGACGACGCCATGACTCCAGAAGAAACCCAGACACTCCCCGCCCTGTCCGACGCAGAAGGTGAAAAGCTGCTGCGTCGGGTGATGCTGCGCATCGTACCGTTCATCTTCATCTGCTATGTCATCAGCTATCTCGACCGTACCAACGTGGGCTTTGCAGCCATCAGTATGAACAAGGACCTTGGCCTGACCGCCACGATGTTCGGCTGGGCTGCCGGCCTGTTCTTTTTCGGATACTTCATTTTCGAGATACCCAGCAACCTGCTGATGCAGCGCTTCGGCGCACGCATCTGGATCGCCAGAATCATGATTACCTGGGGCCTGATTTCAATGGGGACGGCCTTTGCCACCGGCCCGATCAGCTTCAGCATCATGCGGTTCCTGCTGGGTCTTGCAGAGGCGGGCTTCACGCCCGGCGTCTATCTGTATTTCACCTATTGGTTTCCAGGCAAATGGCGGGCGAAGGCCACTGCCGCCTTCCTGCTCGGCATCCCCACCGCCAATATCTTCGGCTCTCCCCTGTCAGGCTGGCTGCTCGACATGCACGGCATTCTTGGCCTGAAGAACTGGCAATTCCTGCTGGTCGCAGAAGCCCTGCCTGCCGTTTTGCTGGGCATAGCCTGCCTGTTCGTGCTGGTCGATAATCCCGCCAAAGCGCGCTGGATGAATGAACGGGAAAAGGCCTGGCTCACTGAACGCCTCAACCGCGAACAGCAGGCCATCAGCGCTACCCATGGCAATACCCTGCGCGGCGCACTCACCAACCCGAAGGTCTTTGTGCTGGCGGCCATCAACTTCTGCTGCATCGTCGGCTCGATCGGCATCGGGATCTGGATGCCTCAGATCATCAAAAGCCTGGGCATGGAAAACAGCACGGTGGGCCTGGTTGCAGCGCTGCCCTACATTCTCGGTGCGGTCACCATGACGGTCTGGGCACGACTGGCCAACCGCAGCCAGAATCGCCTGCCCTATGTCGTCAGCGCACTGGCGTTCGCGGCACTCTCGCTGGTGGGTGCCGCCTCCATCGATGAACCGTTCCTGAAGATCACCTGCCTGGCCTTCGCCGTGGCAAGCATCCTCTCGTTCCAGGCGACATTCTGGGCAATCCCGTCGAGCTTCCTGACAGGCCGGGCGGCCGCTGGCGGTCTGGCACTGATTGTGTCGATCGGCAACCTGGGAGGATTTGCCGGGCCCTTCATGATTGGCCTCATCAAGGATGCGACTCAATCCTTCTCCGGTCCGTTTTACGCCGTCGCCTCCATCCTCATGCTGGGTACATGCCTGATGCTGTGGCTCGGGGATCCGGCCCGCAGCCAGAAGGCTCCTGCCGATGCATCGCTACCGGCCCGCGAAGCGAGCTCTAGCTAGAAGAGCCGGACCGTGACGACCAATAGAAACGGTCGAAAACCAGATACCCCGCAAGCAGAACGCCAGCGACACCCATTGTCGCTGGCGCTCCCCACCGGGCCGCAACCAGGCCTGCCAGCAAGCCTCCAATGGCCTCGAACCCGAATCGCATGGCGATGTAGAACGCAATGACTCGCCCGCGCAATTCGGAAGGTGCCTGGCTTTGCAGCAGCATGTTGGTGCTGACGTTATTGGCCGTGATTCCAAAGCCCAGAACAGCCAGCAAGGTTATCGCCCCGACAAAATGAACGTCGAAGGCCAGTCCAAGCAAGGCAAACGCGCAGCACACCGAAGCGCCCTGAATGAAACGGCCAAGCCGGGATACCGTGCCCCCCAGTGCAAGGCAAAGCGTGGCAACAAAGGCACCGGCACCCGCCGCGCCCCATAGCCAGCCGAGGGTCTGCGCATCGCCGCCATAGGACTCTCGGGTAATGACCGGAAGCAGGACCGCATAGATCGAAGACATCAGGTTGACCATCACCACGCCCAGCATCAGCCGCCGCACATCGAGCGTGAACCACAGGTACTTCAGTCCTTCCCGGAACATCTGCCCGGTCTTGCCCGTGACCCTGACAGAAGGCGTGCCCTTGATTTTCAACAGCCCGAACAACAGCAGCAAGAACGCAATCGATGTCAGGAGAAAGCACACGGCCTCACCGCTGTACGCAATCAACGCACCGGCCAGAGGCGGGCCGACAAAACGCGCGGCGTTGATCAGCATGGCGTTGAGGGCCAAAGCATTGGGCAGGTCGGCCGGGTCTGCCACGAAGCTGCCGATCAGCGCTTGTCGCAGCGGGGTCTCAAACGCATTGAGGATACCCAGCAATGACGCCATGACGATCAGCCAGAAATGATCCATCCACCCGGCCCAGGTCATCACCGCCAACGAAAACGACTGAAGCGCCAGCAACGCCTGAGCGATCAGCAGCAGCCGGTGCTTGTCATGCTTGTCGATCCAGGCACCGGCGACAGGCCCGACAAGAAGCTGCGGTGCCAATGCGAGAAAAGCCAGAAGCCCCAGCAGAGAGGCAGAACCGGTGAGGTGATAGGCGAGCCAGGAAAGCGCAACCTGCTGCACCCACTTGCCGAGGGTCGAAACCGCCTGCCCCAGAAAATAGACCTGAAAGTTCCTGTGAGACAACGCCCGCACAGGAGCGGGCCATGTTCTACGGGGTGGAATTGAAGGTGTCATCCAGGCCTCTTGTCCAGGGCCTCGTACCACCCGCCTCAGGAAGAGGCAGGCGGTTCGCACGGCAACATGCGATGCGCCGGATCACTCCGGCAACTGGCAGCCCTTTTTCTTCAACGACTCGATCACCCAGGAGCGATCATTCTCGCCACGGGCAATCTGTTCCAATTGCTTCTGCTCGGCATGGTGCTTGGCCGCAGCGCGATCATACACGTCTGCCACGTGATCGTAGGGGACACAAAGCAGCCCGTCTTCATCGCCGATCACCAGGTCCCCCGGCTCGATGACCATCCCGTCGATGGCAATGGGGACATTGATCTCACCCGGACCATCCTTGTAAGGACCACGGTGGGAAATACCCGCCGCGAACATCGGGAAAGTGCCGGCGCCAATACTGCCTGCGTCGCGGATGGCACCATTGATGACAATGCCCGCCACGCCACGCTTGACCGCATAGGCCACCATCATTTCTCCGATCAAGGCGTTACTCAGGTCCCCACCGGCGTCCACCACGATCACATCGCCCGGCTGCGCAATATCGATGGCGTAGTGAAGCATCAGGTTGTCGCCGGGTCTCGCCTTCACAGTCAGTGCCGGGCCGGCCAGCACGCCTTCGCGGTGCATGGGACGCAAGCGTGCGCCGCCAGCGGTCATCCGGTGCATCGAATCGCTCACGTTGGCGACCGGTACGTCACGGTAGCGTGCAACCCACTCAGCGCTGACCTTGCGTGCCGCCTTGAGAACCTGGAATCCAATCGTCATGGGCATTTCTCTCTTGAAATTATAGTTTCCCAACGGGTCAAACTCGACCGACAATCAGAATCACATTTCATTTTTAAAGTTTCAATAGCCAAAAATGGCTTTTTAAAGACCATAAACCCGATTAAATATTTCTCTATTGAAATGACATTTCATTGTGATAGGGTCTTTATCAATGCTTGCGCTCGATTTCCCCGAGCCTGCAATTCATGCCAATAACAACAAGGTACGCATCCATGACTCGCAAGATTCTGTTGACGGGCCCGGTCCTCGCGCACGACGCCATGAGCCACGCAGCCAGCCTGGATATCCAGATCATCCCCACCACGCCCTACCTGCCTGCCGACGAACTGCTGGCCGTCATTCGTGACGAGCAGCCCGACGCGATCATCGTGCGTCAGGGCAAGCTCAGCAGAGAGATGATCGAGGCCTCTTCCCGGCTAAAGGCGATCGCCAAGCACGGCGTGGGCTACGACACCATCGACATTCAGGCGGCAGCGGACAGCGGCATTCCGGTCACCATTGCGCTGGGCGCGAATGCCCAGTCCGTTGCGGAGCATGCTTTTGCCCTGATGTTCAGCGTGGCACGCCAGACCGCCGCGCAGGACGCCCGGATGCGTGCCGGTCACTGGGACAAATCGACGGCCAACGGCATTGAGCTGTTCGGCAAGACGCTGGGGCTGGTGGGCCTGGGCTCCATCGGCGGAATCCTCATGGATCTGGTCACCCCGCTGCAGATGAAGGTGAAGGTCTACGACCCCTACCTCAAGACCCTGCCGGAACGTTCCCATGTCGAACGGGAAACCGACTTCAACCGCCTGATCGAATCCAGCGATATCATCAGCCTCCACTGTCCACTGACAGACCAGAACCGCCATCTGATCGGCGCAGACCAATTCAACCGCATGCGCCCGAACAGCATTCTGATCAACACGGCCCGCGGCGAACTGGTCGACACCCAGGCCCTGGTGCATGCCTTGCAGACCCGTCGAATCGCAGGAGCCGGGCTGGACACCTTCAACCCGGAACCGCCTCCAGCGGACAGCGAACTCTGGGGGCTGAGCAATCTGGTCGCGACCCCTCACGTGGGGGCCAACACGACCGAAGCGCGGGACCGTGTCGGTCTGTTGGCCGTGCAGCAGATCGTGAAGATCTGGAACAACGAGGCCCTCGATCCTCGCTGCATCGTCAACCGCCAGCTCCTGGGTAATTGATACTGAACTGACAGCCTTGATCCCCATGCTTCACAGGGCTGTCATTTACCGTTTCTCCACAAGAACAAACACAAGGAGAGCACCATGGCCGCGACAAAAGCGCCTCCAGCCGTCAGCGAGCTTGAACGCACCACCATGCGCCGGGTCGCCTGGCGACTTCTTCCCTTTCTGATCATCTGCTACCTGATTGCGATCATCGATCGCGGCAACATCGGGATGGCATCGCTGCAGATGAACCACGACCTGGGGCTGACGCCCGCCATCTTCGGGTTTGCCAGCAGCCTGTTTTTCTTTTCCTATTTTCTGGTGGAAGTCCCCAGCAACCTTGCGCTGCAAAAGTTCGGGGCACGGATCTGGATTGCCCGGATCATGATCACCTGGGGCCTGATCTCGGCAGGCACCGCGTTCGTGCAGGGCGCAAACTCACTCTATGTGATGCGCTTTCTGCTGGGAGCCGCAGAAGCCGGATTCTTCCCCGGCGTGCTGCTGTACATGACCTACTGGCTGCCCTCAGCCTACCGGGCACGAATGGTCGCCATCTTCATGGTCGCCATTCCCGGAGCCAACTTCCTGGGCTCGCCACTGTCAGGTTACTTGCTGACGCTCGATGGCTGGATGGGCATGCGCGGCTGGCACTGGCTGTTCATCATTGAAGGTATCCCGGCCGTACTGCTGGGGATCGCCTGCCTGTTTGTACTGACCGACCGCCCCGAACAGGCCAGGTGGCTGAATGATGAACAGCGCTCCTGGCTGATTGGCCGTCTTGAAGAGGAGCGTCAACTCAAGACCAACATCGGCCACATATCGCTGTGGAAACTGCTCAGGCACAAGGACATCTGGGTCATGGCGCTCATTTATTCAGGAGCTTCCGCCGCAGGCAGCACCATGAGTGTCTGGGCACCGCAACTGCTCAAGACCTTCGGCCTGAGCAACCTGGAAATCGGCCTGACCAATGCCATCCCTTACGGCATTGCCTCGATTGCCATGATTGTCTGGGGACGCAGTTCCGATCGTACCAACGAGCGTCGCTGGCATACCTCGGCCACCCTGCTCTTGATTGCCGCCGGACTGTTGCTGGCATTGGTGACATCCTCCCTGCCAGCCACCGTCCTGCTGCTGACCATGGTGCTGGTCGGTGCCTATTCGATGAAGGGGCCTTTCTGGGCACTGGTTTCGTCGTGGCTGTCCAGCAGCACCGCAGCTGCGGGCCTCGCGGCCATCGGCGCACTGGCCAACCTGATCGGCGGCGGAATCATGGTCAATGCCTACGGGGCGATCCATGGTGCGACCGGGAGTTATGCCCTGGCGATGCTGCCACTCGCCGCACTCTGCATCACCGGCGGGATTGCCGTCCTGGTGATGGGGCGTCATCGCCAGCGCGAACAGGCTGAAGCCACCCAGCCACTCAAGGCCAGTTAGGCCGCAACCTTTATCGGGTTTCCCATGACCTGAAACACCTCCGGCGCTCCCTCTGAATGAAGGAGCGTCGGCGTCTTGATCGTCACGGCCGCTTTCCCTCTGCCTCTGCGGCAGCACTCTTGCCACCCAGACTGCGAGTCAGGTCCTCGGCAACAGCGACAAAAATATCCTGAATCGACTTTGCATAATCGGCAGTCAATCGCATGGCCGGACCAGACAGCACTATCGCCCCGATCACTTCTTGCAGCGGCCCGTATATAGGCAACGCCATGGATGCCGCATGCGGATCGGTGGCACCACTGGAATAAAAAGGCTCCAGGCCATCGCGGGCACGGCTGTAAGGGGTCCGCAACGCCTCGGCGCTGGCCGCGCCATCCATCGGCCGCATGTCCCCCGGCTGCAAGTGGAGCCGAAGCCGATGGGGGGAGTTGACCCGGTACTGACACAGGCGATAGGCACCGTGGCGCACATAAAACGAAGCGGTTTCCCCCGTTTCGTCTGTCAGCTTGTGGAGTCGCGGAAGAACATGCCGTTCCAGATCGAGCGCATCCTGATAGACCGCATTCAGGCGCATGACTTCGCTGGCCAGCATGTAACGGCCATCCGACATCCGGTTGATGAATCCATAGGTTTCCAGCGAAACCATCAGACGCATGATGGTGCTTTTGATAAGTCCCGTGCGCTCTACCAGCTCAACGAGGTTCAGAGCGGTATCCCCCACCCGGAACGCTGAAAGGACAGTGAGCACCCGATCAGCTGATGCAACTCCGCTGACCGCAGGACGTGGACGCGTCTTGACCATCAATAACTCCTAAGCGCTGACAGAAACGTCAGAATCGAAATCGGCGGGGCATTATCCGTTAGCTGAAAACGGATAGCCACCAAGCGGTTTCCGGATTCTCGCCAGGACGGCGTCCCTGGAAACTCATTCAACCCCAACCCGATTGCGCCCAAGGCTTTTGGCCCGGTACAGCAACCGGTCAACCTCGACCAGGCTTTCTGCACCACTCTGCCCTTCGGAAAACCCTGTAGAGAGTACACCCGCACTGATACTGACGACGCCCAGCGGGCTGGCAGAGTGCTCGATGCCCGCCTTGAAGATGGCAGACCGTATCGCTTCGGCAACGCCCAGCGTTCCCGCCTGATCGGTGTCCGGCAGCAGGATCACGAACTCTTCGCCGCCATAGCGGGCGACCAGGTCCGAAGAGCGGTTGGTGTTGGCCTGAATGAGGCGAGCGACCTTTTTCAGGCATTCGTCCCCCACGACATGACCATAGGTGTCGTTGTATTGCTTGAACCAGTCGATATCGAGAAGGATCAGGCCCGCCCGTTCGCCATTACGCCGTGAATGCACCTCTGCCCTCTTCAAGGCCACATCGAAGCAGCGCCGGTTCGCAATGCCCGTCAGGCTGTCGGTCTGGGCGAGCACTTCCAGTTCGCCCCGTGCAATATTGAGCTGCCTTTCAGCTTTCAACAGTTTCTGCACCTGACCATAAAGAACCACGCCGAGCACAACGAGCGCCGAAATGATCAGGCCGACAATGACGAAAGAGCGATAGGCATACGTCCACCAGCTGGCAAACACCGACTCATACGACAGACCGGCAGCGGTCACGATGGGCAGCCCTTGCAGGCGGCGATAGGCATAGATTCTTTTGATGCCGTCCACGACAGAGGTGAGAATCGCCGTACCCTTGTCGCCCTGAGGCAGGTATCGGCTGAAGATCTCGCCCTTGGAAATATTGGTCATCATCAACGCGCCAATGGTCGGGCGACGGGCCAGCAGATCGCCGTTATCCAGGGCGAGGAAAATGACGCCCTTGTCGTCCACCGCCATACGCTCGAAGAAGCTCTGAAAATAGGAAACAGGGATCGTGGCCAGGGCCACACCGGCAAAACTTCCATCGCCATGCTGAATACGGCGGCTGACCGGGATGATCATCTCGCCCGTGGTCCGGCTCTTGATGATCGAGCCTATATGGATGGAGGTATCCCTGTTTTCGCGGTGATAAATGAAGTAATCACGGTCGCTGTTGTTTTTAGTAGCGTCATCCAGGGAGAAGGAATTGGTCACCCAGTTTCCGTATTCGTCATAAATGAAAAGCCCCTGAATGCCTTTCATGATTGCAACGTCACGGGACATGAGCTTGTGCAGGCGCAATCGCTGAGGACGGTCGATACCGTCGCTCTCGACCCGCTCCACAAGGTCCCTGAGTTTGTTGTCTGCCTGCCGTACCGTGTCCTGAGCCTGCTGCTCGGCGGCACTGACAATGTTGGTCACGCCCATTTCGGCCGCGCTCAGGCGTTCGGCTGCCGACTGTTTCATCTGCCATGCCGTCGCCAGTATCAGCGAAATGCAGACCAGGATGATGAAGCCGATGAGCCCCGCCGACAGGGCTTTAGGTGTGAGTCGTGCCGATACAAAAGGTATGGGCTTCATGTTTTCTCGTCATTATTCTGGCATGTCGGCGTGTTGCTGCATGTTTCATACCTGAATGGTGAATGCCATGACGAGCCAGGCAATCGTTACACCTTCACCCAGCGTTCCACCTTGATCTCCGGCAAATCCTGCCGACGCATGTACACCCGGAGCGGCTCGGTAATGTTCAGGCGACTGTCGATATTCTGATCGAACAGCAATTGCAGGCGTTCACGGCTGAGGCTCATCTGGGCACCGGTGCCGTTACTCCAGACGAATTCGCTGGTGGGAGTGATGCTGTCCTCGGTGACGTCCATGCCGAAGGAGTCTTCGCTGAAACGCACGATGAAATGCTTGTGCTTGTGGTGATACCCCACAAACCCCTCAAGTTGCTCGGCGGCGTCGCAGATATCGCTGGAGGTCGTGCTCATCGTGATTTCCTCTCTTGAAAAAAGCCCCCGCGATGCACGAGTCATCGAGGGGGCGGGATGTGAATCAGAGTGCCTGGCGGAAAATGCTCTCAATCTGCTCCTGATCGGCCGGACGCGGGTTGGTCAGGCCACAGGCATCTTTCAGGGCATTGCTGGCCAGAATCGGGATGTCTTCCTCTTTCACGCCCAAGGCGAGAAGGCCCGACGGGATTTCCACCGAAGCCGACAGCTTGCGAATCGCCGCAACAGCCGCCCGCGCCCCTTCTTCAGGTGACAACCCACGGATATCGGCCCCCATGGCATGGGCCACGTCAGTCAGGCGTGCGGCGCTGACCGCGGCGTTGAAGCTTTGTACGTGAGGCAGCAGGACCGCGTTGCAGACACCGTGAGGCAGGTCATAGAAACCGCCCAGCTGGTGCGCCATCGCATGGACATAGCCCAGCGAAGCATTGTTGAACGCCATGCCCGCGAGGAACTGCGCATAGGCCATGTTTTCCCGCGCCACGATGTCCGAGCCGTTGGTGACCGCCTTGTACAGGTTACCGGCAATCAGGTTCATGGCCTTGATGGCACAGGCGTCGGTGATCGGTGTCGCAGCGGTCGACACATAAGCCTCGATGGCGTGGGTCAGCGCGTCCATGCCGGTGGCGGCCGTCAGGGACTTGGGCATGCCCACCATCATTTTCGGGTCGTTCACCGACAGGATCGGGGTGACGTTACGGTCGATGATCGCCATTTTCACGTGACGGACTTCATCGGTAATGATGCAGAAACGGGTCATTTCGCTGGCAGTGCCGGCCGTGGTGTTGATCGCGATCAGCGGCAACTGCGGCTTTTCCGAACGATCCACCCCTTCGTATTCGCTGATATGCCCGCCGTTGCTGGCGCACAGGGCAATGCCCTTGGCACAGTCGTGGGGCGAACCACCGCCCAGGGAGATCACGAAGTCACACTCGCGCTCTTTCAGCAGCGCGAGGCCTTTTTCCACGTTACTGATGGTCGGGTTCGGCTTGGCACCGTCGTATACCACTGCATCGATGCCCTCTTCGACCAGCAGACCTGCGACCTGTGCGGCAACACCGGCCTTGGCCAGGCCTGCATCGGTCACGATCAGGGCCTTGCGGAATCCGTATTTGCGGATGGCTTGCACCGCTTCATCGATGCAACCCGAGCCAATGATGTTCACGGCGGGAATGAAAAAAGTGCTGCTCATGGCTGATTCCTCATCTCTGCTTGGCTCAGGTTCCGGCACGGCGACGGGTCTGGAGCCTTGGGTTTTTCTGTAGCTTCGGCCTTCCGGGAGCGCGGAACGTTGATCCAGCTCAATGAAGCGGAACGGCATGCGACAAGCTGTCGGAAACTGTACGGCCAAATTTCTGTATAGCTGTAGAAGCACGCTCAGGCCGAACTATGGCTAGATGCCAATCCTTGTGGATAAAACATCAAGAACTGGATGGGGATCATGTCTTCTCGTGAAAACACCGGTATGGCTCTGGGCCTGCTGGGCGTCATCATTTTCAGCCTGACACTGCCGATGACACGTATCGTGGTGCAGGAACTTCACCCTTTGCTCAACGGAATCGGACGCGCCTTGCTGGCGGCGATTCCGGCGGCGGCGCTGCTGTACTGGCGACGGGAAAAGTGGCCCACACGGGAACAGCTCAAAGGGCTGGCGCTGGTGATCTGCGGGGTCATCATTGGCTTTCCGGTCCTGTCGGCCTGGGCCATGCAGACACTGCCAGCCTCTCATGGCGCACTGGTCAACGGCATACAACCGCTGTTTGTCGCCATTTATGCCGCCTGGCTGTCCCACGAACGGCCCTCGAAAGCCTTCTGGGGCTGCGCGGCACTGGGCAGTGCTCTGGTGCTCGGTTATTCCCTGATGAGCGGTGCTGGCAGCATTCAGGCGGGCGACCTCTGGATGATTGGCGCCATCGCAGTTGGTGGGCTGGGTTACGCCGAAGGCGGCCGGTTGGCCAGGGAGATGGGCGGCTGGCAGGTGATCTGCTGGGCACTGGTGTTATCGAGCCCCTTGCTGATCGGCCCCTTTCTGTATTTTGCCGTGCAGCATCAAGGACCGGTTTCCAGCGGCACCTTGTGGGCCTTTGCCTACGTGGCGTTCTTCTCGCAGTTCATCGGCTTCTTTGCCTGGTATTCCGGGCTGGCGATGGGCGGTATTTCGCGGGTCAGCCAGGTTCAGTTGTTGCAGATTTTCTTCACCATGGCCTTTTCGGCGCTGTTCTTTGGCGAACACATCGAACCGATCACCTGGGTCTTTGCCGCCGCCGTCATCGCCACCGTGATGCTGGGACGCAAGACCTCGGTCATCGCGCCCCCCAAACCTGCCACGCCACTCAGTTGAGCAAACCGTCTGCCTGGAGCAGGGTTTCCAGGCAGTGCTCGGTAATGCCGTAGAACGTCTTGAGCTCCTGGATGCGCGCCAGCAAGCGGGCCGGGTCAACCGGCTCGGCGCGCTTGACCGCCAGGATCATCTTGTTCTTGTTGGTATGTTCCAGCGAGATGAACTCGAAGACCTTGGTTTCATAGCCACAGGCTTCCAGCAGCAGCGCACGCAGGCTGTCGGTGACCATTTCAGCCTGCTGCCCCATGTGCAGACCGTATTGCAGCATCGGTTTCAAGAGGGCCGGGCTCTGGATCTGCAGGCGGATCTGCTTGTGGCAGCACGGCGAGCACATGATGATCGACGCGCCGGAGCGGATGCCCGTATGGATCGCGTAATCGGTGGCGATATCACAGGCATGCAAGGCAATCATCACGTCCAGGTCACTGGGCGCCACACTGCGCACATCGCCATGCCGGAACACCAGACCGGGATGCTCCAGCCGGGCCGCTGCGGTATTGCACAGGTTCACCATGTCTTCGCGCAGTTCCACACCGGTGACCTGCCCCTGTGCCTGCAAGGTGTTACACAGGTAATCGTGGATCGCGAACGTCAGATACCCCTTGCCCGAACCGAAGTCCGCCACCTTGACCGGCTGGTCGAGCTGGAGCGGCGATGAAGTCAGGGCGTGGGAAAACACTTCGATGAACTTGTTGATCTGCTTCCACTTGCGCGACATGGCCGGAATCAACTCATGCTGCCGGTTGGTCACGCCCAGATCGGTGAGAAACGGACGGGTCAGCTCCAGGTAGCGTTTCTTTTCACGGTCATGCCCGGCCGAGACTTCACGGGCCTGCTGGGTCTGACTCTTGAACAGGGTGCTCTTGCCCTTCTTGCCGAACTCCAGCTGCACCTCATCGGTCAGTGACAGCAGGTGGGCATTCCTGAACGAATCGGGCAACAGGCCCGCAATGATCTCCATGGCCTCGGGCACGGGAAAGTTCTTGGTGATGTCGCGGGTTTTATAGCGATACACGAACGACAGGCAAGGCTGAGCCTTGACGGTCAGCGGCTTGATGATGATCCGCTGCAATTCGGTTTCCTCGCCCACGTATCGGGCCAGGACCAGCTTGATGAGAGCGTCTTGGGAAAGGCTGGTGTCCAGCAAACCCAGGAACTGCGCCATGTGATCCGGCGCGGGTTTGGAGGAAGTGGCAGTGGCTGACATTGAAAAACGCCTCGGACGGCTGAAGCAGGACAGAAAGGAGGCTATTTTAGGCGGGATCAACGCGCAGGGTTAATAAATCTGTGGTGTCGCGAGCACTTTCGGCCCGCGCCCCTTATCCCAGGACCACCAACCGGTTGGTCAGCTCGCTGCGTTCCCGGGTCACCGGAACATGATCGGCCAGCAACTCGCCACAGGCATGGATACAGCCCAGAAAGCCCTGCAAGGTCTGCCCGTCGCGAATCTGCTGGGTAAAGACATCGACCATCGCCTTCCAGGTATCACCGTGCAGCCGGTTGGCAATACCGTGATCGACCAGTATCTCGACATAACGCTCGGCTTCACAGACGAACACCAGAATCCCCGTGCCGCCGGTCGTGTTGTGCAGGTTCTGCTCCAGAAACTGCCGACGGGCCAGGTTACCCGCCCGCCACCGCCGAACCGGCGCCGGAACCAGATGGCTGATGATCGCCGGAATACGGCACAGCAAGGCCACCAGAATGAATGTGCTCATCTGCGCCAGCAGCAGTTCATCGGCGCTCAACAGGTCCAGGAAATAATTGATGACGCCCGGCAGCAGAAGACCGACCAGACCGGCCCATATCAGCGGCATGTAGGCGTAATCGTCGGCACCGGCGGCCAGCACGGTGACCAGTTCGGCATCGGTACGCCGCTCAAGGCGGTCGATTGCCTCTGCGACCTGCCGCTGTTCGTCTTTGTTGAGTAAAGCCATTATTTCCTCGCTCTGGATCCTTTCATTACCAGTTGCCCGAAGCACCACCACCAAACTTTCCGCCACTGCCCGCGGTGCCCCGGCACGCATCGGTACGCCGTACAACGGCAGTCCCTCTCAGGCAGACGAACACAATCAGCAGCACAACGACAACCAGCCCCCCGGCAATCTGCCAGGCCACATCGTTGCCGACCTGAGTGTCGTAGGTACTGAGCTCGGCGGACAACTCGGGCTCTTCGGGCACATGGCCGCCCAAGGCAATGACGACCGCCTGGGCACCGCGCTCAATACCCGCCGAGAAACGGCCACGGTTGAACTCCGGTGCAATCAGCATGTTGATGATGAGCGAAGCCTGAGCGTCGGTCAGGCGCTCCTGCAGGGCCGAACCGGCCTCGATCAGGATCTTGCGCTTCTCACGCCCCACCACCATCAGGACACTGGTGCTTTTCCCCTCGCTTCCCAGCCCCCAGGCACTGCCCAGCCGAGCGCCGTAATCCTCGATGGTCGCCCCTTGCAGATCGGCCACCGTGACCACCACGATACGCTCACCGGTTGCCTGCTCGTGATTTTGTAACATTTTTGTCAAACGCACCGTCGCCTGACTGTCGAGCATCTGTGCCGAATCCACCACACTGCCTGTCATGGGAGGGAACACCAGCGCCGGCGGCTCTGCCTGAACCCTGAGCACGCCGCCTGCCGAAATAACCATGAACAACATCAGCTGCAACACAAACTTCAAAACCCAACCTCCGGTGCTTTTTTGATTTATTGGACCGACACGCCTTAGCCAAAAGAGAAGTTCCCCGGCATAATCCCACGCCAATGCTCGATTTTGGCCAATATTGGCCGTATCAGGCGCAGTACGAAACATCAGCGAGCAGCGATCAGGCAATGCCTGGAAAGGCCTGGCGCAACGAAACATTTCAGCGGCTACCCTTTCGCTCTGCTTGAACAATAAATGCCAAAGGTCGAAGACCCAAAATCTGGCTACCCGGTATTAAACGCGAGTTGCCGGTAAAAAGCCTTGAGAAATCATTCATGAATAAGCTGTGTTTACTAGGACTGCTGGTCGGTTTGGCCAGCCAATCGGTGATGGCCGACGCGACTTCCGCGCCCCCCAACACCCCCAAAGCCGCACTGCAAGCCAAGAATGCCTTCATCTCCAACCTGATGAAACAGATGACCCTCGATGAAAAGATCGGTCAACTGCGCCTGATCAGTATCAGCAACGAGATGCCGCAGCCAAAGATTCTCAAGGAAATTGCCGCCGGAAGAATCGGCGGAACATTCAACTCCATTACACGTTCAGAAAACCGCCCATTGCAAGAGGCGGCAGTCGCCCACAGCCGTCTGAAAATCCCGATGTTCTTCGCCTATGACGTGATTCATGGCCATCGCACGATTTTCCCGATCAGCCTGGGCATGGCCGCCAGCTGGGACATGGACGCCATCGCGCTGACCGGCCGGATCTCGGCCAAAGAAGCCAGTGCCGACGGCCTGGACATGACCTTTGCCCCCATGGTCGACATTTCCCGTGACCCACGCTGGGGCCGCAGTTCCGAAGGCTTCGGCGAGGACACCTATCTGGTGTCGCGCATCTCCGACGTGATGGTCCGGTCCTTCCAGGGCAAGAACGTCGCTGCGAGCGACAGCATCATGGCAGCCGTCAAGCATTTCGCCCTGTATGGCGCGGTCGAAGGCGGTCGCGACTACAACACCGTGGACATGAGCATGACGCGCATGTACCAGGATTACCTGCCGCCTTACCGCGCCGGTATCAATGCCGGTGCCGGTGGCGTCATGGTCGCCCTCAACTCGATCAACGGCGTGCCGTCGACCTCCAACAAATGGTTGATGCAGGACCTGTTGCGCAAGGACTGGGGCTTCAAGGGCGTGACCATCAGCGACCACGGCGCCATCAAGGAGCTGATCGATCACGGCGTTGCCAAGGACTACCGCGAAGCCGCCAAGCTGGCGATCAAGGCAGGCGTCGACCTGAGCATGAACGACGTGGCCTACGGCGAACAATTGCCCGGTCTGGTGAAGGACGGTGAGGTTTCCATGCAGGAAATCGACAACGCCGTACGCGAAGTGCTGGGTGCCAAATACGACATGGGCCTGTTCGCAGCCCCTTATGCTCGTATCGGCGTCGCCGCCGAAGACCCGGCCGACACCTATTCCGACGACCGCCTGCACCGTGCAGAAGCCCGTGATGTCGCCCGCAAGACGCTGGTGCTGCTGAAAAACCGGAACGAGACCCTGCCGCTGAAAAAGCAAGGGACCATCGCCGTGATTGGCGGTCTGGCCCAGAGCCATCTGGACATGCTCGGCAGCTGGTCGGCCGCCGGTCGCCCTCACCAGACCGTGACCGTGTATGAAGGCCTGGCCAATGCCGTCGGCGACAAGGCCAAGCTGGTTTACGCCCGTGGTGCGAACGTCAGCGACAACGAGCACATCCTCAACTACCTGAACTTCATTGAACATGAAGTGGAAGTCGATCCACGTCCGGCTCAGGAAATGATCGACGAAGCCGTGAAAGTGGCCGAACAGTCCGATGTGATCGTGGCCGTGGTCGGTGAGTCCCGTGGCATGTCCCACGAATCGGCCAGCCGCAGCAGCCTGAACATTCCCGGCAAGCAGCGCGACCTGATCAAGGCCCTCAAGGCCACCGGCAAGCCGCTGGTTCTGGTGCTGATGAACGGCCGTCCGCTGGTGCTGGTCGACGAACTGGAGCAGGCCGATGCCATGCTCGAAACCTGGTTCCCGGGCACCGAGGGCGGTAACGCCGTGGCTGACGTGCTGTTTGGCGACTACAACCCGTCGGGCAAGCTGGCCATGTCCTTCCCGCGCTCGATCGGCCAGTTGCCGGTCTACTACGCGCACCTGAACACCGGCCGTCCGTACTCGGCGGACAAGCCGGGCAACTACACCTCGCACTACTTCGAGGAAACCAACGGCCCGCTGTTCCCGTTCGGCTACGGCTTGAGCTACACGCAGTTTGACGTTTCCGATGTCACCCTGTCGGACAGCAAGATGACCCGCAAGGGCAAGCTGACCGCCAGCGTGACGGTCAAGAACACCGGCAAGGTTGCAGGTGCCACCATCGTGCAGCTTTATCTGCGTGATGTAGCCGCTTCGATCAGCCGTCCGGTGAAAGAGCTGAAAAACTTCGAGAAGATCACCCTGCAGCCCGGCGAAGAGAAAGTCGTGAGCTTTACCCTCAGCGAGAACGATCTGAAGTTCTATGACCCGGCCCTGAAATACGTGGCCGAGCCGGGCGAGTTCAACGTCATGATCGGGCTTGACTCCGAGGCCGTGAAACAAGCGAGCTTCAATCTGTTGTAAATGCCGACAACGGCGTATTCGCGGGCGCACCGGCCTGCGAATACGCCCGTTTTGACACCTCGGGCAGTACGCGCGACATGACTCTCAAGCATCGCAATCTACGTCTCTCTCTCTATGTCGTGCTGATCCTGACAGGCGCCGTCCTGTCGGCCGGTCTGGCCATGCGTCAGGCACAACGGCATTCACTGTCGGAAGAAGCCACACGCGCCAACGGGCAATTGTCGCTCTATGCCAATAGCCTGCACACACTGATCGAACGCTATCGCGCCCTCCCCTCGGTGCTGGCGCTCGACCCCGAGATTCGTGCTGCGGTGAACGGGCCGATCACCGAAAACGCTCAGCTTGAACTCAATCGCAAGCTGGAAAAGATCAACGACACGGCCCACTCCTCCTCGCTGGAGCTGCTGGACCGGCATGGCCTGACCGTCGGGGCCAGCAACTGGCGACAGCCCAACAGTTATGTCGGCCATAACTATGGGTTTCGCCCCTACTTCCAGCAGGCCAGAAGCAACGGTATCGGTCGCTTCTACGCCGTCGGCGTCACGACGGGCATTCCCGGCTATTTCCTGTCCAATGCCGTGCTGGACGAGGCCGGGAGCTTCAGTGGTGCCATGGTCGTGAAGCTGGAATTTCCCTCTCTGGAAAAGGAATGGAGCCAGAGCGACGACCTGCTGTTGGTCAGTGACAACAAAGGCATCGTTTTCATTTCCAACCGGAGCGAATGGCGCTATCGCGAGCTGGACCCCATTTCCCTCGATAACCGCGCAGAACTGCTGCGCACCCGTCAGTACGATAAAAAGCCATTGTCGCCACTGCGTCGAAGGATTCTGGACCAGGTCGGACCGTACAGCCATCTGATCCGGGTCGATGGCCCGGATGCCACCACCGACTACCTCTGGCAATCCATGCCGCTGCTCGACGAGAACTGGACCCTGCACCTGCTGCGCAAGCCCCAGATGGCCAATGAAGACGTGCGCAATGCGGCGCTGGCCGGTGCCGGTATCTGGCTGACACTGGTCTTTCTGGGCCTGTACCTTTACCAGCGCTGGCGCCTGTCGAACCTGCGCGAACGCAGCCGTGACGAGCTGGAGCGACAGGTCCAGGAGCGTACGCGGGATCTGCGCACCGCCCAGGAAGGTCTGGTGCAATCGACCAAACTGGCGGCCCTGGGGCAAATGTCCGCCGCCCTGGCCCACGAGATCAATCAGCCGCTGACGGCACAACGCATGCAACTGGCGACCGTACGCCTGCTGCTCGATCAGGGCCGCATCGACGAGGCCTGCAAATCCCTCGCGCCACTGGATCAGCAACTGACCCGCATGAGCGCGCTCACCAGTCACCTGAAAACCTTTGCCCGCAAGAGCCCCGGTGGCCTGCGCGAGCGGCTGGACCTGGCGACCGTGGTCGATCAGGCCCTGCTGTTGCTGGACCCGCGCATACGCGAAGAACGGGTCCAGTGTGTATTGCAGCTGTCACGCCCGGCCTGGGTCCGTGGCGATGCCATCCGCCTGGAACAAGTGCTGATCAATCTGCTGCGCAACGCCCTGGATGCGATGCGCAACAAGACCACAAAACGTCTGGAAGTGCGCATAGAAGCCGATGCCGACCAATGGCGCCTGAGCGTCACCGACACCGGGGGCGGTATTGCCGAGGAACACCTGGCCAATATCTTCGACCCCTTCTTCACAACCAAGCCGGTGGGCGATGGTCTGGGGCTCGGGCTTGCGGTGTCGTATGCAATCATCCACGAACTCAATGGCCGCCTGAATGCAGAAAACGGCGATGAAGGCGCAGTGTTCTGGTTCTGCCTGCCCAATGATTTCATGGAGGCAGAGCTCCCATGCTGAACTCGGTCATTGTCGTCGACGACGAAGCCCCTATCCGCCAGGCCATGGAACCCTGGCTAACCTTGTCCGGCTTCAAGGTGCAGGTCTACAGCCGGGCCGAAGAGTGCCTCGAGCATCTGCCCGAGCATTTTCCCGGCGTGATCCTCACCGATGTCCGCATGCCGGGCATGAGCGGCCTTGAATTGCTGGCTCGCCTGCAAGCGCTGGACAAGGACCTGCCCGTGATCCTGCTGACCGGCCATGGCGATGTGCCGATGGCGGTCGAAGCCATGCGCGAAGGGGCTTATGACTTTCTGGAAAAACCCTTCAGCCCGCAGACCCTGCTCAGCAACCTGAACAGGGCCATGGAAAAGCGGCAACTGGTCCTGGAAAACCGCCGCCTGACCGAACAGGCCGATGCCAGAACACAACTGGATGCCACCCTGCTGGGCGTATCGCCGGCCCTGCAAAACCTGCGGCGCACGGTGCTGGAACTGTCGCAACTGCCGGTCAACGTGATCATTCGCGGTGAAACCGGCAGTGGCAAGGAGCTGGTCGCACGCTGCCTGCATGACTTCGGGCCACGGGCCAACAAACCCTTTGTGGCACTCAACTGCGCCGCCATCCCTGAGCATCTGTTCGAGGCTGAACTGTTTGGCCATGAAAGCGGAGCCTTTACCGGAGCCCAGGGCAAACGTATAGGTCGTCTCGAGTACGCCGACGGCGGCACACTGTTTCTCGACGAGATCGAAAGCATGCCCATGGCCCAGCAGGTCAAGCTGCTGCGCGTGCTTCAGGACAAGCGCCTGGAACGACTGGGCTCGAATCAGAGCATTGAAGTGGACCTGCGCATCGTCGCCGCGACCAAGCCGGACTTGCTGGAGGAAGCCCGTGCCGGTCGATTCCGTGAAGACCTGGCCTATCGCCTGAATGTCGCACAGTTGTATCTGCCGCCCCTGCGCGAACGCCGGGAGGACATTGTGCAACTCTTCAACCATTTTGCCCGTATGGCCGCTGACCGCATGGGCCGGGAAGCACCGGCACTCACGGCCCTGCAATTGAGCCGGTTGCTCAGCCATGACTGGCCGGGCAATGTGCGAGAGCTGGCCAATGCTGCCGAACGCCAGACACTGGGGCTGGACAGCCCGGAAACGGCATCGCCGGGACAGTCCCTTGCCGCCCAGCAGGAAGCCTTCGAGGCCCAGTGCCTGCAAGCGTCCCTGACCCGGCACAAAGGCGATATCAAGTCGGTGCTCAATGAATTGCAGTTGCCCCGCAGAACCTTCAACGAAAAGATGCAACGCCATGGGCTGGTACGGGAAACTTTTCTGGAGTGAAAGTCTTCAGAGAATCGGCCGATTAACTTTATTGCCTCTCGAATCCGGACAGTGAGCACGCAAGGAGAACGCACCACATGATCGTTGGTATTGATTTGGGAACGACCAATAGTCTGGTCGCCGTCTGGCGCGATGGCAAAGCCCAACTGGTTGCCAATGCCCTGGGCGATATGCTGACCCCCAGCGTGGTCGGCCTGGACGACGATAACCAGATTCTGGTGGGCAAGGCCGCTCGCGAGCGCCTGCAGACCCATCCGGGCAAGACCTGCTCACTGTTCAAGCGCCATATGGGCAGTGCCCAGAAGGTCAGCCTGGGATCGAACACCTACCGGCCGGAAGAACTTTCGGCGCTGGTACTCAAAAGCCTCAAGGACGATGTCGAGCGGGCCTTTGGCGAAACGGTGACCGAAGCCGTCATCAGCGTGCCAGCCTATTTCAGCGATGCCCAGCGCAAGGCCACCCGCGTGGCAGGCGAACTGGCCGGCCTGAAAGTCGACAAGCTGATCAATGAACCCACCGCCGCCGCACTGGCGTATGGCTTGCACCAGAAGGAAGGCGAAACCTCGTTTCTGGTATTCGACCTGGGCGGCGGCACCTTCGATATCTCGATCCTCGAACTGTTCGACGGCGTGATGGAAGTACGCGCCAGCGCCGGGGACAACTTCCTCGGCGGGGAAGACTTCGACCTCTCGCTGGTCGAACACTTCGTGACCTTGCACCGGGATGAAACCGACTTCCCGTCCAGAGCCAGCATCGACCCTGCCTTACGCCGCGAGGCCGAGCGCGTACGCAAGGCACTGGGCCAGGACAGCAGTGCCGAATTCGTCCTGCGTCATGCCGATCGCGAGTGGCGCAAGACCATCACCCAGGAACAACTGAGCGAGCTGTATGCCCCGTTGCTCGCCCGCTTGCGCGCCCCCATCGAACGCGCCTTGCGCGATGCGAAAATCCGGGTCGCCGATCTCGACGAAATCCTGCTGGTCGGCGGCACCACGCGCATGCCCCTGATCCGCAAGCTTGCCGCCGGTCTGTTCGGCCGCTTCCCGTCCATCACGCTCAATCCGGATGAAGTGGTCGCCCAGGGGGCCGCCATCCAGGCCGCACTCAAACAAAGAGACGCGGCTCTTGAAGAGATTGTCCTGACCGACGTCTGCCCTTACACATTAGGGATCGAAACCTCCAACCGCTTTGGCAACTCCATCGAAGGCGGCCATTACCTGCCGATCATCGAGCGCAATAGCGTGGTTCCGGTCAGCCGGGTCAGAACCGTGCAGACCCTGAGCGACAACCAGAAGCATGTGCTGGTGAAGATCTATCAGGGTGAAAGCCGCTTGGTGAAGGACAACATTGCCCTGGGCGAACTGGACATCCCGATCCCTCCCGCCAAGGCCGGGGAAATCGAACTGAATGTGCGCTTCACCTACGACAACAATGGTTTGCTGGAAGCCGACGTGCAGATCCCCGCTACCGGGCAGAACCACAGGCTGGTGATCGAGAACAACCCCGGCGTCATGACCCCGGAGGAAATCCAGGAACGCCTCAAGGTGCTGGCGGCGCTCAAGGTTCATCCTCGCGAGCAGCAGGTGAATACCCATTTGAGCGCACGCCTTGAACGGCTGTATCAGGAATACCTGGGCGAAGCTCGCGAGTTGATCGGTTATTGGGCCAGCCAGTTCCAGCGCGTGCTGGAAACCCAGGATGAGCGTCAGATCAACGAAATGCGCAAGAACCTCGAACAGGAAATCGATCGTTTCGAGCGGGGCGAGAGGTAACAGGGATGAATTGCTGGAACGTCCTCGAACTGGACCGCAATGCCGACGAGCGCAGCATCAAGCGCCAATATGCAAAACTGCTGAAGGTAAACCGGCCCGACGAAGACCCGGACGCCTTTCAACGATTGCGGGACGCTTATGAGCAGGCCTTGAACCTGGCTCGTCATCGCATCGATGAAGAGGACACAGAATACGAGCCCGAAGACAGCACGGCACATGAAGTCCCCATGCCCCTGCATGTCGTCATGCCCGCTTCCGAACCGGAACCGGTGGCCACGACCCCTCCTCCACCCGTGGAGCAGAGCTGGTACGACGTGGCTCAGAAAACCACGGCGCAAAACCTGCAATCGCAGCATCAACTGGCAAGGGATCTTGGGGCGGATGCACAGTTCCAGCAGCTTCTCGTACAGCGCTGCCTGCTCGATACCACAGAGAATCTGGATCTGCTCAAGACGGCAGTGACGCAGTTGCGCTGGCTGACGCCCTGGCAAAAGGTGACGCTGAGTACCCATCAGGAAAAACGCCTGATCCAGACCCTGCTCGATGATGCATTGCCACGTCTGCAGGCACTGCTGGAAAACCAGCAGGAACGCCAGTTCATGCACGAGCTGAAAAGCCTCGAGCAACAGCCCTGGCTGGAGCAACTGGAACATCGCGAGCATCTGCAACGCTGGACCATGACCCTGTTGCTCAATACCCGGGACTGGACCCCCGCCCTGTTCGAGCGCATCTGCCAACTGTTCGACTGGGATCAGAAGCACTACGCCCCGACCGATCCTCCGTCCCTCTGGCAGCGCCTTGTCGAACGCTGTGAACACTACAGTTTTGCCAAACGTCTGCAGGAATTGCTCACCGAAAGCAGTGACGCGGGCGATGCCGCCAGGTTGATATTGCAGCCTCCGGAGTTGAAAACCCGACTGCGCATGGCCAGACGCTGCGATGCTGCGGTCTGGCTGACGTGCGATCGCCTGTGCACGGACCTCTCCTACCGCTACCCCGACATTCTTGAGCAATACCCCGATGCGGACCTGAACGGCTGGCGCTCGCTGCACGACCAGACGCATTTCAACCCTCACCTGAGAACCTACCTGTTCGGGTTCGTCTTCATTCTGATATCGGGGCTGGTTCCGACGGTCCATAACGGAAAGTTCGACGTGCTGAACGCGATTTTCGCTGCACTCAGCCTGCCGATTGTCCTGCTTCTGGTGGTCCACATCTTCATGTCATTCTGGGGGCCGGTCTCCCGCTCGTTCGAGTCCCTGGACAACAGACTGAGCGAACGCCTGTTGCCGGACTGCCTGAGCTGGCCCGGCTATCAGGCATTGCTGCTGCGCCATGGTATCCCGGTAACCGTCGTCGGGATCGCCGTTGCCAAGTCAGGCCTGCCATCACTGATCATGTACGCCATGGTCCTGCTGGTCTGGCTGCTTCTGTCGCCTTATCAGGTCTCCAGGATAAAGGACTATTGCGCCCGCAAAACCGGCGGGTGGCAGCACATCAAGGGCTACTGTGCAGACAACATCGGCAAGGGCGCCATGATCGTCCTGGGCCTGATGTTCGCCTTTGTATTCGCGGTACTGATCTTCGGACCTGGTCACACGCGCTGACCCATCGGCAAGTTTCCGCTTATCCAATTTCCCCGGATAAGCGGATTTCCGCTCATTGCTCCCCTCTTACCCCCTCTAAAACGGGCCTCTCGGACCTGGCATAACTCCTGCTATAGCCCAGGTCAGGCTGCGTGCAGCCCTCTTCTAAAAATAATGACGTTAAGGAACACCATGGATATCTCCAACTCCCTCTCGAAAGAGTCGGCTGGCGCACCCGCCGCTGAAAAATCCACCTCAAGCCGTCTCAAATCGATCTTCAGTGGCTCGGTCGGCAACATGGTCGAATGGTATGACTGGTACGTCTACGCCGCGTTCTCGTTGTACTTCGCCAAAGTCTTCTTCCCCAAGGGCGACACCACCGCTCAATTGCTCAACACGGCCGCCATCTTCGCCGTAGGCTTCCTGATGCGCCCTATCGGTGGCTGGCTCATGGGCCTGTATGCCGACTACAAGGGACGCAAGGCCGCCCTGATGGCCTCGGTGCTGCTGATGTGCTTCGGTTCGTTGATCATCGCCCTGACCCCCGGTTATGAAACCATCGGCGTCGGCGCGCCGATCCTGCTGGTATTCGCCCGTCTGCTGCAGGGCCTGTCGGTGGGGGGTGAATATGGCACTTCGGCCACCTACCTCAGTGAAATGGCGACCAAGGAGCGTCGCGGCTTCTTCTCCAGCTTCCAGTACGTCACCCTGATTTCCGGCCAGCTCATTGCTCTGGCCGTCCTGATCGTCCTGCAACAGATCCTGACCACCGAGCAACTTCACGCTTGGGGCTGGCGCATCCCGTTCGCCATCGGCGCGCTGTGTGCGGTCGTTGCGCTGTTCCTGCGTCGCGGCATGGAAGAAACCGAATCGTTCACCCGCAAGCAGAAGGACAAGTCCAAGGAAAGTCTGATGCGCACCCTGATGCGTCACCCCAAGGAGCTGATGACCGTCGTCGGCCTGACCATGGGTGGCACACTGGCCTTCTACACCTACACCACCTACATGCAGAAGTATCTGGTGAACACGGTCGGCATGAGCATCAGTGACTCCACCACCATCTCGGCCGCCACCCTGTTCCTGTTCATGGTGCTGCAACCCGTCGTGGGCGGGCTGTCCGACAAGATAGGACGTCGCCCGATCCTGATCGCCTTCGGTGTATTGGGCACACTCTGTACGGTGCCGATCCTGACCACCCTGCACACCATCCAGACCTGGTGGGGCGCGTTCTTCCTGATCATGGCGGCGCTGATCATCGTCAGCGGCTATACCTCGATCAATGCCGTGGTCAAGGCCGAACTGTTCCCGACCGAGATCCGCGCACTGGGCGTCGGCCTGCCGTATGCCCTGACCGTATCGCTCTTTGGTGGTACCGCTGAATACATTGCCCTGTGGTTCAAGAGCATCGGTATGGAAACCGGCTACTACTGGTATGTCACGGCCTGCATCGCCTGCTCGCTGCTGGTCTACGTGTTCATGAAAGACACCCGCAAGCACTCTCGCATTGAAACCGACTGATATCGCGTTTCAGTGATGATCAAGGGCAGCCACGACATGGGCTGCCCTTTTTAAGAAGGGAGTGACCGTGTTATGGAAAACTTTGGCCTTATTGTCTCTCAGTGTCTTGAAAGGTGTGCTCTGGCCCTGGAAATGATCCAGACACAACATCATCGACGAACGCTCTTGCTGCATCCGTCATCACACTCCGCATATCTGCATACTGCTTGACGAATCGGGGCAATTGACCAGCACGCAGTCCCATCATGTCCTGCCATACCAGCACCTGTGCATCGCACCCGCAGCCAGCCCCAATCCCTACGGTAGGAATGGATACCGCTTTGGTGATGCGACTTGCGACATCGCCAGGCACCATCTCAATCAGTAAACCAAACGCTCCAGCGCGTTCAAAAGCAACGCTCAGGTCTAGCAGTCGTTGTGCGTCGGCCCCCTTACCCTGAATGCGATACCCACCCAGTTGATGCTCTGCCTGAGGCGTGAACCCGATGTGCGCCATCACCGGGATTCCAGCCGCTACCAGCTTTTCGACCTGAGGGACCATCTCAATCCCTCCCTCGATTTTTACCGCGTGCGCACCGCCTTCTTTCATGAAGCGCACAGCAGTTTCAAAGCATTGCTCAGGTGATCCTTGATAAGAGCCAAACGGCAAATCAGCAATAACCAACGCCCGTTCAGTGGCGCGCGAAACCGCTCTGACCAAAGGCAACATCTCGTCGACGGTCACAGCCAGAGTGGAGTCATGACCAAAAACATTATTGGCTGCCGAATCACCGACCAAGAGAACCGGAATACCGGCTGATTCAAAAACGGATGCGGTGTACATGTCGTAAGCAGTCAACATGGCCCATTTTTCACCTCGAGCCTTCATTTCATGTAAATGGGGGATTCTCACTCTCCCCAGACGACGACTGGAATAGGGAGCAGTATTCTGATCAGACATTTTGTTTCCTTAGTTTCAAGCGGACAGCCGCTCGGTAGCGAGTACAACAGCAATCACGATCATCGCGGCTCCGGAAACCCGACTGATAAAAATGGCTGCATCGGGTCGAGAGGCGAGTACCACCCGGGCAGCAAATCCCACGGCTAGATAGACCACAGCGCAACTGAAAGCATGGATCATCCCTAATGACAGAATCTGGGCAGCAACTGGCCAGTCGGCCGAGGGGTCGGTGAACTGAGGCAACAGGGCCAGGAATAACAGGAGAACCTTCGGATTAAGTCCGCTCACGCAAAGCCCCTTTATCGCCCAAGCCCTCCAATGATCGTCATCGGCAGCCGTCCCCTGGGTAGGCATCGAAGGTTTGAGCAACATGTTGAGACCCAGCCAAAAGAGATAGCCCGCTCCCACCAGCGTAAGCGTCAAGAGCGCGAACGGCAGTTTCACCAGTAGCCCTCCTACACCCGCCGCAACGATGGCGGTGGCCAGGAAATGCCCCGAGAGCATTCCCGCGACTGCCGGCACGACGACACGACCTCGTATGCCAGCTGAGATTGCGTAGGCCCAATCGACCCCAGGCGTGATAACGAACAAAAATGATACAGCCCAAAAAGCTATCACCAAGGACATGGTCACGATCAATCCTTCCCTTCTAACCCGTTTAAAGCCCCGCATACGGGCTATAAAAAATGTGATAGAAGGATAATGAAAGACAACTGGGATTATTTTTCAAAGTTGCCCGTCCAACCTTGATTTTTTAGAAGATTTTTAAAATGGATCGTATAGACAAGAAGATTCTTGCTGAACTACAACTGGATGGTCGTCAATCACTTACAGAACTGGCCGACCGCGTGGGGTTGAGCCTGTCTCCCTGCCATCGACGCGTCCGGGCGCTAGAAGAGGCAGGCATCATCAAAGGCTATCGAGCCAATCTCTCGGCTCCTGAGCTAGGCCTCAATTTCTCTTCCCTGGTATTCGTGACGCTACGTGAAGGACATCAACAAGCGGTGGCAGACTTCGAGAACGCCCTTCCCGGCGTTCCTTATATCGTTCAGGCACAGCGACTGTTTGGCGATCCAGACTACCTGCTCATGGTAGTAACCGCCGATCTCCCGGCGTTTCAGAAGCTGTATGACGAAGAATTATCGAGGCTACCGAATGTGCAGCGATTGACTTCAACTCTAGTCATGAAGCATGTCATTACAGATCGGCCTCTGCCATTGATGTGAAGCCCATTACATCGTCGGCTGGATCATTGCGTTATTGAACAAATGACTCTGCCGAACGCCTTTCAAGCCTTTCATTCAATGACAACAAAATTTGTCAAGAGCCTTTTTCTCAAGGTTTTTCAAACAAACGCACTGAAAGCGAGCGCTCCCCCCTGAGAAGCCCGAAAACCGGGCGATACGACTTACTATCATTTTCAACGATGATGGCTAGCAACCCGATTGACTTCTTAATAACCATCAGGCGCGTAGCATGGCCTCCATACCGGGATGACAACTCACCCGACCCAAACCTGGAGTCCATCATGAAAACCAACAAACTGATCCTCGGCCTTGCCTTCTCTGTTCTTGCTTCGACCGCTTTTGCCCTGCCTGTCATCAATGCCACGGACTCGTCGAACGCGACCATCGTGGCTGAAGGTGGCTCGACTCACACCAACATGGATGCCAATCGTCAGGCTGCCGATGGTGCTGACCGCGTCGGTGCGAATCGTCTGACTTCGGATGGTTCCGATCACGTCGGTGCCAACCGCCTGACCTCCGACGGTGCTGACCGTGTCGGTGCAAACCGCCTGACTTCGGATGGCTCCGACCATGTCGGTGCAAACCGCCGCGTCTGATCCCTTCGGATGACTCCCAAGCCCGGTTATACCGGGCTTTGTTGTATGGGGGTTATCGAACGCTCGGCACAGGTCGACTATGATCGCCCCACTGCAATGGTGATCATCAGGACTCGAGTAATGACAGACGATATTCACTTCTATGAACCGTCAAAAGGCCATGGCCTGCCCCATGACCCGTTCAATGCGATTGTAGGTCCGCGCCCGATTGGCTGGATTTCCTCTCAGGACGCCGAAGGCCGGCTGAACCTGGCCCCCTACAGCTTCTTCAATGCCTTCAACTACATCCCGCCCATCATCGGTTTTTGCAGCGTCGGGCGTAAAGACAGCCTCAATAACATCGAACAGACTGGTGAATTCGTCTGGAACCTGGCCACACGCCCACTGGCCGAGGCGATGAATCAGAGCTGCGCAGCCGTGCCCGCGGACGTGGATGAGTTTGAGCTGTCGGGCCTGACGCCACTGGCCTCGAAGATCGTTGCCGTGCCGCGTGTTCTGGAAACACCGGTCTCGTTCGAGTGCAAGGTCACACAGATCGTGCAACTGCAACGCGCTGACAAGGAACTGGTACCCAGTTGGTTGATCCTGGGCGAAGTGGTGGCCGTGCATATTGCCAAATCGCTGCTCAAGGACGGCGTCTATGACACCGCCGCCGCCGAGCCGATCCTGCGTGGCGGCGGCCCGGCCGACTACTTCCAGTTAGGCCCGGAAGCGCTTTTCAGGATGCACCGGCCAACGGTCACTGGTTAACCAGCACCAGCTCCCCCTCGCCATCCACGTCGATCAAGCGCTCCAGTTCACGGACTGCGGCCAGATCGGCGTCATGGGCGGTCTTGAATTTCTCCCCAGGCAATACGGGATGAAAACGCGGCGCACCACCTGCGTCCAGCGCCTTCACTGCAATTGCCGCGCTATAACCACCTTCTCCGGGAATGACGGCGGAAACCGCCTCGTATTCCTTGAATTCCTTGCGTGCCATGGGTAGAGAACCTGTGAGCCGAGTCAGTCAAAAGACAGCATTCTAAACCCGTCAATCGTCTGTGCAGGACTGGATTTATCCAGAAAGGCCTTATTTCCGGCATCGAACACAGTGTTGAGGATAAGACCTCTTCCCGGATAAATCCGGTCCTGCAGTAACTACCTGCAGCCTGTCATTTTCCATTCCTGTCCTACACTCAATTCAAGCAATTTCTCTGGCAGAAATGAGGAATGCACCATGAAAGCAAAAACAAGAAAATGCATGGCTGTATTAGGCATCATCGCAGTGTTCTGTATTTACGCGGCAGGGATCTATCGCATTGAAATGGCCCGTCAGGCTCCGAGGGTCGCGATTTGTACCTTCGGACATTGCGTGCCGACCGATGCGACGTTCAGCGTGTTGCGATGACCGTATCGCGCCATAGAAAGTCTGCTATCGATTAGCAGGCTATCGGACTAGACTGGGCAACTCTTTCCGCTCTCTCCGGGCGACTCACCACTGCCTTCAGGTTTTGCCTTGACCAGTCTGACTCAAACCACGCCCAGCATTCGCAGCATCCTGTTCGCACTGATGATGGCGGTGTTCCTCAGTGCTCTGGACCAGACAATCGTTGCCGTTTCGATGCCGGCCATTTCATCCCGTTTCCAGGATGTGGAATTGCTGGCCTGGGTCATCACGGCCTACATGATCGCCCTGACAGTCGCCGTGCCCATCTACGGCAAGCTGGGTGACCTGTATGGACGGCGCAGGCTGATGCTCTTCGGGCTTGGCCTGTTCACCCTGGCGTCACTGCTGTGCGGTGCAGCCCAAAGCATGGAGCAACTGGTCCTGGCACGGATTCTTCAGGGCATCGGGGCTGGAGGCATGGTTTCGGTCAGCCAGGCCATCGTGGCCGACATCGTTCCGCCTCGTGACCGGGGACGCTATCAGGGCTATTTCAGCAGCATGTATGCCATTGCCAGCGTGGCCGGCCCCTTGTTCGGCGGCCTGATGACAGAGTATCTGTCCTGGCGCTGGGTGTTTCTGATCAATCTTCCATTGGGCATTGCGGCCTGGGTCGTGGCTTACCGCACCCTGAAAGGGCTGCCGATCCCGCAACGCAAACCCGTCATCGATTACCTGGGCACCGTGCTGATGATCATCGGCCTGACGTCCCTGCTGCTGGGCATCACCGAAATAGGCCAGGGCCACGGTTTGGGTACGCCCCGGATTCTGATCATGCTGGGACTTGCGTTACTGACCCTGGCGCTTTTCGCCTGGTATGAACGCAAGGCCCGGGAGCCCCTGCTGCCGATGCACCTGTTTACCAATCGCAGCGCCGTGCTGTGCTGGAGCAGCGTGTTCTTCACCAGCTTTCAGGCCATCTCGCTGATCGTCCTGATGCCGATGCGTTACCAGACCGTCACCGGTGGCGGTGCCGACAGCGCCGCCTTGCATCTGTTGCCTCTGGCGATGGGCATTCCCATGGGCGCCTACTGTGCCGGCCGACGGACCGCACTGACTGGTCGCTATCAACCCTTGATCCTGGCCGGAGCGGTGCTCATGCCCGTCTCGATCCTTGGAATGGCCCTGACCCCGGCAGAATCGACAGGCCTGACCAGCCTGTTCATGATGCTGACCGGAATCGCCTGCGGCATGCAATTCCCCACCTCTCTGGTCGGCACGCAGAACGCCGTGGCAATACGGGACATCGGCGTCGCGACCAGCACCGCCAACCTGTTCCGCTCTCTGGGCGGTGCCGTGGGGGTTGCCATGATGTCAGCCTTGCTGCTGGCCATGCTGCAACAGACCGGCGCTGGCCAGTTCGGTCCTGGAAGCCTGGGTGGCGAAGGCCATGCCGGTAACCTCTTGATCGACAGCCTGAACAGCACCAGCGGCCCGGCACTGGAAGCATTGCGGGCAGAACTGGCCCTGACTTTCCGTCATTTATTGATGATCAGTGCAGCCGTTTCGCTGCTGGGTCTGGCCACAGCACTGGCCATGCCGAACTCATTGTTGAGAGGTTCGGAAGCCTAATCGTCCTGCCGGGCCCAGAACCACTGGGTCCGGCCTGCCTTGATATGTGCAAAGGCAGGCATGATCTCCCCCTCCGAGAAAAAACGCCGGGAACGTACCTTGGCATTGCTGAACCAATACCCCGAGCGGGGGCATGCATCGCCGGCATTGACGGCAGGCATGGGTTTTTCGTCGAATCGGGCATACCACTTCGCGGTGGTTTCTTCGGTAAACCCTACACCCGGCACCAGATAGGGATGAAGGCAACCGGTGTCTTGTAGACGAACCGGTCTGATGACCTTGTTGACCGCTGTATAAGCTGCAGGCGCCATGCCTGCGCCTCCCAATTGCGGTACAGCACCGGCACGGATCATCAATCCGCCGCCATAGGCATGAAAGACAATGTCGCTGTGGGTGCTCAGTTGGCCACGCAGGGCATCGCTGCCACCCAGCCGCTTCACGAACGCATCGCCCAGCACCGTGTACCAGCTCACGCCCTTGATGCGCTCGAGCAGTCGAAGGCTTTCTATATGCGGTCCGGGGTCGACCATCAGCCCGATGTACTCCTGAGCGAACTGATACTCCAGCGGCAGGTAGTGATGACCATCGCCGGGCAGCACACAGGCCAGCCCGCCAAAGCCATGCTCGGCCCGTACTTCGCTGCTGAGGTAGCGGATCCAGGCCTCGTAACTCTTCAGGCCATCAGGTTCTGTCAGGAAAGACCAGGGCAGAACCATTTTCAGGCAGGACCGGTCATTGTCGGCCTGACCTTGAGGCGTGTTCATCACAAACAGGCTGTAGGTCGCGACTTCAGCCTGGGTCGCGCTGGCAATCGACCAGATAAACCTGTCCTCGGGCGAACTGTTGAGAACCTGACGCCTGCACGAAGCGAACCCCGACGCCGTGAGCCGTCGCATCCGATTGAAGAGCTGCCATTTGAGCACCGGTTTGAACGCCATGTAGAAACGCAGAAAGCAGGCTTCGATACGGCGCCTGGCTTCTTGCGTATGGCTGTCCTTGAAATACAGGGTCGTGATCAGCCCCAGCCGGACCACAGGAACGCCCTGGGAACAATCGACAGCCAGATGTTCAGCCTGAGCCTCCAGCCGGGCCAATAACCTCACAGGGTCAGATACAGTTTCTGACATGAGCTGCCCTCCCGGCGACCTTTCGGATCAGACCTGCGCCCATCTCGGGAAGAGAGAAGCCGACTACGTTCAGGTCAGCAGGAACCTCGCTCACAAGGCTGGAGTTGTCAGGCCGAGCATGCCCAATGCCAACAGGTTTACGGCCGTTTTCTGGGCATATGGGCGCAAGATCCTGCGAAAACATGCAACCTTCCTCCCGTATTGACTGTTAGGGGATGAAGATTGAAGGGAGATTTACAACGGGGCAATACACGGAAATTAGTTTGGGAAATCAGCTACATGCATCGAGAAATGTCCTACTTGATTCCTACAGGACGCTTGTCATCCATTTGCATGCAAAGACCATCGACCATCACCCAAACGAAAATAATGAGTCAACAGATGATTCAGGGGACACCCTATTGGCGTTATATGTTGGTCTGTACGGACGAGTTAGCGCTATATTGACGTCCCTTGCGGCATCGATGGCACTCTGCTCCTCAGTGCGGGACTGAGCAGCAACATGTCCAGACAGGAATCGACCAGTCGCTCGGCATCGGCCGACAGCGAAAAGCTGTCCGGGACCAGCAGCCATTGATCGATGATGCCGTTGATGTAGGAAAACAGGCAGACCGCCGCACGTGGCACGTCCAGTTCGGCAGGCAACTGCCCCTGACGGACAGCGTTGCTCAATGCCAGATTGATTCGCTCATTGCACAACAGGGCGTTGGCTTGACGCTGACGTCGGAAATCACACATTTCATCCGTAAACTCACATTTATGGAAAAGGATTTCGTTGATGCGTCGGGTTTTCGGGTCAAGTGCAACATCATGAAACAAGTGAACCAACAGCTTTCTCATGCAGCCCAGCGGATCTTCTTCGTCTTCACTTTCGCTGGCCTTGGCCATGTCCTCGAGCGGTTCCTTGAGGCTGTCGAGCATCGCCTGCACCAGATCGGCCTTGTTATTGAAGTGCCAATAAATGGCACCTCGCGTCACGCCAGCCAGCGTCGCAATGTCGGCCAGGGTCGTGCGCGCGACACCTCGCTCGTAAAACGCCTGTTCGGCGGCCTGCAGAATCTGACTGCGAGTAACCTGAGCTTCCTCTTTAGTGCGACGAGCCATGGCAGTAAACCTCAAAAAATGCTTCAGGCCATGAATCAGGGCCTGATCAGGCGGCCCTTGTATGGCCTTGTCCCGAGCGTGCGATCAACGTTCTCTCTGCCGCGATGGCAGGGTGAGAAGGTGTTTACAAACAACCGTGAATGTAAGTATATTCATTAGCATGCTACTTATCTAGCCGTAATATTTTTTTACACCCTAACTCCCTTGCGTAAACAGGCTCCTGCCCCGAGGATCTTCATGCAATTCAAGCCAGCTGTTACCGTTCTGGTCACTGCCGTCGCCCTGGCAACAATGCTCAGTGGTTGTAGTAAGAAGGAAGAAGCGGCCCCGCCCGCTCAAGCTCCTCAGGTCGGCGTAGTAACCCTCAAATCCCAACCTTATGCGCTGACCACAGAACTTCCGGGCAGGACCACAGCGTTCCGCGTTGCCGAAGTTCGCCCACAGGTCAACGGCATCATCCTCAAGCGTCTGTTCACTGAAGGCGGCGATGTAAAAGCCGGGCAGCAGCTGTACCAGATCGACCCAGCCCTGTATGAAGCCACGGCCAACAGCGCCCAGGCGACCTTGCAGTCGGCCAAGTCACTGGCCGACCGCTACAAGCAACTGGTCAATGAGCAAGCCGTGAGCCGTCAGGAGTACGACACCGCCGTAGCCTCCAGCCAGGAAGCCGTGGCAGCCTTGCAGACCGCCCAGATCAACCTGCGCTACACCAAGGTGCTGGCCCCGATCTCCGGTCGCATCGGCCGCTCCGCTGTCACCGAAGGCGCACTGGTCAGCAGTTCCCAGACCGACGCCATGGCCACGATCCAGCAACTCGACCCGATCTATGTCGACGTGGTCCAGTCCTCGGCCAGCATGCTCAAACTGCGTGCAGACCTGGACAGCGGCAAGCTGCAGAAAGCCGGTGAGAACGCCGCCAAGGTCAAGCTGACCCTGGAAGACTCCAGCATCTACCCGCTGGAAGGCACACTGGAGTTCTCGGAAGTCTCGGTTGACCAGGGCACCGGTTCCGTCACCCTGCGTGCGGTATTCCCGAACCCTGAACACCGTCTGCTGCCAGGCATGTTCGTTCACGCCCAGTTGCAGGCCGGCGTCAACGCCCAGGCCATTCTCGCGCCACAACAAGGCGTGACCCGTGACCAGAAAGGCACCCCGACAGCCCTGATCGTCAACAAGGACAACAAGGTTGAACTGCGTACTCTGGTCGCCAAGCGCACCGTAGGTAGCGAATGGCTGATCGAAGAAGGCCTGAACGCAGGTGATCGTGTCATCACCGAAGGCCTGCAATACGTCAAGCCGGGCGCAGAAGTGAAAGTCTCGGAAGCGACCAACGTCAAAGGAGCAAACCCGGCGCCTGCCCCGGCCACTGAAAAAGCCGCAGGCAGCAAAGGGGAGTAACCCATGTCGAAATTCTTTATCGATCGCCCGATCTTCGCCTGGGTTATCGCCCTGGTGATCATGCTGGTCGGCTCTCTGTCGATCCTCAGCCTGCCGATCAACCAGTACCCGAGTATCGCGCCGCCGGCCATCGCGATCCAGGTGACCTACCCGGGCGCGTCCGCGCAGACCGTGCAGGACACCGTGGTGCAGGTCATCGAGCAACAGCTCAACGGTATCGACAACCTGCGTTATGTCAGTTCGGAAAGTAACTCCGACGGCAGCATGACCATCACCGCGACCTTCAACCAGGGTACCAACCCGGATACGGCGCAGGTTCAGGTTCAGAACAAGCTGAACCTGGCCACGCCACTGTTGCCGCAGGAAGTGCAGCAACAGGGTATCCGTGTGACCAAGGCTGTGAAGAACTTCCTGATGGTGATCGGCCTGGTGTCCGAAGACGGCAGCATGGGCAAGGAAGACTTGGCCAACTACATCGTCTCGAACATGCAGGACCCGATTTCCCGTACCTCCGGTGTGGGTGACTTCCAGGTATTCGGTGCCCAGTACGCCATGCGTATCTGGCTCGACCCGGCCAAGCTGAACAACTTTCAGCTGACCCCCGGTGATGTCAGCAGCGCCATCGAAGCCCAGAACGTCCAGGTGTCCTCCGGTCAACTGGGTGGCCTGCCCGCCATCAGCGGTCAGCAGCTGAACGCCACCATCATCGGCAAGACCCGCCTGCAAACCGCAGAGCAGTTCGGCAATGTCCTGTTGAAGGTCAACTCCGATGGTTCTCAGGTGCGCATCAAGGATGTCGCCACTGTCGGTCTCGGTGCCGAGAACTACAGCATCGACTCGCAGTTCAACGGCAAACCGGCTTCCGGTCTGGCTATCAAGCTGGCACCTGGCGCCAACGCACTGGACACGGCCAAGGCCATCCGGGCAACGGTTTCATCGCTGGAACCGTTCTTCCCGCAAGGCATGAAAGTCGTTTACCCGTATGACACCACGCCAGTCGTCAGCGAATCGATTTCCGGGGTAGTCCATACCCTGGGCGAAGCGATCGTTCTGGTGTTCCTGGTGATGTACCTGTTCCTGCAGAACTTCCGTGCCACGGTCATCACCACGCTGACCGTTCCGGTGGTATTGCTGGGTACCTTCGGCATCCTCGCGGCCTTCGGCTTCACCATCAACACCCTGACCATGTTCGGTATGATCCTGGCCATCGGTCTGTTGGTGGACGACGCCATCGTCGTAGTGGAAAACGTCGAACGGGTCATGGCCGAAGAGAAGTTGTCACCGCGTCAGGCCACCATCAAGTCCATGGAGCAGATCCAGGGCGCACTGGTGGGTATTGCGCTGGTGCTGTCGGCAGTACTGTTGCCGATGGCGTTCTTCGGCGGCTCCACCGGTGTGATCTACAAGCAGTTCTCGATCACCATCGTTTCCGCGATGGCGCTGTCGGTCGTCGTGGCCCTGATCTTCACCCCGGCGCTGTGCGCCACGATGCTCAAGCCGATCGACCACGAGAAACACGATCAACCCAAGCGTGGCTTCTTCGGCTGGTTCAACCGCACCTTCGACCGCAGCGTGGAGAGCTACGAACGCGGCGTGGGGAATATGCTCAAGCATAAATTCCCGGCCTACCTGGCCTATGTCCTGATCTGCGTCGGCATGATCTGGATGTTCACCCGCATTCCTTCAGCCTTCCTGCCGGAAGAGGACCAGGGCGTTATCTTCGCCCAGATCCAGACACCGGCCGGTTCGTCGTCCCAGCGTACGCAGGAAGTCATCGACAAGATGCGTGACCACCTGCTGACCAAGGAAAGCGGCGCGGTCAAATCGGTCTTCTCGGTCAACGGCTTCAACTTTGCCGGTCGCGGCCAAAGCTCGGCCATTGCGTTCGTGATGCTCAAGCCGTGGGATGAGCGTTCGGCAGAAAACAGCGTCTTCGAGCTGGCCAAGCGTGCCCAGGCACACTTCTTCAGCTTCCGCGATGCCATGGTGTTCGCTGTCGTTCCTCCGTCTGTTCTGGAACTGGGTAACGCCACCGGTTTCGACGTTTACCTGCAGGATCAGGGTGGCGTCGGCCACGAAAAACTGATGGAAGCCCGCAACCAGTTCCTGGGCATGGCTGCACAGAGCAAGGTTCTGGCAGGTGTACGTCCGAACGGCCTGAACGACGAGCCGCAGTATCAGTTGCTGATCGATGACGAACGCGCCAGCGCGCTGGGCATCACGCTGTCGGACATCAACAGCACTCTGTCCATTGCCCTGGGTGGCAGCTACGTCAACGACTTCATCGACCGTGGCCGCGTCAAGAAGGTGTACCTGCAGGGCGACTCGGGCGCACGCATGACACCGGAAGACCTGAACAAGTGGTACGTACGCAACAGTGCCGGCGAGATGGTGCCGTTCTCGGCATTCGCCAGCGGCAAGTGGGTCTTCGGCTCACCTAAACTGTCGCGCTACAACGGTGTGGCGGCAGAGGAAGTTCTCGGTACACCGGCTCCTGGCTACAGTACCGGTCAGGCCATGGCCGAAGTCGAAGCACTGGCCAAGAAACTGCCGGCCGGTATCGGCATCTCCTGGACGGGTCTGTCCTACGAGGAGCGTCTGTCCGGTTCCCAGGCTCCAGCGCTGTACGCACTGTCCCTGCTGGTCGTCTTCCTCTGTCTGGCAGCGCTGTATGAAAGCTGGTCGATTCCGATCGCGGTCATGCTCGTTGTGCCACTGGGCGTCATCGGTGCATTGATGGCAACCAGTCTGCGCGGCTTGTCCAACGACGTGTTCTTCCAGGTCGGTCTTCTGGTCACGATCGGTCTGGCCGCGAAGAACGCCATTCTGATCGTCGAGTTCGCCAAGGAACTGCACGAACAGGGCAAGAGTCTGGCCGAGGCAGCCATTGAGGCCTGCCGGATGCGTCTGCGCCCTATCGTGATGACCTCCATGGCCTTCATCCTGGGTGTGGTTCCATTGACCATCTCCACGGGCGCAGGCTCGGGCAGTCAACATTCGATCGGTACAGGCGTAATTGGCGGTATGATCACGGCCGTTATCCTGGCGATCTTCTGGGTACCGCTGTTCTTCGTTTCGATCTCGGCGCTCTTCAAGAGCAAGCAGAAACATATTCCACACGATGAGGCTGGCCAATGAGCAAGTCCCTGATTTCTCTTGCAGTTACCGCGTTCATTCTCGGCGGCTGCTCTTTGATTCCCGAGTACAAGCAACCGGAATCCCCGGTCGCCGCGCAGTACCCGCAAGGTCCTGCCTACCTGCCAGCAGAGTCCGCAGAACGTGCCGCAGCCGAACAAGGCTGGCGTCAGTTCTTCCGTGACCCTGCGCTGCAACAGCTGATCCAGACCGCACTGGTCAACAACCGCGACCTTCGGGTCGCGGCGCTGAACATCGACGCTTACCGTGCGCAATACCGCATTCAGCGTTCCGATCTGTTCCCGGCCGTCTCGGCGAATGCCACGGGCACACGTCAGCGCGTTCCGGCTGACATGTCCACCTCGGGCCAGGCAGGCATCACCAGTTCCTATGCGGCAAACCTGGGTATCAGTTCCTATGAACTGGACCTGTTCGGTCGCGTGCGCAGCCTCAGCGAGCAAGCGTTGCAGACGTACTTCGCCAGCGAAGAAGCCCGTCGCAGTACACAGATCAGTCTGGTGGCCAACGTCGCCAACGCTTACCTGACCTGGCAGGCCGACAAGGAACTGCTCAAGCTGACGCAGGAAACCCTCAAGACCTACGAGGAAAGCTATCGCCTGACTTCGCGCAGCAATGAAGTCGGTGTGGCTTCGGCACTGGACCTGAGCCAGTCGCGTACCTCGGTTGAAAGTGCCCGCGCCCGGTTGGCCCAATACCAGCGACTGGTCGCACAGGATCAGAACAACCTGACCCTGCTGCTGGGCTCTGCCCTGCCTGAGAACCTGCCAGAAGCTCAGCCGCTGAATGACGATCTGCTGACCGAAATGCCGGTCGGCCTGCCGTCCGATCTGTTGCAGCGTCGTCCGGACATTCTGCAGGCCGAACACAACCTGCTGGCCGCCAACGCCAATATCGGGGCTGCACGCGCCGCCTTCTTCCCGAGCATCAGCCTGACAGCCAGTGCGGGTACAGCCAGCACCGACCTGTCCGGCCTGTTCAAGGGCGGTTCGGGTGCCTGGTCGTTCCAGCCAAGCATCAACCTGCCGATCTTCAACGCCGGTAACCTGCGCGCCAGCCTGGACTACGCCAAGATCCAGAAGGAAATCAACGTCGCCAACTACGAGAAGGCGATTCAGACAGCGTTCCAGGAAGTCTCCGACGGCCTGGCCTCACGCAAGACCTACAACGAGCAGCTCCAGGCACAGCGTGATTTCGTCACTGCCAGCCAGGACTACTACCGTCTTGCCGAGCGTCGCTACCGGATCGGGATCGACAGCAACCTGACGTTCCTTGACGCTCAGCGCTCGCTGTTCAGTGCCCAACAGACGCTGATCACCGATCGCCTGTCCCAGCTCACCAGCGAGGTCAACCTGTACAAGGCCCTCGGTGGAGGCTGGTACGAGCAGAGTGGCAACACTCAGCCGATCGCCAAAGAGAAGCCATCCGTTCAACTGTTCTGATCGGCTCCCACAAAAAAACCACCGAAAGGTGGTTTTTTTGTGCCCGGAACAAACAGCGATCAATGATCGTGATGCAGGTAAGCAGGCTGTTTAGGCAAGCGCAGACTGAACAGGAAAGCCACCACCATCATGGCCGTCACGTACCAGTAGAAGGTATTTTCCATACCATTGCTCTTGAAGCTCAGGGCCACGTATTCGGCCGACCCGCCGAATACCGCATTGGCCACGGCATACGCCAGACCGACACCCAGTGCACGCACCTGTGGCGGGAACATTTCGGCTTTTACCAGGCCGCTGATGGAGGTGTAGAAACTGACAATCGCCAGAGCCAGCGTAATCAGCACGAACGCCAGAAACGGACTGGTGTTGGTTTTCAGGGTCATCAGGATCGGCACGGTGCAAAGAGCGCCCAGCGCGCCGAACCACAGCATCGAGTTACGACGGCCAATCCTGTCCGCCAGCATCCCGAAGAGCGGTTGCATGCACATGTACAGAAACAGCGCGCCGGTCATGATGTAGCTGGCGGTCTTTGGCTGCATGCCGCCGGTGTTGACCAGATATTTCTGCATGTACGTCGTGAAGGTGTAGAAAATCAGCGAGCCACCGGCGGTGTACCCCAGCACGGTGATAAAAGCGGCCTTGTGGTGCTTGAAGAGCGCAGCAATGCTGCCGGCATCCTTGTCCTGACGGCTTTCGGCGGTGGTGGTTTCATTGAGCGAGCGGCGCAACAGCAAGGCAATCACGGCAGCGGCCGCACCGATCACGAACGGGATCCGCCAGCCGTATTCGCGCAGTTCTTCAGTGGTAAGGAATTGTTGCAGGATCACCACGGTCAGCACTGCCAGCAACTGCCCGCCAATCAGGGTCACGTACTGGAAGGACGCATAGAAACCGCGCTTGCCGCGCAAGGCGACCTCACTCATGTAAGTGGCCGTGGTTCCGTATTCTCCACCCACCGACAACCCTTGCAGCAGACGCGCCATCAACAGCAAGGCCGGCGCCCAGGCACCGATCGCAGCATAGGTCGGCAGACAGGCAATGATCAGTGAGCCGGCACACATCATGGTCACGGAAATCAGCATGGAATTCTTGCGACCATGCTTGTCCGCCACACGCCCGAACAGCCAGCCCCCGATCGGACGCATCAGAAACCCGGCCGCGAACACACCGGCGGTGTTGAGCAATTGCACGGTGGGATCGTCGGAAGGAAAGAACGCCGGAGCGAAGTAGATGGCACAGAAGGCGTAGATGTAAAAGTCGAACCACTCCACGAGGTTGCCGGAAGAGGCCCCCACGATAGCGAAGATTCTCTTGCCCCGTTCTTCTGCGGTGTAGAGCGTTTCAGTGGCTTCAGTCGTATTTGTCGTTGTCATTATTTCCCCCATCCAGATTAGGCGACTAGAAACAATCTGTAACATTCAACGCCGACAAGTACAACCAACATCCCCGTAGGAGCGGATTTATCCGCGAAGAGGCCGGTGTATGTTTTGCGAATGTAACCAGCCTCTTCGCGAATGAATTCGCTCCTACGGACGGTGTATCACAGGCGCTCGATCGCCAAGGCCAGGCCTTGCCCTACGCCCACGCACATGGTCGCCAGACCTTTGCGGCCACCGGTCTTTTCCAGTTGGTGCAAGGCCGTCAAGACCAGCCGGGCACCGCTCATGCCCAGCGGATGCCCCAGGGCAATCGCCCCGCCGTTCGGATTGACCTGAGGCGCATCGTCAGCCAGGCCCAACTCACGCAGCACCGCCAATCCCTGACTGGCAAAGGCTTCGTTCAGCTCGATGACATCGAAATCGGAAACCGCCAGGCCCAGACGCTCCACCAGCTTGCGCACTGCGGGCACCGGGCCGATGCCCATCACGCGCGGAGCAACACCCGCGCTGGCCATGCCCAGAACACGCGCCCTTGGGGTCAGGCCATGTTTCCTGACCGCTTCGGCCGAAGCCAGGATCAACGCGGCAGCACCGTCGTTGACACCTGAAGCATTCCCGGCGGTCACGGTCTTTTCAGGGCCATTGACCGGTTTAAGCCTGCTCAGGGTTTCCAGGCTGGTATCGGCGCGTGGGTGTTCATCCTTGTCGACGAGGGTTTCGCCCTTCTTGTGTGCAACCCGCACCGGCACGATCTCTTCCTCGAAAAAGCCCGCAGCCTGGGCAACGGCAGTGCGTTGCTGGCTGCGCAGGGCGAAAGCGTCCTGATCGGCTCGAGAAATCTTGAAATCATCGGCCACGTTGTCGGCGGTCTCCGGCATCGAATCGACGCCATACAACGCCTTCATGACCGGGTTAATGAAGCGCCAGCCAATGGTGGTGTCTTCCAGCTTCATGTTGCGCGAGAAAGCCGCATCGGCCTTGCCCATGACAAAGGGCGCACGCGACATCGACTCCACCCCACCGGCAATCGCCAGTTCCATTTCACCGGCCGCAATGGCCCGGAAAGCCGTGCCGATGGCGTCCATGCCCGAAGCGCACAAGCGGTTGAGGGTCACGCCGGGAATGCCATGCGGCAGGCCCGCCAGCAAAGCGGCCATGCGCGCCACGTTGCGGTTGTCCTCGCCCGCCTGGTTGGCGCAACCGAGGAACACCTCGTCGAGAGCTTCCCAGTCGACCGATGGATTACGCTCCATCAGGGCCTTGATCGGCACCGCCGCCAGATCGTCGGCACGCACGGACGACAGACCGCCACCGAAACGCCCGATAGGCGTACGAATCGCATCGCAGATAAAGACATCACGCATCATGCTTCTCCTGCGACCTGACCGTGAGCCGCAGCGGTCCTGGCTTCCAGTTCGCGCAGGGCATTGAGTTCGGTATCCGTCGGCTCTTCGGAGAAGACGACATGCTCGGCAAAGCGAATGTCCCAGCCGGTGGCCGCAATGACCTGCTCACGGGTGACACCCGGATGCAGAGTGGTGACCACAAACTCGTTTGTGCCAGCCTCCGGCTCCATGATGCACAGGTCGGTGATGATCCCCACCGGACCGGCACCCGGCAGACCAAGCCGCTTGCGTGAATCGCCACCTTCGCCATGCCCGACGGAGGTCACGAAGTCCAGCTTGTCGACGAACGAACGGGCCGACTGCTTGAGAATGATCAGCACCGACTTGGCCGAACCGGCGATTTCCGGCGCGCCCCCCGCGCCCGGCAGACGGACTTTCGGGTTGTGGTAATCGCCCACCACCGTGGTGTTGATATTGCCGAAGCGGTCGACCTGTGCAGCACCCAGAAACCCCACGTCGACACGTCCGCCTTGCAGCCAGTAACGGAAGATTTCGCTGGTGGCGACCACCGTGTCGGCGGTTTCCGCCAGCTCACCATCGCCAATGGACAGTGGCAAGACACTCGGTTTGGCCCCGATCGGGCCGGACTCGTAGATCAGCACCACATCCGGCGAGGAGGTCAGGCGGGCCAGGTTGGCGGCCTTGGACGGCAAGCCGATACCGACGAAGCAGACAGCACCGTTACGCAGGCGGCGAGCGGCAGCGATGGTCATCATTTCACTGGTGGTGTACGTCATTATTTTGCCTCCGCTGCGCTGGCCAGCTTGCTCTGGAACTCACTGAAATCCGCCGTGCCGTGAATATATTCATCAATCCAGGCGTTGAAGCTGTCGCGGTCCCGGGCAATCGGGTCCCAGGCCTGATAGAAGGGGTTGTCCCGCTCGTAGTAGCCATGGGCGTAGGACGGATGAGCACCGCCTGGCACCAGGCAGACCGCACTCAAGGCCCAGGTGGGCAGTACGCAGGAGTTCATGGGCGCGTTGAGGTCATCGACGATTTCTTCGACCGTGACAATGCAGCGCCTGGCCGACAGTGCAGCCTCCTTTTGCGCGCCAAGGATGCCCCACAGCAAGACGTTGCCCTTGCGATCGGCTTTCTGGGCATGGATCACCGTGACATCCGGGCGCACCGATGGCACAGCGGCCAGCACTTCTCCCGTGAACGGGCAGGTCACAGTCTTGATCAGCGGGTTGACCTTCGGCAGATCGGAACCGGCGTAGGCGCGCAGCACCGCGAACGGTAAACCCGAGGCGCCCGCCACGTAGGCGTTGGCCAGGTCGGCATGGCTGTGCTCTTCGATTTCCATCGCATGCGGCCACTGCTTTTCGACCGCATCACGCAGACGATGCAAGGAACCCACCCCCGGATTTCCGCCCCACGAAAAGATCAGGCGCTTCGCACAACCGGCACCGATCAACTGGTCGTAGATAAGATCCGGCGTCATGCGGACCAGCGTCAGGTCCTTTTTGCCCTGCCGGATGATTTCATGGCCGGCAGCCGAGGGAATCAGATGGGTGAAGCCTTCCAGTGCAACGGTATCGCCATCGTTGACCAGTTGCTTCACTGCATCACGTAGAGAAAGAATTTCAGCCATGAGGTGCTCCCGAACCCGACATCACGTTCAATGATCGGCGCGAAGAGCGCCGCAATGAAAACGAGGTTATGCCTGAGCACGACAGCAAACAATCCGATAATCGACTAACCGTTCGATAATCGAACGCATTCAATGCGGCTTATGAGTGCAATGAATCGGGCGAGAAAAACACACCCTCACGTGAACAGTTGCGTACTCAAATCCCGGCTCGCATCCAGCATGATCGGCAGGAAACGCTGCTCCAGTTCGCTACGGGCCACCCGTCCGGCACTGGTACTGACATTCAACGCCGCCAGCACCTGGCCCGAAGCATCGTAGACCGGCACGGCAATCGAGCGCAGCCCCTGTTCCAGCTCCTGATCGACGATACACCAGCCTTGCTGACGAACCAGTTGCAGGCATTCCAGCAACGCTTCGGGGGTACGGATGGTCCGGCTGGTCTTGGGCTGCAAGTCCACGTGATCGAGGTATTCGCGCAAAGAAACATCATCCAGTGCCGCCAGCAGGATACGGCCCATGGACGTGCAATAGGCAGGCAGTCGTCCGCCGACGGACAGGTCGACGGAGATGAGCCGCTGGGTGGTTGCCGAGCGAGCGATATAAAGGATGTCATCACCCTCGAGGGTCGCCATGTTGCAGGCCTCATGCAACAAGTCGCTCATGCGGTCCAGGTAAGGCTGTGAAGAAACCGCCAGCGGAGTCGAGGACAGATAGGCATGACCGAGGGTCAATACCTTGGGCAGCAGCGAATAGGTTCGACCGTCCGTCGTCGCGTAACCCAGTTTGATCAGCGTGTGCAGACAACGACGAACCGCCGCCCGTGGGATTTCCGTACGGTGGCTGATCTGGGCAATGGTCAGATGCCGCTTGCGCTCCTGAAAGGCATGAATCACGGCAAGGCCGCGTGCCAGGGACGTCATGAAATCCGGATCCCCGGTCAGCGCCTGGATGCGCTTTGCAGGCGACGCCACGATAGGCGGTGCCAGCGATGCAAAAGAATTACGCAGTTCATCATTCATTGCCAACACCTCTGTAGCATCTCTCAGGCCTTGTAAACCGCTGGCTTCAGCCCCTTTTGCAGAGGTTCTATGAAGCCCGGATTGTGCGATTATCGAACCAATGGCCGATAATCGCAATTGACCCGTCGCAAATATACTTATACCTTTACCCCTGCCATGAAGTGGCTTCTTGGAAATCCTGGTCAGGTGCCCACTGAGAAGTCCAAGGCAACGGCCTTGCCCACGAAGCAAGGCCGTTTTCATTACCGCTTTTACCCTGACACTATCCGCGACGTCTTGACGCACCTGTTCCGGTCAAATGCGCACTTAATCGGATGTAACATTTTCATTTGAATTCTGTCGCCAGAATTCTGTCTGTGCGCCTTGAAACTGAACACATGAAAGTTCAGACATATTCATGACTGACTAAAACTTCAGAAGCGTCGCACAAAAAAACAATATTTATGGAAGCGCCTGCCCCTTCGACAACCGCTGTAGTTGACGAGGCTTAACTTCTTGGAGATAGTAACGATCACTTGACTGGTTATACCTTGCCCGCCTGCATGCCATGCAGTTCATTACCGGAGCAGGGAACGGTCAATGTTAGCCCTATGCGCTTGACTCAAAAACGAATGTCGCTACGACAGCTGTTTTTTCTGGTGCCCGTAGCCGCGAGCCGCAATCACGTGTTCAGGCCTTTGTGAAAAAGCCGGATCGTTCTGCCTGGCCAAACAAGTCATCCATGTTTTGCCGCCGGCCAGACCACAGGAAAGAACACACTTGCCGTGTTTCGCGTTATCACCGGATTTAATTCGACTCAATCAGGTAACACAGTGACTAAAGAAGAACTGCGCGCGGAACTTGAGCGCCAGGAACAACGTTACAAGGATGTCTACGGCGGGGAAGTCACCACCTATGCCGCGCAACCCGAACCGGAACGCAAGCCTTGGCGCAAAAGAGCCAGTCTCCTGGATCAGGCGTTCAAGCAAGAACTGCAGAAAATGGAAAAAGACCTTAAAGAAGAGCAATGACCCTCATGGGCTTTAACAGGCCCATGCTGTTGGTATCTGCGCTTCGAAACGTCTGAAAACCGGCTGTCACCGCCTTTCCTGGCGCCTGTGGCATGTCTTTTTTTTGACTTTGATCACTACCAATCAGCGGCTGGCAAGTCGATCTGTATTTTTTCTGTCATAATCGCGCCCCCTTCAGACCGGGTCAGAAAACCTACATGATCGATTTATTCAGCGGACTTGATGCCTGGGTGATAGTAAGCCTGTTGCTTGCCCTGGCTTTCGTCCTAACGTTCGAGTTCATAAACGGCTTTCATGACACCGCCAACGCGGTGGCGACAGTCATTTACACCAAGGCCATGCCGCCTCATCTGGCCGTGTTCTTCTCGGGTGTGTTCAATTTCCTCGGCGTGCTGCTGGGGGGCGTGGGCGTGGCGTATGCCATCGTTCACCTCCTGCCGGTGGAACTGCTGATCAACGTCAACACCGGCCACGGGCTTGCCATGGTGTTCTCGCTGCTGGCTGCGGCGATCACCTGGAACCTGGGGACCTGGTATTTCGGCATTCCGGCTTCCAGCTCCCACACGCTGATCGGTTCGATCCTGGGCGTGGGCCTGGCCAATGCCCTGATCAACGACATCCCGCTGGCTGATGGCGTGAACTGGCAGAAAGCGATCGATATCGGCGCTTCGCTGGTGTTCTCGCCTCTGGCCGGTTTCCTGGTCGCCGGGCTGGTGCTCGTCGGCCTGAAGTGGTGGCGTCCACTGTCCAAGATGCACAAGACGCCCGAGCAGCGTCGCAAGATCGACGACAAGAAACACCCACCCTTCTGGAACCGTCTGGTGCTGGTCATCTCGGCCATGGCCGTCAGCTTTGTCCATGGCTCCAACGATGGCCAGAAAGGCATCGGCCTGATCATGCTGGTACTGATCGGTATCGTGCCGAGCCAGTTCGTGCTGGACCTCAACAGCACCACCTACCAGATCGAACGGACCCGGGATGCCACCTTGCACCTGAGCCAGTTCTATCAGCGCAACAGCAGCACGCTGGGCGAATACCTGGCCATGGGCAAATCGCTCAAGGGCGACCTGCCGTCCAGTGCGGCGTGCAACCCGGCCCAGACCGAACCGACCATCGACGCGCTGCTCGACACGCTGAAAGGTGTGGCCGACTATCACTCGCTCTCCTCGGAGCAACGCATTGAAGTCCGTCGCTACCTGCTGTGCCTGGACGACACCGCACGCAAGGTCGGCAAGCTGCCGAACCTGGGTTCCCGCGAGAAATCCGACCTGGAAAAACTGCGCAAGGACCTGACCGGGACGACCGAATACGCTCCGTTCTGGGTGATTCTGGCAGTCGCACTGGCGCTGGGTATCGGCACCATGGTTGGCTGGAAACGTGTGGTACTGACCATCGGCGAGAAGATCGGCAAGCAGGGCATGACTTACGCTCAAGGCATGTCGGCACAGATCACCACGGCCTGCGCCATCGGCATGGCCAACATCTTCAGCCTGCCCGTTTCGACCACCCACATTCTGTCGTCGGGTGTAGCCGGAACCATGGTCGCCAACAAGAGCGGCCTGCAAAGCGGCACCGTGCGTACGATCCTGCTGGCCTGGGTCCTGACCCTGCCCGCCACCGTTGCACTGTCGGCCTGCCTGTTCTGGCTGGCGTCCAAGGCTCTGGCCTGATCCAGTGAACAAGAGGCGGTGCACACGGTGCCGCCTCTTGCCGATCACGACCGCTACCGGCGCTTCTTGCCGCCCAGCAACGACCCCATCAAACCTCGCACCAGCTCACGTCCCAATTGGGTCGCCGCCTGGCGCATGGCATTTTTCATCGCCTGACCGGCAAGGCTGCCCAGAAACTCCCCCGCCTTGTCCCCGAAGCTTTCCGACTCGGCTTCAGAAGCGGCAGGCGCATCGGCCTGTTCCGGGACGCTCGCCTTGCGAGTGACAAGCATCTCGTAAGCCGACTCACGATCAACAGGCTTGTCATAACGCCCCGCAAACGGAGACCGGGCAATCAGGTTCGCACGTTCGGCCTCGCTCAACGGCCCGATACGTGACTGGGGCGGGGCAATCAGTGCCCTCTGGACCATGGCTGGCGTGCCCTTGTCCTGCAAGGTTCCCACCAGGGCTTCGCCAATCCCCAGTTCAGTCAGCACGCTGAGCGCATCGAAGGCAGGGTTGGGCCTGAACCCGTCCGCCACGGCCCGCAGCGACTTCTGCTCCCTGGCCGTAAATGCCCGGAGCCCATGCTGAATACGCAGACCGAGCTGCGCCAGAATGGCATCCGGCAGATCCCCCGGCGATTGAGTGACGAAATACACACCCACGCCCTTGGAACGAATCAGGCGCACCACCTGCTCAAGCCGCTCTTGCAACGCCTTGGGCGTATCGGCAAACAGCAGATGTGCCTCATCGAAAAACAGCGCCAGCAGCGGCTTGTCGGCATCCCCCCTTTCCGGCAGTTGCTCGAACAGCTCTGCCAGCAGCCATAGCAGGAACGTGGCGTAAACCTTGGGTGCTTCATGCACCAACCGGCTCGCGTCCAGCAAATGAATACGCCCTCGTCCATCATCCGCTGGCTGAAGAATGTCCTGCAGTTGCAACGCGGGCTCACCGAACAAAGCCTCGGCGCCCTGCTGCTCCAGCACGGCAAGACGCCTCTGCAAGGCCTGACTGGAACCGGTGGTCATCAGCGCCGCGTCTTCGCCCAGCAGTTGAGGGTTGTCACGCAGATGATTGAGCAGAGCCTTGAGGTCCTTGATATCCAGCAGCAACAACCCTTCACGATCGGCCACCTTGAACGCGGCGTACAGGGCCGATTGCTGACTGTCACTCAGCTCAAGCAGATTGCCCAATAACAACGGCCCCATTTCACTCAGAGTCGTCCGCAGAGGATGACCGGACTGACCGTCAACATCCCACAACGTAACCGGATACTCCCGAGGTTGATGCTTGAGCCAGGGCATGCTGGCAATACGTTCGGCAATCTTGCCCTGAGGGCTTCCCGCCGCCCCCAGCCCACAGAGATCGCCTTTGATATCGGCGGCGAAAACAGCGACACCGGCATCGCTGAACGCCTCGGCCAGCCGTTGCAGGGTCACCGTCTTGCCAGTGCCGGTCGCACCGGCCACCAGACCATGACGGTTGGCCAGGCGCAACGCCTGAAAGACCGGCTGCCCGTCCAGGTCGGCACCCAAAACCATTTCCCGAGCGTCAGGCATGTCATCACCTTCTTTTACGCAGCATTCAGAACACTGACTTTAGGCCGTTTTCAAGAAAGCTTCAGCATTGACCCGTTTAGCAAACCGACTCATGACACTCCCGCCAAGCGGTGGATTTGCAGACGAACATCTATTCTTGTCAGAGGTCAACGAAAGAACGACCACTGATCGGAGGAGTGTCCACAGTGCATATCGCCGACATGACCATGTTCTACGCCCCCGCCAGCGGCGGAGTCCGCACCTACCTCGATGCCAAGCATAGACGCCTTGGGCACTACCCCGATGTTCGTCACAGCCTGCTGATACCCGGTGCCAGTTCCAGTCATAACGATGGCATTTATCACGTGGCCGCTCCCGCTCTGCCGTTCAGCAATGGTTATCGCTTTCCATTGCGGGTGTCGCCCTGGCGCAATGCGCTGCATAGCCTGCAACCCGACCTGATTGAAGTCGGTGACGCCTACCTCACCGCCTGGGCCGCACTCGATGCCCGGCGGCAACTGGATGTTCCGGTCATCGGCTTCTATCACTCGGACCTTCCCTTGCTGGTCAGCAATCGCATGGGGCACTGGATGGGCACCAGTGTCGAAGCCTATATCAGCAAGCTGTATGGCAACTTCGACCGGGTGTTGGCACCCAGTCAGGTCATGGCCGACAAACTGATCGCCATGGGCGTCGAGAATGTTTATGCACAACCGCTGGGGGTCGACCTGGCAGTCTTCCATCCACGCCACAGAACACCGTGCCTGAAAGCGGAGCTCGGCCTGGATGAAAACACCCACTTGCTGATATTTGCAGGCCGCGGCTCGAAAGAGAAAAATCTGCCGGTCCTGCTTCAGTGCATGAAAAGGCTTGGCTCACGCTATCACCTGCTATTGGTGGGTTCGCATATGCCGACTCAGGTACCCGATAACGTGTCGGTCATTGGCCGCTTCTGCAAACCTCCCTACCTGGCGCAGTTGCTGGCCAGTGCAGATGTGCTGTTGCATGCCGGCGATCAGGAAACCTTTGGCCTGGTGATACTCGAAGCCATGGCCAGCGGCATTCCGGTGATTGCGGTCGCGGCGGGCGCCTTCACGGAAATCGTGACGCCCGAATGCGGCGTGCTGTGTCAGGCAAACAACCCCAGATCCATGGCCTGCGCCGTACGCGAACTCTTCAACCAGGACGTCCGCGAAAAAGGCCGGGCCGCACGACGCCATGTCGAAGCCCATTACAACTGGGATTCCGTGATCAACGGGTTGCTTGCGCATTACCGGGCCGTCCTGGGATATCGCCTGCCCGCCCTCGCTCACGGCTAGCACCTTGAACCTTCAAATTCCGCGCAGCGTGCTGCTGGTCTTGCACGATGTGGCACCGTCGACCTGGGCTGATTATCAAGCGTTCGTGGCAGCCGTTGACGCATTGGGTTCCATTCCCATCACCTGGCTGGTGGTGCCTGATTTCCACAAGCACGACCCGCTGGAGCATGACCCACAGCTGCGCAAGCTGTTACAGCAGAGGCTTGAACGCGGCGATGAGCTGGTGCTGCATGGCTACCATCATTGCGATGAGGGCCCGACGCCACGCTCCTTGCGTGAGTACGTCATTCGTCGTCTCTACACCTGGGAAGGCGAGTTCTCCACCCTGAACTGCCAGCAGGCACTGACACGTCTGGAATCAGGTATCGAACTGTTCAGACGCCATGACTGGCCACTTCACGGCTTCGTGGCCCCTGCCTGGCTGATGAGCCCGGGGACTCGCGAAGCGTTGCGCCAGTTGCCCCTGCGCTACACCAGCGACCCGCAGCATCTTTATCGGCTGCCGGACTTTACCGGCGTCGATGCGCCGGGGCTTGTGTGGAGTGCGCGAAGTGCATGGCGCAGAGGCGCGTCGAAGCTCATCGGTGAATACCGTCTGAGGCAGTTACAGGAAGCCCCGACCATTCGTCTGGGCCTGCACCCTGTCGACATGCGCCATGCCTTCTCGCGCGATTATTGGCTGGCCACCCTTGAACGCTTGTTGAAAGACGGCCGTCAGCCCATGACCAAAATCGGCTGGCTGAATGCTCAAGCGTCGCTATCGGACTCGTGAGATTGTTCCTGTTGCAACCGGCGCCACAGACTGGCCGCTCCAGTGAAGTCGGCACCGTTATCAGGCGTCAGCGCATCGGGGTCATAGCGGCTCAGACACCCCTCCCCCAGCGTGGGAGGAGCAGTGGATGTAGCCTTGTCGAATGGGTCAGTCGTCATGGGTACCTCGGCTCTTCGTCATGAATGAACTCATCAGTGTAGAAGTGAATTCACTCATGGAAAGGCCAGTACCGACTCGCGGTTAAAACCGCTCCTGCAGGCAAGTGTGCAGGAGCGGATTCATTTGCAGATGACTCAATCAAAAACCACGGTCTTGTTGTCGTGTACCAGTACCCGGTCTTCCAGGTGGGCACGCAGACCACGGGCCAGAACCATCTTTTCCACGTCGCGGCCGAAACGCACCATGTTTTCGATGCTGTCGCGGTGGCTGACGCGTACGACGTCCTGCTCGATGATAGGGCCGGCGTCGAGTTCTTCTGTCACGTAGTGGCAGGTAGCACCAATCAATTTGACGCCACGCAGAGAGGCCTGGTGATAAGGCTTGGCACCGACGAACGACGGCAGGAAGCTGTGGTGAATGTTGATGACCTGATGGGCATATTCACGGCACAGCTGAGGCGGCAGGATCTGCATGTAGCGCGCCAGAACCACGACATCGGCCTGATGATGGCCGACCAGACGCGAGACCTCGGCAAACGCCGGCTCCTTGTCCTTGGGGTCGACAGGTACGTGGTAATAAGGAATATCGTGCCACTCGACCATGCTGCGCAGGTCCTGGTGGTTGGAGATCACGCAGGCGATGTCGCAGTCGAGCTCATCGCTGTGCCAGCGGTGCAGCAGGTCAGCCAGACAGTGCGATTCGCGGCTGGCCATCAGCACCACACGTTTCTTCTGCGCAGAGTCGGTGATACGCCAATCCATCGAGAACTCTTCGGCAATCGGCGTAAAGGCCTCGCGAAAACCTTCCAGATCGAATGGCAATGTATCGGCACGGATCTCATGGCGCATGAAAAACCAGCCACTGAGATTGTCGGAATGGTGGCTCGCTTCGGTAATCCAGCCATTGTGGGAGGCCAGAAAGTTACTGACTTTGGCAACGATGCCAACACGGTCCGGGCAAGCAATCACCAGACGAAAAGTGCGCATTTAGGGAAACTCCAGAACTTCGCAAAGGCGCTATTCTAGCGACTGTGCGACAAAACTGCAGTATTCCGTTGCCGGCCCCTGCAAGAAAATCAGGCCACCACGCGGCACCGCGTCCCCACCGGCATTTACCTTCGCTCAGGCCAAACAAACCCGCTACTTGAGCGCGCTTAAATAGCAACCTTCTTTGGAACCTGACAGACGATCGCTAGTTCCATGAATCTGCGGACGCTCTGTATATTCTAAATAATTCAAATAAAACTTTTATTTAATGTTTACTTGCTCAAGGCCTCTGACTATTATTGCCTCACTGTATCCCTGCCACCCTATCAACATAAGGTCCCCCTCATGTCCTTGATCAACGAATACCGCGCCACGGAAGAAGCCATCAAAGAACTGCAAGCCCGTTTGAAGAACCTGTCGCAAGACGACAAACTGCAAACCGAGCTGGAGTTTGAAGGCAAACTGCGCACCCTGATGGGCGAATACCAGAAATCGCTGCGTGACATCATTGCTCTGCTGGATCCAGAAGCCAAAGTTAATAAAGCACCTCGTGGCGCCGTGAAAACTACCGGCACCAAGCGTGCGCGCAAAGTCAAGCAATACAAAAACCCGCACAACGGCGAAGTCATCGAAACCAAAGGTGGCAACCACAAGACTCTGAAAGAGTGGAAAGCCAAGTGGGGCAGCGACGAAGTCGAAAGCTGGGCCACTCTGCTGGGCTAAGCATCACCGGGTCGCACCTTTTTTGCACCCGCACAAAAAACGCCAGCTTGCTGGCGTTTTTTATTACCCGAAAACTTTTCCTTTCTCCCCTCATACACCTAATCGTTCAGTTAACTGCTGTACATAATCCTGCCACTGCCTCAACACCTCAAGCTGCTCAGGCCCGGCACTAAGAGACAACTCCTCCCGCGCCGTTGTAAAACTTTCCAAGGTATTGGGCGCTCCGAATTCCGGGTCGCGCAGCCGCTGCTGGCAGAAATGACGCCAACGCTGTTGTTCTTCGTCATTCAAGGTATCGGGGAAGTTACGAGCCCGATAACGAAACAACAATTCAGGCAAGCGTGCGTCATCAAAAGGCCATACTTCATTGCCCAATTGTTCTGGTTCAGCGCAACGTACTTGCTCACAAAGACGCCGATCACGATCACCAATAAAGCCGTCATACAATTGCTGCTCAGGATCTTCAGTGGCCGCGAACTCATCCTTGCCATACAAGACCTGGCATTTGTTCTGCCAAACTTCACGGGATTCACTCAAGCGCGACACTCGTTCCTGGTAGCTCGCCATATCCAGCTGCAAACGTTCCTGATCTTCGGGACGCAAGACATTGAGCGGCGCAATCACCGGGCACCGGTTTATATGCAGTAATTTGACAGGCACCGGCAGCTCGCCTTCGGCCAGCGCTTCACGACGGGTATATAAGCGCTGTTTCAGCACTTCGGCATCCAGGTCCAACAGAGGTGAAGGGTCCAGATGCAGGTCACAGACAATCAGCGCATTACGATTGTGCGGATGCCAGGCCAGAGGCAAGACCACCCCCAGATAATGGCGTGCCGCCGAAAAACGTCCCGAAATATGCACCAGCGGCTGCATCAGACGAATCTGCTCCTGAACCTTGTGCTTGCTGCGCAAGGCGAACAGGTAGTCGTAGAGCCTGGGTTGTTTCTCGCGGATCAGACGTGCAAGGGCAATCGTTGCCCGAACATCGGATAACGCATCATGCGCCTGCCCGTGATCGATACCGTTGGCCGCCGTCAGCCGCTCCAGCTTGAGCGTGACCTTTCCGTCCTCCTCGGGCCAGACAATCCCGTCGGGACGCAAGGCATAGGCCGCCCGCACGACATCGATCAGATCCCAGCGGCTGTTTCCGCCCTGCCACTCACGGGCATAAGGGTCGAAGAAGTTCCGATACAGGCTGTAACGGGTCACTTCGTCGTCAAAACGCAGGGTGTTATAGCCCGAACCACAGGTTCCGGGAGCCGACAGCTCGGCATGCACACGGGTCATGAAATCGGCTTCGCAAAGCCCCTGTTCGGCCAGGCGTCCGGGAGTGATACCCGTAATCAGACACGCCGCCGGATGAGGCAGGATGTCATCGCCGGGCTGACAGTACAGGTTGACGGGCGGCGCGATTTCATTGAGGTCAAAGTCGGTACGAATACCCGCCATCTGCAATGCACGATCATTGCGCGGATTGATGCCGGTGGTTTCGTAGTCGTACCAGAAGATGCTGGAGGTCACGGGCGATTCCTGAACAAAAGACCGGTAAAGTGTAGGCCTTGAGGCCGGTAGATAGCGAATGCAGGCTCACCCGGAACCTTGCGCCCTGTTTTCGCGGCCATGAATGGCGTGTTGCGTAGTGCTGCCGTGCCCGATAGCATCACGTCTCGCTCTCAGGTGTCTCCCTCCCGACAATGCCATCCCCAGCCGAGCCAAGGAATGCAGCGCCCTGCGCGCCACTGGATACCCGGATCAGGATCGAAACCCCGGAGGGCATCGATCTGGTCATGCGACCTGCCGGGCTGATATCCCGCGCCCTGGCCTTCGGAATCGACCTGATCATCCGGACCCTGCTGGTCGGCGCGCTCATCATGTTCTTCAAGCTGTTCGACAAGCTGGGTACAGGCCTGGCAACCCTGGCCATGTTTCTGGTGACCTGGTGGTACATGGTCTTGTTCGAGGTGCTGAATCAGGGCTGCACACCGGGTAAACGCATCATGGGCCTGCGGGTGATACAGGATGACGGTACGCCCATCGGCTGGGCATCGTCCTTGATACGCAACCTGCTGCGCGTGGTCGACATGCTGCCCTTCGGCTACGCCGTCGGTGCCATCGGTTGCCTGAGCCACCCTCTGTTCAAGCGCCTTGGAGACCTGGCCGCCGGAACCCTGGTGATCTACCGCGATGTCCCCGTCCAGCGTCCGGTCATCCCTCCGGCCGAACCACTTATCGCTCCGTTCGTGCTGAACCTGGACGAACAGCGCGCCGTACTGGGGCTGGCAGAACGCCAGAGCACACTGTCCACGGCACGCACCCAGGAACTGGCCACGATACTGGCCGAACCCTTGCACGTTTCCCCCGACAAGGCCGTTGCACATATCAATGGCATCGCCCGTGGCCTGCTGGGGCCGACATGAAACAGAGCCTGTTCGAGACGCGCCACCAACCTCAATGGCAGGACTTCAGCGACCGCCTGGATGCGCTTGAGCGTGGCAAGGCCGCTCGCCAGCCCGGTGAGACATTTGCCAGTGACTACAGACGCATCTGCCATCAACTGGCACTGGCGCAGGAACGTGGCTACAGCAGCCATTTGATCGACGCCCTGCACCAACTGGCAATGCGCGGGCATCAACAGCTCTATCGCCATCGCAGCGCCATCGGCGCACAGTTCCTGAGCTTTATCCTGGGCGGTTTTCCACGTCTCGTCCGGGCGGAATGGCGTCTGGTGCTGGTGGCCAGCCTGCTGTTTTTCGGCAGCCTGATCGGCATGGGTCTGCTGGTGTACTTTTTTCCGGACCTGATCTACAGCATCGTCAGTCCAAAGCAGGTCAGCGACATGGAAAGCATGTACGACCCTGCCGCCAGACGCATAGGCCAGGCCTTTGAGCGTGAATCCAGTGATGACTGGGTCATGTTCGGTTACTACATCATGAACAACATCGGCATCGCGTTTCAGACCTACGCCAGCGGACTGCTGTTCGGGCTGGGCAGCCTGTTTTTCCTGCTGTTCAATGGCCTGATGATCGGCGCGGTAGCCGGTCACCTGACCGAGATCGGGTTCGGCCAGACCTTCTGGTCATTCGTGGTCGGCCATGGTGCCTTTGAACTGACCGCCATTGCCCTCGCAGGCGCAGCTGGCCTGAAACTGGGGCTGGCCCTGCTGGCGCCTGGCCGGCTGACCCGCGCCGAAGCTCTTCGGCTGGCAGCCCAGGCCAGTGTGCGGCTGATCGGCGGTGTCATTCTGTTTCTGTTGATCGCCGCCTTTATCGAAGCCTATTGGTCATCGATGACCTGGCCCGCGCCCACGCTCAAATATGGGGTGGGTCTTGCGCTCTGGGCACTGGTGATTGCTTACCTGACACTGGCCGGGCGGACTTCCCATGTCCCTGACTGATGCCAGCGTCGCGATACGCCCGCGTACCCCCTGGGAAGCCATCGATCTGGGGGTGTTGCTGGCACGTGAACACCGAACCCTGTTGATGAGCAGTTGGGCCATCGTCACGCTGCCGGTCTTCGTGCTGATCAGCCTCCTGTGTCAGGACTCCCCGACCCTGGCCTTCATGCTGTTCTGGTGGCTCAAACCTGCCTATGAACGGCTGCCGCTGCTGATTCTTTCCCAGGCCCTGTTCGGTTCCAGGCCGACACTCAAGCAGGCCCTCAAGGCCTGGCCTGCAACCCTCAAGACGCAGTTGATTCCAAGCCTGACCTGGCGCCGTCTGAGCCCGAGCCGCAGTTTCCTGCTGCCGGTGCAACAACTGGAAAACCTGTCCGGGGCCGAGCGCAGCCAGCGTATTGCCCTGCTCAGCCAGAAAGACATGCTTGCGGCCCGGTGCCTGACCCTGGTCGGCAGCCATCTGGAAGTGATCCTGTGGTCAGGCCTGATCATCCTGCTCTACGCCTTGATTCCACAGCAGATTGAAATCGACTGGGGCTGGAGTCGCATGATCAATAGCGAGGGCAGATGGCACTGGCTCGAGCACCTGAGCAATGCCTTCTATGCCTTGATACTGATTTTCTGGGGCCCCGTTTACGTGTCCTGCGGCTTCACCCTGTACCTGAATCGCCGCACGACACTGGAAGCCTGGGACATCGAACTGATATTCCGGCGGTTGCGCCAGCGCCTGCTCGGCACGGCCTGCACGGTGCTGATGGCCGCTGGTCTTGCGCTGTCTGCCATGCCCTCCAGCGCCTGGGCAAACGACACTGAGCGTTACAGTTGCCCGCTGCCGGAGCCAGAGCAAGATCTCGAAACCCGGTCACCGGCCTCCCCCGATACGCCGCGCCTGATCAACCAGGCCTTGACCAGCGAGGCCGCCAGAAAGGAAATCCGGACACTGTTGCAGCAGCCGCCCTTCAAGAACGTCAAGACCGTTACCGGCTGGCGATTCCCGGAGCCCGAAAAGAAAACGCCCCAGGCCAAGGCCGAAAACGCCAACACGCTGCTCAAATGGCTGAACGGGCTGCTGAGATCGGCCAATACCATCGCTCATGTATTCGAGGTCCTGTTATGGGCCGCGGCCATTGGATTGATCGGGCTGCTGATCTGGCGCTATCGCCAGTGGTTCAAGACCTTCGTCAGCCGTACGCCGCAAAGGACAACCTCCTTGCGCGAAATGCCGGAACAACTTTTCGGCCTGCCCGTCAGCGCACAAAGCCTGCCGGACGATATCGCGACCCACGCCCAGCAGCTATGGGCCAGTCAGCCGCGTGAAGCTCTGGGTTTACTGTACAGAGGCTTGCTCAATCGCTTGCTGAATGAATACCGCCTGCCCCTCAAGGAATCGGACACAGAACATCAGGTCCTGGAGCAAGTGGCCCGGCTGAACCTGCCGCTTCTGAGTGCGTTCAGCCGAAAGCTGACCACCCATTGGCAGAATCTGGCCTATGGTCACCGCCCGCCGCCCGACCACCTGCAACAGGAACTCTGCGATGGCTGGCGCAGCCTGTTCGGTACCGGTGCACAACCATGAACAAGCGTCGCCGGATATTCGTCGGGCTGCTGCTGTTCGTGGCCCTGGTCCTGGGCAGTGTCTATGCCTACAGAAACCTTGAGCGCTATGAAACGAGCGTCGATCAAGGACCGTCGCCGGAAGCGGCAGCCAACCCCTACCTGGCTGCCGAGCACTTTCTGCGTCAACACCTGACCTCGGTGAAGTCAGTCCATACCCTGCCCGAGCTTCCCGATCCCGGTCAGCAGGCGCAGACCCTCCTGTTGCTCGGCAGCCGAGAGAACATGACGCCCGTCCAGGTCGAACGGCTATTGGCCTGGGCCCGTTCGGGCGGCCACCTGCTGTTCGTGGCCGAGCAGATATGGGACGAGAAAAAGGGACGCAGTGGCGACCTGCTGCTGGACAGAATCCACATCCGCCAGTATTTCACCCGTGACATCAAGGCCCAGGACCGCCAACAGCAATCGCGAGAAAAGGCGCAACTGCCAAAACCCCATATTCCCTTGGCCGCCCCAGGCCTTTCGACGCCTTCCGTTCCCTGGCCGGAACTGACCCGTCTGTACCTGGAAAACGAAAGCGAACCGGCCTATATGAGCTTCAACCCGGCCTTCCATCTGGAAGACCCTGAAGACCATGCCCAGTCCTGGGCCAACAGCGCCGACGCCACCCACATGCTGCAAATGATCTACGGCGACGGGCTGATCACCGTGCTCACGGATGCCAATCTGTGGAAGGAACGCTTCATCGGCAAATACGACAACGCCTGGCTGCTCTGGTACCTCACCCAGGACAGTGACGTGACCCTCTTGCTGCAAAGCGAGCATGACAACCTGCTGGACCTGCTGCTGCGTCATTTCCCGCTGGCGCTGACGGCATTCGCCGTGTTGATCGCCCTGACCCTCTGGCACGCCGGACTGCGTGAAGGCCCGGTACAGGCCCCGGCCCCCGTCGGCAGGCGGCAACTGACCGAATACTTGCGCGCCAGCGCCGACTTTGTACGCCGGCACAGCGGTCGACAGGCCCTGTTGAAAAGCCTGCAACTAGACATTCTGCGACGCGCACGCCTGCGTCATCCCGGCTTTGAAAAACTGGGCGTAACCGACCAGTGGCAGGTCCTGGCCCGCCTGACGCGCCAGCCCACCAGCGCCATCAGCAACGCCCTGCGCCCAAGGCCCAGCCAACGCCTCTCCCACGCCGAATTCACCCGTCAGGTTGCCCACCTGCAAACCCTCAGGAATGCCTTATGATCCAAAGCCTTGCAGCAGTTAGATCTACGCACTATCAAGCTAAAGCCCTGTCAGACAGTGGGTAAAGAGTCATAGTAGTAGTCGTCGCCCTCTTCCATGCTGGCGGTGGAAAATTAGCTATTTGCTGACGACAGAATGAAAGATGGATAAAGGACATAATAGGGGGGAATCTGGGTGCAGCTATCACCTTAGTGTTCATTTACCGGTTGGGCAGGGAGCGATGATGCTTGCGCACCTTCTCCCAGCGACCAAACCGGAAACGATCATACTGGCGAACCGGTACAACCTTGGCATGATTATTCATGACCAAATCTCCGTTTTATTCTCAGCAAGCCGCTGATAGGCCCTTACATCCCATATGCAAGCGACGCATAGTGGTTTGAGGGGACCCGGAGATCCTGAGGTGATAGCCGCGCGAAAAATGGTAGCAGGAAGCCAGCTGCGTGGGAAGTGACTATCCTAGGGGCTACGGCAATAGACAATAGAAATGTTGCCCAGAACATTCTCAGCGCTGACGCGGCTGGTGCTGCTCGACGAGCCGTGCGTACGCTTTAATGGTTTCTCTCTCTGCCTCATAGAGAGCCTTGAGACGTGACTCTTCTGCCCGACTGACCTTGCCGACGGAGCTCTCGTAAACGGTCCAGGCGATAGAAGCGCTGGCCAGCACCTTATGCAGAGCTTGAGCTATCTCATCCATTGACGCTCACCTCGTCACACATCGTTGATCAGTACAGAGAAAGGCTCATGATGACGCCTAGTTAGCTTGGGATAGCAATCATAGATGAAAGGTTCACCTCTTGCATCAGAATCCCACCGTACGCTGGTCAGTTTGTGCCCCCAGTGTCACTGACCTCGTTTACACAGATCATCAGCTTCCCAGTACCAGACTGTAGACGACAAAAACAAGCTAAGCCATTATATTGCCATCAAATGAGCCGCTTTTCACCATGGATATTAGGTGCCAAATTGTCTACATCCAATCTAAAACGCTTTTCAATCCATAAACTTTTTCAAGAGAGAGATGTAAGTCTCGATTTTGATGACAACTGCCGGGTTTTGGTCGCCGAGAACGGCCACGGAAAAACCAGCATCCTTAATGCCCTATATCACACTATTCGAGGTGATAGTATCAAGCTTGGGAAGATAGATTTTCAGTGGATTGAAATTGAGTTTGGTGACGGTGAGAGATTCAGAATATTTCGCAAGGAACTGGACCTTGCTAACGCATTCAAGGATAAAGCATTCTACGACCACCTATGCATACTCGTAGGCAGAGAAGAAACACATAGACTAGTTGAGGCCTATTTTGATCATGCCAATGTTCCCAGCAGATTTAAAGCCAATCCTTATTTCAAGTTTGCTCAAAAGAAGACCGGCTTCCCACCCGAGACGCTAATTGCCTTTCTGGGGCAGCATTTGGGGCCGGGTTCCGATGAAGAAAGTGGAGTTAAGACTAAAATAAAATTTAGCAGAATAAAGGCTAAGTTTCCATACACCTTGCTGTACTTGCCTACCTATCGCCGCGTTGAAGTTGATCTTTCTATTGGCGAGGGTGACGATGGGAGTGGCACAAGGGAAAGTATTTATTTTGGTATGCGAGATGTGGAGGAACTGATCAAAGCCCGCACCCAGGAGATCCTGTCGTCATCGGTAGAGTGGTTCTCGAAAGTTAATGGGCAGATGCTGAGTCAGCTTGTCGAGGGGTTTTCTCTAGATCAAGAGCTGAAGGAAAGCATTAAAAAACCGGGTGACGTGAAAATCGTACTTGACCGTATCGGAAACAACATTGATGGCGAGACCAAGCAGCGGATTTTGGAGCTGATTGAGTCGAACGCAATTTTTATGGACCACGACCCTCTTATCTTCTTTATCTCTAACTTGGTCAAAGTTTATGAGCAACAACGCGAAAATGACCAAGCGCTGCAGAGTTTCACTGAAGTTTGCAACAGATACCTTGGTGACAAGATGATAAAGTACAACGAGGGCTCTGTCGCGCTGCAGGTCGTGCGGCGGAAGAATCAAAGGTCCGTCGGTTGGGAAGTTTTGTCTTCGGGTGAGAAGCAAATCATTTCATTATTTGCAAAGCTTTACCTTCAGAAGCAGAACAGTTTCGCTGTCTTCTTTGATGAACCTGAACTTTCGTTGTCGCTGGAGTGGCAGAAGACACTATTGCCGGACATTCTAGATTCTGGAAAATGCGCTTTTCTCTTAGCCACGACTCATTCCCCGTTCATCTTTGAAAACAACTTGATGCCATACACGGTGGATCTCTCGCATTACATCAAGGAGCTGTGATGAGCAGGGTGGCTATTCTAAAAAGTGCAGCATCTTCCGCTGCGGTTAAATTCCTTGAGGTGACCAGAGCTCACGCCAAGAGGCCACAAGCTGCGATATGCATTTTTGAAGGGAACGACGAAAAGTATTATGCTTGCAGACTGAGTTCAATTCTAGGTCAAGACTGTTGGGTGGGGATAAATACTGGGGGCAGAAATCCCGTATTAGAGCTTCGAAAGCTAATTTTGCAGCACCCTGTCTATAAGAAGTGTAGGTTTCTATGTTTTATCGATAAAGACTACGATGACTGGCTGATAAATCCTGACCCAGAGCGTATCTACATCACTCCGTGCTATTCCATCGAGAACCTATATGCGAGTCAGATGTGTCTGGTAGGCGTGCTATCCGCCGAATTTCGGGTCACCGACTTTAATGAGATGGCGAATGAGTATACCGCCTGTATTGACCTGTTTCAAAAACGCATGATCGAAGTTTGTGAGTGTCTTTTGCCATTCAATATCTGGGGCAAGGGTCGTTCATTAATGGAGAGAGATGGCAAAGACATACCGAAGATTTTCCTTAACGACGCAACTATCGACAAACTCATTCAACTTGATCTATTGTCGTGCAGCATACTCTACGACCCTAATGATATAAGCTCTTTGCTAAAGAAAAGCAGCAACGATGATTTCTGCGCTGATGCGATAGCTGAGGCAACTTTTTCATTTGAAAACGCTAATCGCATGCTTCGTTATAGAGGTAAGCAGCAAATTGAAGCATTTAGGCGGTTCTTGGCAGCATTGCGGCATGACTTCGTAACTGGAGGGGGCATAGTGTTCAAGCAAAAAGGCAAACTAAAAATGGAATTCGATGATACCAAAGATTTGCTATCAGAGCTTTCCCAATATGCTGATACTCCAGAGTGTCTTCGCCGTTTTCTGCATGTAAGGCGCGTGGAAATGGAAGGTTGAAACAGGCGATATAGATCTGCTTCAACGCGATGCCCTGCTATTTGTGGTCTATAATTAAAGGGCATCGCTACTGACCACTGCAATCTAATTGTGCAACCATACTATCGTTACTTGCCCAACACCGAGATAAGAAGCATTGTCAATATTGCGCCATTTATGATAAAAACTCGATATTTTTAAAATCGCACTTCGCCAACTGCACCGCCATTTTAGTGGGTAGGGGACGGTGCCTGCCATATCAAATTGCATGCCTAAATTTTAAGCTTCTAAGCTTGGAAATCCTCGTATAATACTAATGGGAGCACGTGCGGCTAACGCGTCGAAAGACTGACCGAACTTCAAGAAGTAAGCTCGTCAATAATATGCCGACAATGTAGCAACCGATGCGGCACAAGCCTTACATCCAAAGTCCATAAGCCTCCATATAGCTGAACCCAGTATCTGAAAACCGAAGCCAATCCTACTTTGCGGCTAGCTGCGTCGGTTAAAACACGCACGACAACACTCTCAGGTGCCAACACGGCAAAGTCAGAAGATATTGGCGTCGGCGTATGGATCCACGAACATCATAGTATCTGCGGCTTCGGACAATATCTTTGCCAAGGCTGAAAAGGCAGAAAATACTCACCTAAAGAGATAAAAAAGCCATGGCTAGCCGAAGTGCTCAGAGCCCTGCGGGACCAAGTACGCTACACAGGTAAGTGGTTATGGGCTGCACCGTTTCGATATGGCTTGGAAAGCGGGGTTAGGGCATAAGCTATTTACAGAGTAGTTGAAAGCAGCCGCATCATCCAAATTTCCGCTTTGCTCCATCAACGCAGAAGCACGACCTAGCCATCTTATGGCTTCAGTTGTCCGCCAATCAGTCGTTCCGAAATCCGGCATTTCAACAATTAGGTAACCGAGTTCGTGATAACGATGATCAGGTTCGATTTGCGTGAATGCTCAGACTTCAGTAATGAACGATACGGCTAGTATCATCCAAGTCCCCACGCCATGCCAACCTAATAGGATAGAGGTGATGGTGGGGAGGAATAGAGGGGTTGATCTTAGCTGCTATGCTGCACCGTGGTTCGATCGGCATCCACAGCTTTTTTCGTGAGCTAAAGGATCTACGCACTCAATATCATGCATGATCTAAATCGACTCAGCCCGATTCCCATAGGCGACACAGAGCATGCTTCTTTTATGGACGCCCCGTTCGTCGTCAAGCGTAAACTCCCAAAAAAGTTAAATTAGGTAACTTGTTGATTTATGGAAGGTAAAATAGGTTTAGCAGTTAACAAGGCTCCAGAATCTATGAGCGATCAAACGACCGACCAGCCCCATGACATGGACCCTGTCACCGAGCACGCGGCTGAACAGGCTCCCAGTAATCAGGCACAACAACGGCAGCGTGCCATTCACCTTGCGCAGGCTCTTCGCAATGAGCTGCAAAAAGCCGTGATCGGCCAGAATGCCGTGATCGACGACGTTCTGACCGCTCTGATCGGCGGCGGCCACGTGCTGCTCGAAGGCGTACCGGGGCTGGGCAAGACCTTGCTGGTTCGTGCCCTGGCCCGCTGCTTCGGCGGTGATTTTGCCCGTATCCAGTTCACCCCCGACCTGATGCCCAGCGATATCACCGGCCACGCGGTCTACGACATGCAGACCGAGCAGTTCAAACTGCGCAAGGGTCCCTTGTTCACCCATCTGCTGCTGGCCGACGAAATCAACCGCGCTCCGGCCAAGACCCAGGCCGCCTTGCTGGAAGCCATGCAGGAACGGCAAGTCACCCTGGAAGGCCGGGCATTGCCCATCGCCCAGCCGTTCATGGTGCTGGCGACACAAAACCCCATCGAACAGGAAGGCACCTATCCGTTGCCGGAAGCGGAGCTGGATCGCTTCATGCTCAAGCTGCGCATGAACTATCCCGATGCCAGTGAAGAGCTGGGCATGGTGCGGCAGGTCACCCGCTCGCCCCGGGCCGACATGCTCGATGTCCAGCCGCTGCGGGTGATTCTGCAGGCCCGTGAAGTGCAGGCACTGCAACGCATTGCCAGCGAACTGCCCATCGACGAACAGGTGCTCGACTATGCCGTGCGTCTGGCACGCAGTACACGCACATGGCCGGGCCTGAGCCTGGGTGCAGGGCCGCGGGCCTCCATCGCGCTGGTCCGTGGCGGGCGGGCAAGGGCCTTGTTGCGCGGCGGCGAATTCGTCATACCGGACGACATCAAGGGCTGTGCCCTGGCCGTGTTGCGCCACCGGGTACGCCTGTCGGCAGAACTGGATATCGAAGGTTTGTCGGTGGATCAGGTACTCAAGCAAATGCTCGATCAGGTTCCGGCACCGCGCCTATGAAACAGGCACTGAGGCCTTCCGTTTCGCTGCTGCGCTGGCTGCTCGGGCTGGCGAGCCTTGCTGTGCTGCCCGGTATTTTCAGCGCACTGGATGTCCATGTCCCCCCCACAATGAATGCCCTCTTTTGGGGGGCATTGCTGGGGCTGGCGGGTGTCAGCCTGTTCGACGCCATCCGGTTGATGCGCCAGCCGTCACCCGACGTGCTGCGTCACCTGCCGGGCAGCCTGGCCCTGGGACGCTGGAGCGAAGTGCGACTGGACCTCAGATATTCAGGCTCCGAGCCCCTGACCGTGCGTGTGTTCGATCACGTTCCCGACGGCCTTGAATTTGAAAACATGCCGCAATCGATCGTCCTGTCTTCCGGCACACCGGGACAGCTGGGGTATCGCCTGCGTCCGGTGAAACGTGGGCACGTCACCTTCGAGCGCTGTGAAATCAATCTACCCAGCCCCCTGGGGTTCTGGTCTTCGAGGCGTTATGTGCCATTGGTCGACACGACCCGTGTCTACCCGGACTTCGCCCGGCTCTATGACGGACAATTGCAGGCGGTGGATCACTGGCTCAGCCAGTTGGGTGTCCATCAGAGCCCGCGCCGTGGCCTGGGGCTGGAGTTCAACCAGTTGCGTGAATTCCGCGAGGGCGACAGCCTTCGCCAGATCGACTGGAAAGCCACCGCCCGCCAACGTACACCGATTGCCCGTGAGTATCAGGACGAACGCGATCAACAGATCATCTTCATGCTCGATTGCGGCCGACGCATGCGCAGCCAGGACGGCGAGCTGTCTCACTTCGACCACGCGCTCAATGCCTGCCTGCTGCTCAGCCACGTGGCCCTGCGCCAGGGCGATGCCGTCGGGCTGATGACCTTTGCCGGCGAACAGAACCGCTATCTGCCTCCCGCCAAGGGGCAGAGCCACTTGAAGCGATTGCTCAACGAAGTCCACGATCTGGAGAGCACCCGGCATTCGGCCGACTACAGTGCCGCTGCACGACAACTCCTGGCCCGGCAAAAGCGCCGGGCACTGGTGGTGCTGGTAACCAACCTGCGCGACGAAGACGATGAGGAATTGCTGGGCGCGGTGAAACACCTCAGCCGACAGCACCGTGTACTGGTGGCCAGCCTGCGGGAAGAAGTACTGGATAACCTGCGTCAATCGTCGGTACAGACCTACGATCAGGCACTGACGTACTGCGCCGCCATCGACTTTCTCGATGCCAGGGCGTCCCTTCATGAACGCCTGACGGCACAAGGCATGCAAGTTCTGGATGTGCGCCCAGGCGAACTGGGCGCACAACTGGTCACTCGCTATTTGAACTGGAAGAAAGCAGGAACACTGTAGTGCAAAACGTCTACAGTCTTCGCACGTCCGTCAGGCAGAAGCCTCCGCGGGATAGAAACAGAAGTACTGGCGCAAGGCGTCGACCAGGACCGGATATTCATCGGATACCGTGATCAATTTGAAGCCGGAATCATAACAGCCCGGCGTTTCATCCTCGTTGCACCACAGGCACACCGCCTTTACATCTACGACTTTTTGCTCGTTATCGCTACGAGGCATCTTCACCCGCAGATCAAAGGTGGCTCCCACCATCAGCGGGAGATCCGTGATCAGCATCAATCCGTCTTCCGACACATTCCCCAGACAACCCATGGACCTGCCGGTATGCCGGTTTGAAACCTGAAGATAATCCTGTAACTGGTGACGCTCAATCCTTCGATTTTTAAGCATAGTCGCCGCCTTCAAACCATTGGGCATGGTCATGCACGCAAACAATCCGAATTCCCTGCAGCCCTGAACCACCTCCTGCTGCTTGGAAAGCCCTTGAAACAGGTTGTAGCCCTTTATTTTTCATTCCCTTGACAGTCAGCCTAGCTCAAAAATTTCTCGCATCCACTCGAAAACACGATAGTTCACCCAATCGAGTGGAATTATTTTGCGGCAGGAAGGGGCTTGGCTGCCGGCGGGTTATGGCCCAGTTGAGAGAGCGTTTCAAGGCGGGCACGGGCGCGATAGGCGTATTCGCTGGTCGGATATTTCCCGATCAGGAACTGATAGGTCTGCGCGGCATCGACATACAACTTCTGGCGTTCAAGGCATTGCCCACGCAGCATCGTGACTTCCGGCATGACGTACTGACGCTCGCGGCTCTGACGCTCGACCTTGGACAGAGACAGCATCACACTGTCGCAATCACCCCGGTCATAAGCCTGATAAGCCTCGTTCAGATTGGCGTTCATCGCCCACCGGGTACAGCCGCTGACAGCAGCCAGTAATAAAACAATCGTTAAAATGCGCATGGGAGTCTCCTGTTCTGAGGCCTATATCGGCTTGGAATACGTTTTCTTCAGGGCCGACGGGCGACCAATTATCAGCCGGGTGCCCTGTTGATTTGCAAGGCGGTAGTGCAAAGGAACAATGACTAAAGCCCCGGACAGGAGTAGCCTCTCGCTGCGCTTCAATTAAGGAGTTTGTGCATGACCGTTCGCCGCACCAAAATCGTTGCCACACTGGGCCCTGCCAGTAATTCACCTGAAGTCATCGAACAACTCATCCTGTCAGGCCTGGACGTTGCCCGCCTGAACTTCTCTCACGGCACCCCGGATGAGCACAAGGCCCGCGCCCGCCTGATCCGCGAAATCGCCGCCAGACACGGGCGTTTCGTCGCGCTGCTGGGCGACCTGCAAGGTCCGAAAATTCGTATTGCCAAGTTCGCCAACAAGCGGATCGAGTTGAAGGTCGGTGACAAATTCACCTTCTCCACCACTCACTCGCTGACCGGCGGTACTCAGGAAATCGTGGGTATCGACTACCCCGATCTGGTCAAGGACTGCGGCGTAGGCGACGAGCTGCTGCTCGACGACGGGCGCGTGGTCATGCGCGTGGATACACAAACCGCGACCGAACTGCATTGCACCGTCACCATCGGCGGCCCGCTCTCGGACCACAAAGGCATCAACCGCCGTGGTGGTGGCCTGACAGCGCCGGCCCTGACCGAAAAAGACAAACAGGACATCAAACTGGCTGCCGAAATGGAGCTGGACTACCTGGCCGTTTCCTTCCCTCGCGATGCGGCGGACATGGAATACGCACGCAAATTGCGTGACGAAGCCGGTGGTACCGCCTGGCTGGTCGCCAAGATCGAACGCGCCGAAGCCGTTGCCAACGACGAAGTGCTGGACGAACTGATCCGCGCCAGCGATGCCGTCATGGTTGCCCGTGGCGACCTGGGCGTGGAAATCGGTGACGCCGAGCTGGTGGCCGTACAGAAACGCATCATCCTGCACGCACGTCGCCACAACAAGGCAGTGATCGTCGCCACGCAAATGATGGAGTCGATGATCTCCAGCCCGATGCCGACCCGCGCCGAAGTGTCCGACGTGGCCAACGCCGTGCTCGACTACACCGACGCCGTGATGCTCTCGGCCGAAAGTGCCGCCGGTTCCTATCCGGTCGAAGCCGTACAGGCCATGGCCCGTATCTGCATGGGCGCCGAACGTCATCCGACCGGCAAGACCTCCAGCCACCGCATCGGCCACTCGTTCACCCGCTGTGACGAAAGCATCGCGCTGGCGGCCATGTACACGGCCAACCACTTCCCGGGCGTCAAGGCGATCATCGCCCTGACCGAAAGTGGCTACACGCCGTTGATCATGTCGCGCATCCGCTCCTCGGTTCCGATCTATGCGTTCTCCCCGCACCGCGAGACTCAGGCTCGTGCAGCGCTGTTCCGTGGTGTCTACACCGTGCCGTTCGACCCGGCGAACCTGCCACCAGGTCAGGTCAGCCAGTCCGCCGTGGACGAACTGCTCAAGCGCGGTCTGGTGGAGCAAGGCGACTGGGTCATCCTGACCAAGGGCGACAGCTACCACACCATCGGTGGCACCAACGGCATGAAGATCCTGCACGTTGGCGACCCGCTGGTCTGATACATCCGAAGCGGTAATCAAAAGCCCCGGCGCGCAAGCGACCGGGGCTTTTTCATGGTGCAGCGATCGTGCCCATGGCCTGTCATTTCTGACAGTTGCCCCCCTGTTTGCCTCATGGCACCGTAAAGTCCTTCCGGTACCCGGTGACCGGAAATCAATCACATACGGCGTTCAGGATGAACGTTGCAGAGTTGAGGGAATAAGCTCATGACTACAAAAAAATCACCGCTGGCCGCTGGCGACCTTGATCCTGACTTTGCTGAAAACGGCATTCTGCTTACGCATTTCGGGCCGGAAACGATCAATGCCGCCGTGCTTGGGGTCAACCTTGCTCCTGATGGCAAACTGTTGATATCCGGTTATCGCGGCCAGAATGACTATGCGCTGGCCCGCCTGAATCCCGACGGTACACCTGACCAGAGCTTTGGCAATGCCGGAATCGTGCTCGGGCAGTTCAGGGCGGGCCTCGAATCGGCAGCCGCCGCAACCTTTGTCACAGCAGACGATAAATTGCTACTGGTCGGGAAAGTCTATATTGATGCGCTCGTCGATTACCGAGCGGTGACCCGACTTAATAGCGACGGCAGCCTCGATACCCGTTTCGGTGACCAAGGCTCTGTCATCCTGGACCTGCCGCTCGAAAAAAACGCGACTGAATCCACCCGTTTTGCACGCGATCCCGAAACGCTGCAGAACGCGTCCTCAACGGTCAGTGCCCTGCTCCAGTCGGATGGCAAAATCGTCGTCAGCGACACGTTCCGTGATATCGCTGTCACATTCCGTCTGACTCCAGACGGTTCTCTGGATACCTCCTTCAATGGCACGGGCTATGTGACCCTGGGTTTCCCGGACAGCCTGACCAGACTTGAACCTCTGTATGTCGAAAACGGCAAAATCATCATCGCCGGGACTTATCGGTATACCCCGACCGTTGAAGCTCGTCCGCTGGTGGTTCGCTATAACACCGATGGCTCACTGGACAGTAGTTTTGGAGAAAATGGCATTTTTATCGTTCCACCTGAAAACACCGATGCCCAGTCAGCTCAATGCCTGGACATATTCAGAGAGTCCAACGGCAATATTCTGGGGGTCGGCAGCACTATCGTAGCCCCCCTCAAATCGGTGTTGCTGGGCCTGGGTAAAGACGGCTCGATGGACCCTGCGTTCAACGGCGGCCAAGCGCTGTTTACCGAAATCGGCGAGCAAGGCAGCCAATGGAACAATGCCGCTCTGGACAGCCGTTCGGGCCTGAATGTCGTGCTCGGCGGTACCTTGGGAACCGCGTCAGAGGCAATCGTAGGACGCCTTGATAATCGGGGCGTGTGGGACACTCAGTTCGGCGCCTCTCAAGGCTGGGTCAGGATCGCGGCAGGAACTGGACACACCCTTAATTACGATGTTGCTGTCCAGGACGACGGCAACATCCTGGTGGCAGGAGCCCTCATCTCGGACAGTGGGTTGTTCAAAGGCTTTGTCTTCAGAGTATTGGGATAACGCTTTATATACCTGCGCTATCCCTACCGGTAAACGCATCGGCCAACACCCGGTTACGTGGCACGCCCGCCAGATACAAGGCCTTGGCAAAAGTCTCGACACTGACCGGGCTGCCGCAAACCAGCGCCACGGCCTGACGGGCGATCAAACGCAACCCGCCCAGAGCGGCAGACGACTCCTCAGCCGTAAACAGGCGGACCTGCAACTGTGGATGCACCTTGGCCATACGCTGTAATTCGTCAGACAGATAGTGTTCGCCAGGCTCATGGGCCAGATGCAGCAGATGAATGGCACCCTGATGTTCCTGGCGCAGCGCTTCACGCAGCACGCCCCACAGCGGCCCGAGCCCGGTACCGGCCGCCAGCAGCAGCAACGGGCGCTCCTGCCAGTCGGGATCATAGTGCAAGGCTCCGCCACGCAATTCGCCCAGACGAATGGCATCTCCGGGCTGCAACTGACGCGCCGCATCGCAGAAGGCCCCCGGCTGGCGGCAATCGACATGAAATTCAAGAAACCCGTCTTCACCGGGCAGGCTGGCCAGTGAATATGGTCGGGCAATGCCATTGGCGGTCCACAGGACCTGATGCTGGCCGGCGCGATAACGCACGGGGCGTTCAGGCTCCAGACGCAAGCGCAATACCGTCGGGCTCAGCCAGTCGCCACTGACGACTCTGGCGGGCAGGCCATCGCGAGCGAGATCGAACACCTCCACGGTCAGGTCTTCGACCACCCGGCACTGGCACGCCAGACGCCAGCCTTGCTGGCGTTTTCCCGGCTCCAGCGCCTCAGGCTTGCCGTCCTCCGGCTCACCTTCGACGCATCGCACCAGACAGGCATGGCAACTCCCCGCCCGGCAGCTGTAGGGAACGGCAATGCCCGCGTGGTTAAGGGCATCGAGCAGATTACTGGCGGCGGCCACTGACCAGCACCGATCACCGACGTGTAATTCAGGCATCGTCCATTCCAGTGGGCCATTGCAGAAAATAACGGCGATTGTACAGGTTGGCTCTCCGGGCAGGTTATACTGCCGCGCCTTTTTGCGCCCGCTACGGCTACCCTGACAACTCTGGCTTGCGCCGTGGTGCCAGATGCACGCCGATAGCGTAATTGAATGTTCCCGTCCTAACAGAGGAGCGCGCCGCATGACCGTGATCAAGCAAGACGACCTGATTCAGAGCGTTGCAGACGCCCTGCAATTCATTTCCTATTACCACCCCGTCGATTTCATCCAGGCCATGCATGAGGCCTATCTGCGTGAAGAGTCCCCTGCCGCCCGTGACTCCATCGCCCAGATCCTGATCAACTCGCGCATGTGCGCAACCGGTCATCGCCCGATCTGCCAGGACACCGGTATCGTCACCGTGTTCGTGCGTGTCGGCATGGACGTGCGCTGGGATGGCGCCACCATGAGCCTGGACGACATGATCAACGAGGGCGTGCGTCGCGCCTACAACCTGCCGGAAAACGTCCTGCGCGCCTCGATCCTCGCCGACCCGGCAGGCGCTCGCAAGAACACCAAGGACAACACCCCTGCCGTCATCCATTACTCCATCGTGCCGGGTAACACCGTCGAAGTGGACGTCGCGGCCAAGGGCGGCGGCTCGGAAAACAAATCGAAGATGGCGATGCTCAACCCGTCCGACTCGATCGTCGACTGGGTACTGAAAACCGTTCCGACCATGGGCGCTGGCTGGTGCCCGCCGGGCATGCTCGGCATCGGCATCGGCGGTACTGCCGAAAAGGCTGCGGTCATGGCCAAGGAAGTGTTGATGGAGTCCATCGACATTCACGAACTCAAGGCCCGCGGCCCGCAGAACCGCATCGAAGAGATCCGTCTGGAGCTGTTCGAGAAGGTCAACCAGCTGGGCATCGGTGCCCAGGGCCTGGGCGGCCTGACCACCGTGCTCGACGTCAAGATCATGGATTACCCGACCCACGCCGCTTCGCTGCCGGTGTGCATGATCCCCAACTGCGCCGCCACCCGCCACGCACACTTCGTGCTGGACGGCTCCGGCCCGGCGTCCCTGGAAGCGCCACCGCTGGACGCCTACCCGGAAATCGTCTGGGAGGCCGGCCCGTCGGCCCGCCGCGTCAACCTCGACACCCTGACGCCGGAAGAAGTCCAGAGCTGGAAGCCGGGCGAAACCGTCCTGCTCAACGGCAAGATGCTCACCGGTCGCGACGCTGCGCACAAGCGCATGGTCGAAATGCTGAACCGTGGCGAAACCCTGCCTGTCGACCTCAAGGGTCGCTTCATCTACTACGTCGGCCCGGTCGATCCGGTGCGTGAAGAAGTGGTTGGCCCGGCTGGCCCGACCACCGCGACGCGGATGGACAAGTTCACCCGTCAGATCCTGGAGCAGACCGGCCTGCTGGGCATGATCGGCAAATCCGAGCGCGGCCCGACCGCCATCGACGCGATCAAGGACAACAAGGCGGTCTACCTGATGGCCGTCGGTGGCGCTGCCTACCTCGTGGCTCAGGCGATCAAGAAATCCAGGGTCCTGGCCTTCGCCGAACTGGGGATGGAAGCGATCTACGAGTTCGAGGTCAAGGACATGCCGGTCACTGTCGCAGTCGACAGCAAAGGCGAATCCGTCCACATCACCGGCCCGCAGATCTGGCAGAAAAAGATCAGCGACAGCCTGGCGGTAGAAGTGCAGTAAATCGGGCTTGCCCGTTCAGAAAACCCGGCGCAATGCCGGGTTTTTTATAGGCCACACAAAACCCGTAGGAGCGAATTCATTCGCGAAGAAGCACCCCGCCACTTCAAACCAATAACACAACAATCGAAAAACGTTGGAAGACCCCATCACCATAAAAACCCCTTCATTTATCGCTAATCGAACCGTTCACCCCCCATTTCATAACCCTCTGTTTTATTTGAAAAAACAATCATCCCCCGCGACCCACTGTCATTTCTGTCAGATGACAGAAACCCGAGATTGAAAAAAGCTGTCAGTCATCCTGCAGGGAGCACTGACATGTCTGACCAGCCCTTTTCCTTGTTACAGAATCTCGCCAAGACGGAAGCCCCCTCCTCTGAACGCACAGATGGCAAAGTGGCTTTTGTCAGTGCCATGGAAAAGATGGGGATCAGTTCGGTATTCGATATCGTACGTCGCGCCAAACCGGCTTTCGTACGCGAACTGCTTCAGTACAGCGACGCCAACGGTGACCTGGCCTACGAAAACGCACGGTGCTATGCCACCCAGATCGTGCGCCTTTACCGCAATCAGCTGGTTTCGTCCGGGCGCACTCAAAACCTCACCCAGCGTACCGGTGTTCGTTCGCTGGTCGATATCGGCCCCAGCTTTCCCAACCTGTTCAAGGAAAACTGGGATCTGTTCTGCAAGGTAGGGACGATCGAAGCCAAGGACTCTCCCGCCGCCTACCTCACCGCTCTCTACCGCTTCGCAATGGAAGAGCTGGAAGGCAGTAGCGCCGAAACCAACCGTATCCATCTGGATGCCCGTCGCCCGGATCTGAAAGACCTGCTGATCGACCAACAGACAACCTATACCCCGCTCTCCACCCTTGAAATCGTCAATACGGTATTGGAAAAGGCCATTATGGCGTACACAGGCACGGTCGATGGGCTCAAGGGCAAGAGCATTTATCAACTGGTCTCCGAGAAGCAGCACCCTTTCCAGTTTCCATACAACTTTCATCATCAACAGATCAGCCTGGGGCTCGCAGGCAAAAAGCCGATCCTCGGTGAATTGAGCTACCGGATCAGCTTCCAGGTACCCGCCACCTCTCCGGGCAACAATGCTTATGGCGCGGTGCAATCAAGCAGTAACCGGGCGCAGATGATGATGAGCGGTACCGGGCCAGAACAGCAGGCGCTCGTGCTGGCCCCGGCCTTGCCGGAAGCAGACGAAACCCTGATCACGCAGTTCTTCAAGAACAAATACGGCACCCTGTACATCAGCGGTGCGGGCAATCCGCTGAACTCGCTCAAGATATTCAATGAAAAGACCGGCCTGCCAGGTGATGCCGTAGAGGCTCTGCTCGCGACAGGCGACAAGGCACCTCACCCCTCGCCCAATGTTCAGGCAGCCGGTGCTGCAAGCACTCCGGAAACCGGACAGCCGACCGATAGCGGCATTGCCGCCGACCACTCCGCCAAATACGGCGCCAGCTACGTCAATGGCCCGACGGCCACTGCCGCCATGGCGCTGGGTCTGGATGCGCAACAGAACCGCCAGTTGCTCAATACCAGCCTGGACCGTTTCGACCGCATGCAACGCATGATTCGCCTGCAACGCTGGCTGGATATCCCGTTCGCGCCGCTCGATACCCTGGTCATGGCAATCATCCGTTCAGAGGGGGCGGCCAATGCCGGTAGCGTGCTGAACGAAAATACCCTGCGAGCCCTGGGTGTCTATCGCTACCTGAGCCGGCACTATTCGATTGAACCGGAGGCGTTTGCCGGTTTCTTTCATCAGTTGAGCGCCTATGCCAGCCAGGGACGCTTATCGATGTACGACCGGGTCTTCAACAACCCGATTCTGTTCGACACGCCACTGGTGCTGAACGGGAGTCCGATATGGCTGACCAGCGGAGACAGCCCGAGCAACAAGACCCTCGCACAGATCTGTGCCGCACTGGGCCTGGAATATACGCGGGAAAGCCTGTGGCCGATCCTGACAGATACACGGGATGCCTATGCCGGAGCCGATAAACCACTCCTGCGCACGCTGTCCATGATGTCTTCCATGTATCGCCAGGCCCGCATCGCGTCGATGTTCGGCCTCTCGGCAGCGGCCGGCCGTGCGCTGGTCGATCTGCTGGGGGGTGAGTCCTACCGCAGCCAGGTCGTGAAAGGAACGGTCAGAAATACGACAGGCGAAACAGCAGGCGAAGCCTCTCCTGCCGATCTCCTCGACATTCTCATGCAAATGGACTGGGCCGTACGCTGGCTCAACGAAACCGGTCGCGACGTGTGGACGCTGCGTCGTCAACTGGCAGTTGATACCTTTGAACCCACCGTCTCCCAATCGCTGCTCGACCAGTTGGAGCAACTGGGCAAGGACGCGAGTGAAAGCGTGCTGACCGAGCCACAGTTGCGCACATTGAGCCTGCCCGCCAAGGATGATAACGACGCCACCATCGACTGGTGGGGAACCGTGCTGGCTCCTCTTGTCGACACCCATGGTCTGGTCAAGGCCCTGCCCTTGACACTGGAGGGCAACGTCGCAGCCGATATCGACACGCTGCTCGCCGTACAGCTTGAACCGGTCGCCCTTGATGCAATCACAAAAGAGACAGCCAGGACCCGACTCGGCGAATACCTGTTCAAAGGCTACGTCATTCAACACCGGCTGATGGAAGGTTTGTTGCTGGCCAGCGCCGGGGTGCCGCTGGACCGCTGCGAAACGGTCATGCGCTGGGCCGGCACCAGCGCCGACGTGTTTCTGGGAACCGCCATCGACACAGTGGCAGGTACAAGCCTCAGCTTGCCGCTGGCCGCCGGCAGCGAGGAACTGATCGCGCCCCTGATGACCCTGCATCGCTATGCCGAAGTCAATCAGCAGCTGGGGCTCAGCGCCCAGGCGTTGCGCACCTTCCTGGTCAATCCCGAATGGCTGCATGTCAGCCTGACTGCCCCGCTGACTCTGTCGCTGACCAGCCTTTATGTTCTGGACCGTTACCGGCACTGGCGTGACAACTGTGGACAACCGGAGTCGGCCTTGCTGGCTTATTTCATGCTGGCCAACAACGGCGGCACGCCGGGGCAATGCGACGCGCAACTGGCATTGCTCACACGCTGGAGCACAACCGAACTGGCCAGAGCGCGCACGCAGCTGGGAAGCCCCGCCAGGTCCATGCATCAGGTGGACTGGCTGAAACGCATGCAGGACACCTGCGCATTGACAGGCCTCAGTGCCGATCAGCTCCTGGCCGCAACGGAATTGACCAGCGCCAGTACCCTCGACCAATGGAAAAAGGTGGGAGATGACGTCATGGGAACGAGTCGTTAATCGGCGCCTTCAGCCCCCTTATCATCGATTGCCATGGAGGCGACACACATGTCCCTTTCCATTGAAAGCCAGCTCAATGAGTCCTTCCGGAACGCGCTGGTGGAGTATTACCTGGGGGAAGTCGTCCCCCATTCTGCCTTGCTGGTCCAGCTGGGCCTGGACCAGCGCCTGAAGACCGCCAACGATCTCTATGAGTTTTTCCTGCTCGACAATCAGGTCTGCAATGAAGTGGAAACCAGCCAGGTCGCCTCTGCGGTTGCCAGCCTTCAGCAGTACATCAACGCGGCCCTGCTGGGTATGGAGCCCGGGTACGATCTGCTGGAACCCACCCAGGCGCACTTCGTCGAATGGCGCGAACGCAGCAGCCAGTACCCGCTCTGGGCCGCCAACATGCAACTGGCCCTGTACCCGGAAATCTTCATTTCCCCGGCGCTGCGCCTCAAAAAGTCCGGCTACTTCGCGCAACTGGAAAACGACATCAACCAGAACAGGATCAATATCGATACCACTCAGGAAGCCGTGAAGTCTTATCTGTCCAGCTTCGAGGAAGTGGCCAACCTCACCATCATCAATGGTTACATCGACAGCACCCGGTTCGCCGAAGGCAAGTATTACTTCATCGGCAAATCCCGCGCCGAAAACATCTATTACTGGCGCATGGTCGACATGAACGAACGGGCCTACCTGGAAGGCACCGACGGGCCCAGGCATGACCATCCGACACCGGGTGCCTGGTCGGACTGGAAACGCGCGGAAATCGGGGTCAACGCCACCACTCTGGAACGCACCCTGCGGCCGGTGTTTTTCAACAATCGGTTATTCGTGACCTGGGTCGACATCATCGATGTTGCAGGCGAGGCGGAGGTCTCCGGTTCGGCCGAGGCCCCCAAAGTGACCACAACCGACCAGGTACAACTGGTGTTCAACCTGTCATACAAGAAATACGACGACTCCTGGAGTGCTCCGCAGTCTTATATGCGCATCGTGAGTGCCAATGTATTCACCCATGCCGACAAGACCGTCGACCTGAAGAAAGACCTCAATACCCTGGCTGTTTTCGATATCTCGGCCTCACCGGAATCGCTGTTCATTGCCATGTATGCCGGTGAAAAACTGACCACCGGCGATACGGACGGAAGCACGTCTGACTATGCCTTCCTGCGCACCGCATTCGTGGACAAGAACTTCAACACGACCCCCGCCTTTCCCTCCCGGGGTCTGGTCGATAAAGACTATGACCCGGCAACCGCCGAACCCGATGAGTTGCGTATCAGAAAGACCTGCTGGGTATTTGCCCTCAAGAACAAGACCAACTTTCAATTTACCTGGAGCATGCAGGTCGGCTTCAAGACCCTGACCACCTCATCCCCGAATACCGGTAATGACCATTGGGACTACCGAGGCTGGCAATCCAGGGTCCGTGCGTTGGAGGACCCCGCCAAAGCACTGCCCTCCATTGATCATGCGAAATCCACCATAACGCTAACGACGGCGATCAATAAAAACATCATTCCGGATGAGGACGAGAGCGCGGCACCGGCCACAACGATTGACATTATTTTTCGTGGAGAGCCCGATACTGTAACAGTGCATCTGGTTATCGGGCCTCTGCTAGGGCTTTATAACAAACTCCTGGAGGGCTCGACGATAACCGTGCCGGTTGAAGGAGAGTTCAACCTGATGGCACTTCAGTTTCACCTGTATGCCGATTACGCGACAAAAGAGCCAGCAGGGCTTGAAAACTTCCTCGTCAATGCCTTTTTCAACCCCTTTATTCAGCTGGGAGATAACCCTGTTATCGATTGCAAAGGCGGGTTCGTCAAACATTACCTGCTCAGACTGATCAAAGGGGAAACGCCCTATGACGTGAGTGACATCAAGACCGGGATCGTTGTCATTGACTATGTCATCCCGCTCCCCCTCCAGCCGCTCATCACGTTCTCAGTGCCTGAAGTGTCCATAACGCTGGCTCAGTACTTCAATCATCCAGCGGACATGAACAAACCGTACGAGGCACAACTGCCTGTCAGTCAGGCCAGTCGCTCGGACCAGCTCCTTGCACCCAGCCCTTACTCGACAACCCTGGCGTTCGACAAGTCGACGTTACGCCCCAAACTGCCCGCGACCTACATCGAAGGCTCCAATGCGTTCTACATCACACACGGTGTCGGCATATACACCAAGAACGGGGAGTCGATCGCCGGTGCCATCAGATCCACCAGACTGGAGCTCACCTGGGAGTCCGACATCGGTGCTGACCCGATAGCCCCCAAAATCAGCAAACGTACCGACCCGTTTCTGGGCATCGCCGAATACATCGACTTCTCCGCTTCCAGCATCCAGTTCAGCGACGGCTCGACCACCGACAAGCGCGATCCGATCCGCATGAACACGCTGTTCGCCCGTGAGCTGATCAACAAGGCCAATATTGCCCTGGAAGCCTTGCTGTCCTGGGAAACCCAGCAACTTCAGGAACCCCCCATCGGCACGGAAACCGCGCCGAGCAAAATGGATTTCAAAGGGGCCAACGGCCTGTATTTCTGGGAATTGTTCCTGCATCTGCCGTTCATGATCTCCCATCGCCTGAACCTGGAGCAGCGCTTTCAGGATGCCGAGTTCTGGCTGGCCTTCATTTTCGATCCGGGCCGCAAGGCCAGAAACGACGCCCCGGACTACTGGAACGTGCGGCCACTCACCGAACGGCCTGACCCGGACTACTTCATGCGCGCGCCCATCGACCCGGACGGTATCGCCGCCAGCGATCCGGTCAGGTATCAGAAAGCCGTGTACTTCCATTACATCAAGAACCTCATCGATCGCGGAGACATGGCCTATCGGCAACTGACACCGGACAGCCTGGGCGAGGCCAAACTCTGGTACGTGCGGATTCTGGACCTGCTCGGGCCACGTCCCGATACCGTGCTCACCAGCCGCTGGACGCCGATCACGTTGTCGACCCTGGCGGCATCGAGCAATCCCGGACTGAGAGCATTTGAAAATCAGCTTGTCGAGCAGGAACGACAGGCTCGCCATGAGGGCGGTCAACTGCCGTTGCTGCGCCTGAGCACCTTCGGCAGCGACCCGACCCTGAGCGCCGAGGACACCGATCACTTCATCGTGCCCATGAATGCAGAGCTGACCCGCTACTGGGACATGCTCGAATCACGGCTCCATAACCTGCGGCATAACCTGACGCTGGATGGCAAACCCCTGTCGCTGCCGCTGTTCGCCGCGCCACTGGACCCACGAGCCCTGCTGGCCGCCTACGCCAATGGTGCCACCGAAGGTGGCGCGGGCAGCCTCCTGGCACAGGAAACACCTCATTACCGTTATACCGTGATGTTCAATCGGGCCAGTGCTGCTGTGGATAACCTGATCCAGTTCGGCGCGACCCTGCTGTCAATCATCGAGCGCAAGGAACAGGGGCAACTGGCAGAGCTGCAACAGCAACAAGTCTGGGAATTCGCGCAATACGCCATCGATCTGCAACTGGAAACACAGAAAGTCGAAACTGAAGCACGCAAGGCACTGCAGGCCAGTCGAGATATTTCCGCTGCCAGAGCCGTTTTCTATGCAGGGCTGACAGAGGAAAATGTCAGCCCCGTAGAAATCGCCGCCGCTGCCGCACATCTGAGGGCCAGGGTTTCAGCCGGCATTGCCGCCACCGCGACAGCCGTTTCAGCTGCACTCAAACCTGTTCCCAATCATGCAGGATTTCATGCTGGTGCAATCGGAGGCATGGCCGCTGGCGTCGCAGCAGGGGGAGCCGTGGGAGGCTTCCGTCTTGAGGGTATTCCCGAAATAGTCGCCATCGGCGCACATGCCGTCGCCACCCTGAACGACGCCGTTGGCGACGCTCTGGAACGCTCGGAGATCTTCCGCCGACGCCTGCAGGAATGGGAAAACGCCCGCGATCAGGCCAAACTCGAAGTCGATCAGATCACCGCACAACTGGCCGTTCACGATGCACAAACCCGTATCACGGCTCTGCAACTGCGTCAGGCCGAAGAAGCCAGAAAGCAGGCCGAGGTCGTCCATGCCTTCCTCAACAAACGCTTCACCAACAGCCAGTTGTACCAATGGCTCAACGGCCAGTTCTCGACCTTTTACTACCAGGCGTACGACGCCACCTTTTCTCTGTGCATGGCGGCACAGGCCTGTTGGCAGTACGAAATTGCCGACTATTCGACCAGTTTCATTCAACCCGCTGCCTGGAAAGACACCTGGCGCGGGCTGACCGCCGGCGAGTCACTCAAGCTGAACCTGCTGCGCATGGATGCCGCCTATCTGGCCCGTTACGACCGCAGACTGGAGATCGTCAAGACCGTTTCGGTGAAACAGCTGCCCGTCTCGTCCGAAGACGACCCCAGCCTCAACATGGGCTGGGACGCCGTCGTCGCCCGGCTGGCAGATGAAGGCATCGTCGAATTTGAAATCACTCAAGCCATGCTCGACGCCGACTATCCCGGCCACTATCTGCGCCGCATCAAGCGAATGAGTATTTCGCTCCCGGTAACGGTCGGCCCCTATCAGGATATTCGCGCCACCCTGACGCAGACCTGGAATGCGGTCCAGATGAATGGCCCCGACGGCCCGCTCAAGGAAAACATGCGGGCCAGCCAGCAGGTCATCGTCTCGACGGGCGTCGATGACGACGGCCTGTTCATGTTCAATTTCGATGATGAGCGTTACCTGCCTTTCGAAGGCACCGGGGCGATCTCTCGCTGGGCCCTGACCTTCAGCGCAGGGCAAGAAGAGATGATCGCGTCGATCACCGACATCATCGCCCACGTGCGCTACACCGCGAAGAACCGCTAAACGAGGGAGAGCCAGCGCCATGGATGCTCAAGCACCGTCACCACAAGCCGCACAACCCGCCGTCATCACCCCTTCGCTGCCCAAGGGAGGTGGCGCCATTCAAAGTACCGGCAAGGGCTGGGGGCCTGTGGGCAGCAGTGGTACCGCATCACTGGAAATCCCCCTGCCCGTCAGCCCGGGTCGAGGCCATGAGCCCGATCTGGTGCTCAACTACCAGAGCAGCATCGGCAATGGCCTGTTCGGTCTGGGCTGGAACCTGAACATTGGCTGTGTGGCACGACGGGCCAGCAAAGGCGTGCCGAGCTATACGGATGATGATGTGATCCTGGGGCCCAACGGCGAAGTCTGGCTGCCCGATCGCGATGCACAGGGCGCTATCCGGTTTTCCAATGCCAGCAGCTATAACGGCCATGACCTGGGCAAGACCTATCAAGTGGTCCGGTATTTCGCCCGGGTCGAAGGCGCATTCGACCGGATAGAGCACTGGCGCATCGACCCGGTCGATCCGGGGTTCTGGCTGATCCACAGCGCCGACGGCCACCTGTATTTCTACGGCAAGAAAGCGAGTTCGCGCAGCACCGACCCGGCCGACTCGAACCGTGTCGCCGAGTGGCTGCTGGAAGAAAGCATGAACCCTGTTGGCGAACATATCCTGTATGAATACAAGCCCGAAGACGAAGTCGGCCTTCCCGCCGATTATCCCAGGGACTTCATTGCCCAGTGCTACCTGTGGCGGGTTCGTTATGGGAACGCCCAGGCACACCCGGTGCTGTACCTGTGGGACGAAGACTCGCTGGACAACCTGCAATGGCACTTCGACCTGCTCTTCGACTACGGCGAACGCAGCACCGGTGCCGCGGAACGCCCCACCTATGACGAATTGAACGAATGGCCGGTGCGCAGTGATCCTCACTCCAGCTTTGCCTATGGCTTCGAGCTGGGCAATCTGCGGCTGTGCCAGCAGGTTCTGATGTTTCATCACTTCCCGGACGAACTCGAAGAGTCGCCTTTGCTGGTCCAGCGCCTGCTGCTGGAGTATCAACAGACCGGCCTCAAGTACAACCTGCTTGCCAGGGCGCATGCCCAGGCCTGGGATGGAACCACAGCGAAACAGCTTCAACAGCAGCCGGCCCAGCAATTTACCTACAGCCAGTTCGATACCGACTACGACATCTATACCCCTTTGGACCCCATGCCCGGGCTCAACGACGGCGAGCATTACCAGATGATCGACTTGTACGGCGATGGCATTCCCGGCGTGCTGTATCAGAGCGACCAAAGCTGGTTCTACCGGGAACCGATCCATGAAGACGCCGGTAACCCGGATGCCGTGACCTACGCCCCTGCCCAGGAGTTGCCGAAGATCCCGACGGCCGATTCCAGCGCCCCGGTGAGTCAGACACTTCTGGACCTGACCGGCGACGGTCGCCTGGACTGGATCGTCGCCCAACCCGGCATGGCGGGCTTCTTCACCCTCAACCCCGACCGTAGCTGGTCCGTTTTCAACCCCTTCGAGTCCTTTCCTGCCGAGTTCTTTCACCCTCGGGGGCAGATGGCCGATCTGGTGGGCGACGGTCTTTCCGACCTGGCCTTGATCGGCCCTCACAGTGCGCGCCTGTATGCCAATCGCCGGGCCATCGGGTTCTCGACACCGATAGACGTTCCCCATGACGAGGACCGTTTGCCGCTGTTCAGCGACAGCCCCAACGAGCTGGTGACATTCAATGACCTGTTGGGCACAGGCCAGCAGCACTTGATCCGTATCCGGCACAACGAAGCCCGTTTCTGGCCAAACCTGGGAGGCGGGCACTTCGGCACAGGCCAGCTGTTCGCCAGCCTGCCGTTCGACTATGAAACGTTCGATGCAACCCGGATTCGACTGGCCGACCTCGACGGCTCCGGGGCCAGCGACCTGCTCTACCTTGAACCGGAAGGTATCCGGATCTTCATGAACGAAGGCGGTAATGCGTTCGCAGCCCCCTTCGAGCAGGCCTGGCCCGAAGGCATGTCGTATGACCGTTTCTGCCAGGTCAACGCCGTCGACCTGCAAGGGCTGGGCTTTTCGAGCCTGGTGCTGACAGTGCCACACATGGAGCCCCGCCACTGGACCCTGCACTATGCCGCCAACCGTTCAGGCCTGCTGCACAAACCCTACCTGCTCAGCGCCACGGACAACCACATGGGCGCGACAGGCGAAGTGACCTATCGCAGCTCGGCACAGGAATGGCTGGATGAAAAAAAAGTCTTGCAGGACGCTGGAAAGATTGCGGTTTCCTTCATGCCGTTCCCGCTTCATGTGGTCGTTCGACAGATCCAGAAAGACATCGTGACCGGAACGGCCCTGACCCAGCTCTTCCACTACCGGCAAGGCTTTTATGATCCGCTGGAACGAGAGTTCCGTGGCTTCGGCCTGGTCTTGCAGACCGACACCGAAAAACCACCGCAACAGCAGGAAGGCTTTACCGCAGCGGTCCTCAACAAGACCTGGTTTCATACCGGGCGTGTCGTGCAACCCTCTGACGAAGACTATGACACTCGTGACCCGGAGGCCGTCCCTCTGGGGGAACATCTGCTGTCCCGTTACGACCCGGACACGCACACCGAACAACCGATCACCGACCCCGACGAGGCCACGCGCAATGAAATGGCACGCGCACTCAGCAGCTTTCCATTGCGCACAGAAGTGTTCGGCCTTGACGACAATCAACAGCCCGACGTGCTGTATTCCGTGCAAGCACATCGCTACCTTGTCCGTCAGCTTCAACCGCTCACGCCGCATCAACGTTACGCGCTGATGATGCCGCTGGAACTGGAAGCCATCTCCTGGCAATACGAAGCCGGTCAGCCCGATGATCCCATGTGCCAGCACACACTGAACCTGGCCTGGGACGCTTACGGCACCCTGACCCACAGCGTCGTGGTGAACCATGCACGCCGCAGGCAACCGAGCGATACGCCGCCGTTCGAGGATCCCTACCAACAACAATGGTGGCAAGCCTCCCACGACGAAGCCCAGCAATATCACTATCTGAACGAAGTGCGCCGCGAAGCCATCCACCTGGAGAACCCGCAAAGCTGGCGACTGGGCCTGCCCTACCGGACGCGCGGCAACGCCATGGTCGTTCCGGCTGCCACACTCTTGCCGCAACAGATCAGCCATGAACGCTTCGTTGACCCGCAAGGCACCTTCGCCAGCCTGCCCCGCACACTCACCGAACTGTCGGTCTATCGCTACCTCGGTTGCGAAGACGGAACCGCGACCTTCCAGGCACTGGCCGACGCCCTCGAACGGGCAGAACTCGACGATCATGCGCTCAGCGCCTATGAACGGGTAATGGATACCGATCAGCTGACCGCCAGGCTGACAGAAGTCGGTTATCAGAAAATGGCCTCCTTCCTGCCAGCCGACAATCTGAACCTCTGGTCGATCAGACAGGGATTCGCCACCTACGGCGGCCCTGAAGCCTTCTATCGCATCACCACCTTCAGACCCTCGCGCAGCCATGGCTGGACCCTTGTCGAATACGACCCCTACAACCTGTTTGTGACCCGGCTCACCGATCCGGCGGGCTGCGTCACCACGGCAAGCTACAACTACCGTGCGCTACAGGCATTCAGGATCGTCGATCCCAATCACAATACCCAGGAAGCGGACTACGATGCCTTCGGTCGGTTATGGGCAACCAGCTTCTACGGCACGGAGCTGGGCCAGGAGGTCGGCTTTGAACCGCTGGATCCGGGGAAACGTGTCTGGGGAGGCAGCAACACGGCCGTCAAGTCGCCCGCCAGCGCACTGGCCAATCATGCCGAAGCCTATTACTACGACGCTAACGTCCTGTTCGATCCGGGAACTATCCCCTTTGCCTGTGCGACCTTGCAAGCCGATCGCTATCCGGGCGATCCAGACCTGCAGATCCGCATCCGCCTGATTTCGCTGGACGGCTTCGGGCGCACCTTGCAGACACGCCAGAAAGTCGAGGACGGTGACGCTTACTCGGTCGATCAGAACGGCTACCTGGAAATGGAAAACGGCAAGCCGAAAATCGTCCATGCCTCCCCACGATGGCGAATCAGCGAGCGCGTGGAATACAACAACAAAGGGTTGGCAGTGCGTATCTATCGCCCGTACTTCACCAACAGCCATGTGTATGTGAAAGACGAACGGCTGCGTGAGCACGGCCATTTCGACCGCCAGTTCTACGACCCTCTGGGGCGCCCGACCATCACCCTTACGGCCAAGGGCTGGATGCGGCGTCTGACGTACAGAACCTGGTACACCATCAGCGAGGACGAAAACGATACCGCCGCTGAAATGCTGGAACAGAGAACGTCGCCGTAGGAGCGAATTCATTCGCGAAGTCTGCATGCCTGTCGCCACATGTCTTGCGGATGTAGCGGCCTCTTCGCGAATGAATTCGCGCCTACCGGATTTTGGGGACGCTTGCGAATGAACATGATACTGCATGCCCATACCCCCACCCTGGCTGTCACGGACCCGCGAGGGCTGGCCGTGCGCAGTGTTGCGTTCTGTCGGCGCGAACAGGACCACCCCGCCGATGAGCGGGTCACCCGGCACACTCATGATGCAGCGGGCCGCCTGATCGGCCAGCGTGATCCGCGTCTGGCGCATTCCAACCTCGACACGATCCATAGTCTCAGCCGTCAGGCTCTGTTGACCGACAGCGTCGATGCCGGCTGGCGGCTTGAGTTATTGGGAGAAGCCGGTCAGCTCATCGCGGGGTGGGACGGACGCGGCAATCAGCGACAGATGGAGTACGACACGCTTCTGCGTCCGCTGACGATCACAGAACAAGGGCTGGTGAGTGAGCGCCTGACCTACGGCGGGCCGGACGCTTTCGTGCATAACCAGTGCAACCAGTTGGTCCGCCATGACGACACGGCGGGCAGCCTGTTCTGGGCCGACTATGGAGTCCCCGGCTCGGCCCTGAGCGAGGTTCGGCGCTTTCTGCAAACCGTGGAAACCCCGGACTGGCCGCTGCCCGAAGCCGAGCGCGATGCCCTGCTGGAAACCCATCCTCTGGAAACCCGATGGGCCTTCAATGCCGTGGGCGAGGTCATCCTGCAAACCGATGCCATGGGGCATGCCCAACACTTCAGCCAGACCGTGGCCGGGCAATTGAAGAGCCTCGAACTGACCCTGGCCGGGGCGGTGCAACCTCTGGTGCTGGTCGATGAGATTCGCTACAACGCCTTCGATCAGGTCGAGCAGGAGACGGCGGGCAATGGTGTGATCAGCCGTTCGCTTTACGACCCGCAGGATGGGCGCTTGATGGAGCGCAGTGCCGGACCGTTGCAACACCTCAAATACGCTTACGACCCGGTCGGCAATATCCTGCAGATCGAAGACACCGCACAGCCGGTGCGTTTCTTCGCCAACCAGCAGGTCGAGCCGATCAGCCATTACCGCTACGACACGCTGTATCAACTGATCGAAGCCACGGGGCGCGAGGTCAGTGCCGGAGCCAGTCATGGCCCGCAATTGCCTCCTCTACAAACCTTGCCGCCCGATCCGAATCAGGTGAGCCATTACACCCAAAGTTACGATTACGACGCCGCAGGCAATCTGTTGCAGATGCGCCACGTGGGTGCGCAAGCCTTTACCCGTACGATGCGCGTGGCCCCCGACCGCAATCGCAGCCTGCCCGAAGGCGAAGTCGATGTGGATTTTCCCGGAGCCTTCGACGCCAACGGCAACCTGCTGCACCTGATACGTGGCCAGACACTGGACTGGGATGTGCGCAATCAACTGCAACGGATCACCACTGTCACCCGCACCACTGAAGCCAGCGATCAGGAGCAGTATGTCTACGATGGCCAGGGCCAGCGTTGCCGCAAGATCAACAGCACCCAGACCGCCAGCCGAACGCTGATCAATGAAGCCCGCTACCTGCCCGCTCTGGAAATCCGCACCACCGCCGAAGGTGAAGTCCTCAACGTCATCAACGCAGGCAACGTGCGAGTGTTGCATTGGCTGGCCGGTAAACCGGACGGCATTGCCAACGATCAGGTCCGCTACAGCCTGACCGATCATCTTGGGTCGAGCACGCTGGAGCTGGATCAACAAGGGCACCTGATCAGTCAGGAAAGTTACTACCCCTTTGGCGGTACTTCATGGTGGGCGGCGCGCAGCGCAGTGGAAGCGAGCTACAAGACCATTCGATATTCAGGCAAGGAGCGCGATGCCAGCGGGCTGTATGACTACGGCTTCCGCTATTACGCGCCATGCTTGCAACGCTGGATCAACCCGGACCCGGCGGGGGATATAAATGGGTTGAATTTTTTTGGCTTCGTGGCCAACTCGCCCATCACCCGTGCCGATGTGGACGGCAGGGTGTATGAGGGAATAGGTGACGCCACCGAAGCGTTCATCATGAACGAAGGCGATACCATTCTTTACCGCGGTCTGAGCAAGTTCCCCAATAACCAGAAAGAAAACCTGAAAGGAGCCCTGGCAAAAGTCCGCAAGATTTATAAAAGTGCACTGGATGTCATCAGCCATCATCCCGATGAAAGTGTCGATATCATGCGCAGCTTCTTTGGCCCGCAACACGCTGAAGTCACTCGCCATATCGTAAGCTCCTGGCAGCAGACTCACTTGCGCGCGTCCGAATACAAAGGAGCATTGAAGGACAAGAAATTTGTAGGCATCAAAGCCTCGGACAGTAAGGAGGCTGCCTATATCCACACTTCTGACCCTCATGGCCGGGTAATCCTCAACATACATCAAATGAGCAAGAAGCAACTGACCTTGACGCTCGGCCATGAGCTATCCCATTTAAAGCAAGCCAGCGGAAGTACCGTAACGGGGCCAGGTTCACACGATTACTATTATCTTTTTACCCGAGACCTTCCAAAGCTGACTCAAGAAAGCAACACGCTCCCTCAGAACAAATATCAAGCCGTGGCCGAAGCGATCACAAGGGGTGGTTTGACCCCTGAATATTTTTCAGGATTCGAGGAACTGGAGAGGGGCTTTAAAAGACGGGTCAGTGCTTTGCATCCAACCCCGGGCCAGACCTTGACCATAGAAACGGCCATCGCTGAGTTCAATCGGCATCCTGACATCATTGCCAGGATGTCCTCCCGCAATGCCGACAGTCTGATATTTGCAGCTCATGCCCTGCACAGGCTTTACACATCGAAGTCAAAAGCTCACGCCTCAAAATGAGCGCGCGCGCAATAAAGGCTTCCATGACGATGATGACCACGGGGTCATATCGTCTTGTCAGGCCTCCAATGGCAGGATGCCTCTCTTTCACTTGAGTGAAATTTCCGAGAAAATCCCGGCCTATTGCGCCTCGTTATCGGGCTCTCTAGTCTGCACCGGTCGCTGCAAAATCAGCGATCAGGTTTGGTAGACCTGAGTGACCTGTGCGCAATGCGCCCCTTTATAGAGGCGCATTTTTACGGCCTGCGTTTATGGTGGCCGTGCGCTTGGCGTCTTTGGACGCACCGGTTGCCTGGTCACCGGTCTACCAACCTGCGTGCGGCCGCCACCCTTCGTTTGGTAGCGAGAGTGGCAGCTCCTCATTAACGATCAGGAGTTACACACATGCTCGATAAAGTCATCCCCGACCCACCCACCGCGTTATTCATCGTCAACGAGTCCGTCAACCAGGAAGAAGCCCTCAACTACGCCTCCGACCTGCTGCGCTGCATCATCACCACTGCCTGTGAATCGGGGGAAAGCGCCCAGGGAACGAGCCGTGATCTGGCCTTCTCGGTTCAGCATCTGGCGGAAATGGCCAAGGCCATGGTCGATCGCTCCATCGCCTGCCTGTAACCCACAGGAGCGAATTCATTCGCGAAGTCTGCATGCCTGTCGCCACATGGCTTGCGGATGTACCGGCCTCTTCGCGAATGAATTCGCTCCCACCGGATTTTGACGTATGGTCAAATCCAGCAGATTGCCTGAACTAGACTCATGTCAGATCGCAGACAGGGACGCTTGCGAATGAACATGATGCTGCATGCCCACACCCCCACCCTGACGGTCACGGACCCGCGAGGGCTGGTCGTGCGCAGTGTTGCGTTCTGTCGGCGCGAACAGGACCAACCCACCGATGAGCGGGTCACCCGGCACACTCATGATGCAGCGGGCCGCCTGATCGGCCAGCGTGATCCGCGTCTGACACACTCCAACCTCGACACGACTTACAGCCTCAGCGCTCAGGTGCTGCTCACCGACAGCGTCGATGCTGGCTGGCGGCTTGGATTATGGGGAGACAGCGGTCAGGTCGTGACGACATGGGACGGGCGCGGTACTCAGCGCCACACCGAATACGATGCTTTGCTACGCCCATCAGTCATCACCGAGCAAGGCCTGATCACCGAACGCTTCACCTACGGCGGGCCAGACGCCTTCGCGCACAACCAGTGCAATCAGTTGCTCCGTCATGACGACACGGCAGGCAGCCTGTTCTGGTCCGACTATGGCGTGCCCGGCTCGGCGCTGAGTGAAGTCAGGCGCTTTCTGCAAGCTGTGGAAATTCCGGACTGGCCAGTGTCCGAAGCGGAACGCGATGCCTTGCTGGAACCCCATCCTCTGGAAACCCGATGGGCCTTCAATGCCGTGGGCGAGGTCATCCTGCAAACCGATGCCATGGGGCATGCCCGGCACTTCAGCCAGACCGTGGCCGGGCAATTGAAGAGCGTCGAACTGACCCTGGCCGGATCTGCACAACCGCAAACACTGGTCAGTGACATTCGCTACAACGCCTTCGATCAGCTCGAGCAGGAAACGGCAGGCAACGGAGTCGTCAGTCGTTCGCTTTATGACCCACAGGATGGGCGCCTGATGGAGCGCAGTGCCGGATCTTTGCAACACCTCAAGTACGCTTACGACCCGGTCGGCAATATCCTGCAGATCGAAGACACCGCACAGCCGGTGCGTTTCTTCGCCAACCAGCAGGTCGAGCCGATCAGCCATTACCGCTACGACACGCTGTATCAACTGATCGAAGCCACGGGGCGCGAGGTCAGTGCCGGAGCCAGTCATGGCCCGCAATTGCCTCCTCTACAAACCTTGCCGCCCGATCCGAATCAGGTGAGCCACTACACCCAAAGTTACGACTACGACACCGCAGGCAACCTGTTGCAGATGCGCCATGTCGGCGCACAAACCTTCACCCGTACGATGCGCGTGGAAACGGACAGCAATCGCAGCCTGCCCGAAGGTGAAGTCGATGTGGATTTTCCCGAAGCCTTCGACGCCAACGGTAACCTGTTGCACCTGATACGTGGCCAGACACTGGACTGGGATGTGCGTAATCAACTGCAACGGATCACTACGGTCACCCGCGCCACCGAAGCCAGCGATCACGAGCGGTATATCTACGACGGCCAGGGCCAGCGTTGCCGCAAGATCAACAGCACCCAGACCGCCAGCCGCACCTTGCTCAATGAAGTCCGCTACCTGCCCGCTCTGGAAATCCGCACCACCGCCGATGGCGAAGTCCTCAACGTCATCAACGCAGGCAACGTGCGGGTGTTGCATTGGCTGGCCGGCAAACCGGACAGCATCGCCAATGATCAGGTCCGCTACAGCCTGACCGATCATCTCGGGTCGAGCACGCTGGAGCTGGATCAACAAGGCCAACTGATCAGCCAGGAAAGCTACTACCCGTTTGGCGGCACTGCATGGTGGGCCGCACGCAACGCAGTGGAAGCGAACTACAAGACGATTCGATATTCAGGCAAGGAACGCGATGCCAGCGGGTTGTACTACTACGGTCTCCGCTATTACGCGCCGTGGTTACAGCGCTGGATCAACCCGGACCCGGCGGGGGATGTGGATGGGTTGAATTTTTTCCGTGCGTCAAGGAATTCACCGATCTTATGGATGGACCCTGCTGGCTCAAGTCCTTTTCATTTTGCCGATGTGATGGATGAACTCAATAAAAGTGGTGATCCGATCCGGGCAACAGGCCTCGAAAATATCTCCCGGTGGAATCCTCAACTAGGTGGTTCTTTGGCTGTAGCGTTGTCATCGAGCAAAAAGGGATTGGTCTTTGCTCGCCAGACAGTCAATCAAACAATGTTGCCTTTTGCAGCCCCGGCGGCTCGCGAAACACTGCTGAGCTACTTCAGAAGTCCACCGGAAGCCCAGCCTCATGTCGACCCACATATTCTCCGGATGTTAGGCCAGAGTCTCGGGAAAATGTCTTCATTTCTTCAAATCTGGGACAGCGCCAGGATGGTGGGTATGAATGCGGATCAAAACAGTCGACAAGTGGCCTGGCAATATAGCAATGACCCGGAACACCACTTATTCATGAGAGCAGGCCCTCTCCATGAAGAGTCCCATCGTGCCGCTTGGAACATCATCCATGAAGCCTCTCACATCGCTCTGGACACCAAAGATTTCTGGTACATAAACACGCCAGGGGCAACCCCGGCAGGAGCCAGCGGGACAGACTCATACGCGGGAAGAATCGACATTCTCACTCACATGCAAAGACTCCAGAAATACTATCCAAACGCACTCTGGAGCGGGCCTGAAGCCGCACACTTCAACCGTTCGGATTTTGAAAGAAGCCCACTGCAGCGAACCCGAATCATGCTGCAAAACGCTGACTCCATATCGCTGGCGGTTTCATACATCAATGAGAAATTCAACGGTCCATTGGCCAGGCTCAGCGTGCTTCATCCCTCCAGCATTCCAGCCTTGGATCTCGCCACTCAGAAACCGGAACGTACTCAGCTCCGGCGTTTTTCCTTATGAGAAAACCCAGGTCTATTGCGCCTTGGTATTGGTCTCTCTAGCCTGCAACGGTCGCTGCACACTCCTGTGGGAGCGAATTCATTCGCGAAGTCTGCATGCCTGTCGCCACATGTCTTGCGGATGTACCGGCCTCTCGCGAATGAATTCGCTCCTACAGAAGCGTTTTTTTGTCCGATAGAAGCGAATGCCGGGAGGCAGATTAATTTCGTCGATCCAGCAGGTTGACCACCAGCCGGTCGATCCATCCCCACAACCGCTGCTTGACCCGACGCCACAAAGGCCGGGCCTTCCAGTCGGCCAGGGTGATGCTGGCGCTCAAGGTAAAGTCCTTCTCGAAACTGGCCTCCACATCACGGGTCAAGGCCGGGTCGATGGCTTCAAGGTTGGCTTCCAGATTGAAGCGCAGGTTCCAGTGGTCGAAATTGCATGACCCGATACTGACCCAGTCATCGATCAGCACCATTTTCAGGTGCAGGAAGCAGGGCCGGTATTCAAAGATTTTCACCCCGGCCCTGAGCAGGCGCGGGTAGTAGCGATGCCCTGCATAGCGCACTGACGGGTGATCCGTGCGCGGGCCGGTCAGCAGCAAACGGACATCGACGCCACGCGCCGCCGCCTTGCGCAGCGAGCGACGGACTTTCCAGGTGGGCAGAAAGTACGGAGTCGCCAGCCAGATACGTTTGTGACCACTGTTCAGGGCCCGGACCAGCGATTGCAGAATGTCACGATGCTGGCGGGCGTCGGCGTAGGCCACACGGCCGAGGCCTTGCCCGGACACGGGGACTTTGGGCAGGTGGCTGAGACCGAAGTCTTCCACGGGCCGCCAGGCCGTACGGCGCAGGTTGGCGTGGAACTGGCGGTCGAACAGGGCTTGCCAGTCGATCACCAGCGGGCCGGTGATTTCCACCATCACTTCGTGCCACTGGCTGGACATGCGCCCCGGCTCCCAGAACTCGTCCGTGACACCCGTACCGCCCACCACGGCCAGGGCTTTGTCCACCAGCAACAGCTTGCGATGATCCCTGTACAGGTTGCGGATACCGCGCCGCCAGCGAATGGGGTTGTAGAAACGCAGGATCACGCCCGCCTCGACCAACTGCCTGCGCAGGCCGGTGTTGAAAGCCTGGGAGCCGAAATCGTCAAACAGGCAACGCACAATCACACCTCGACGTGCGGCGTCGACCAGCGCTCGAACGACGGCATCCGCACAGGCACCGGCTTCCACCAGATACAGCTCCAGATCGACCTGCTGTCCGGCGCGGTCGATGGCCGCAATCATGCGGGGAAAGAACGTCGGGCCATCAATCAGCAGCTGGAACCGATTGTCCTGACGCCAGGGAAAGATCGCACCCGCCACGTCAACGCGCCGGATACGTCAGGACGGCAATACCTGGCGAAGCGCAGACCGGCAGCATACGAGGAGTCTTGGACATGAACATTCCCTATCGGCATGGGTGGGCAACCTTATCCGCCTGTCAGACCGCTGGCAAATGACTCCGTTCGTCGCTCAAGGTGAATCCGGCAGCAAACGGCACCCCTGACGCTCGCTCATCCATGCCGCACGACTGCTGCGCCCCATACCGCTGGCACTGACCGTCTTGCTGGAGGTGTCGTCCGCCAGGGTGCCGGGAATGTATTGCTTGACGTAACTGTGGCAGTAATCGGCCGGGTTGTTCATCACATAACGGCACGAACAATATTCCTTGGCCGTGTAGGCACTGATGATCGTGGGAAACGCCTGCAAGGCCACACGGTATTGCCAGGCCAGTACGACCATCATGAAGAGCACCAGCAAGAGCAGGCTGGTGAAAGGGCGACGCCAGATAAATAGCCGACGGTTATTCATTGCCCACCCCTTTGCCAAAGGTCGCTCGCAGCAGCTTGAGCATGTGGTTGTGGTCGTAAGTGTCATCGCGGTCATCGGCGTAGCGTACGATCACCAGGTCTTCGCTGGGTATCACATACAACGCCTGGCCCCAATGCCCGAGCGCTGCAAAGGTATCGGGAGGCGCGTCCGGCCAGGGGCCCGGGCCATTGCCATCCGTGCGATTGAGCCACCAGTGGCCGCCCGGCACTTCAGAGCCCACCTGCACATTCTTGCCCTTGAAGGGCGTCAGTACGAAATTCACCCAGGCCACGGGCAACAATTGCCATTCGTGCCAGCGTCCTCCTCGCTGCATCAACAGGCCGATACGGGCCAGATCCCGAGCCGTCATGTAGGTGTAGGAAGAGCCGACGAAGGTGCCACTGCCATCGGTTTCCCAGGTGGCGCTGCGAATGCCGAGCGGATTGAACAGTGCCGTCCAGGGATAGTCCTCGTAGGCCTGTTCGCCCACCATGGTTTTCAGCGCAGCCGACAGGACATTGCTGTCGCCGCTGGAATACCGATACGCCGTACCCGCCGCGCTGGCGACGCCGTGATTAGCCGTGAAGCGGGCCATGTCGTCACGACCACGGGTGTAGAGCATGGCGACGACCGACGAGTTGAGTGGCGCATATTCATAGTCTTCCTGCCAGTCGAGGCCCGAGGCCCAGTGCAGAAGGTCTTTAAGGGTGATCATCGGATGCGCCTGGAACGGGCTGTAAAACTTCGCGACCGGGTCGTCCAGCTGGAAACGCCCCTGGGAGAACGCCACACCCAGGACAGTGGCCAACACGCTCTTGCTGATCGACCAGGTCAGGTGAGGCGTGTGGGCCGTGGTGGCACCGGCATAGCGCTCATAGACAACCCGGCCACCACGAATCACCAGCAAGGCATCGCTGCGAATGCCCGCACGAGTGGCATCGTCGCGGGGCGGGAACGCGTAATCCTCCAGTGCCTTGAGAGCCGCCGTCTGAGAGGACGGCTGGACGGCCCACTGCTCGCCCGGCCAGCTTTCTGCCAACGCTGAACAGGCATTCAGACCCAAGAACACAAACAGACACAAACGGACAATAGAACGGGACATGGCCAGAGTCTCCGGGACGGCAAGCAGCAGATATTGACAGACATTCATGACAATCATCGCCACGCCTCCAACTCTGCATGAGCGAATTCATTCGCGAAGTCTGCATGCCTGTCGCCACATGTCTTGCGGATGTACCGGCCTCTTCGCGAATGAGTTCGCTCCTACAGAAGTGAACAGTCCCCGCAACAAATACGTGGCCCGTCACACAACCATCACCAAAGCTTCACGGTCATGACACGCCACCTCCCTAGCCTGCACGTACAGCAAAGCGCTTGGACTAATTCAGTCGACCGGCCGCACTTGCATGGCTGGCTCATGGAGACTTGGTATGACACAGATGGCCCGCATTCGTGACAATACTTCTGACCGTCGTCTTCAGGCCGAGCGCCTGATCGGAGCCAGCGCCTTGCAGGAAGCACAGGCCTTGCGCTTCAGCGTGTTCAGCGAAGAGTTCAACGCCCGTCTCAAGGGTGCCGAACAGGGGCTGGATATCGACGATTACGATGTACATTGCTCGCATATCGGCGTTCGCGACCTGAGTACCGGTCGCCTGGTGGCCACGACCCGTCTGCTTGATCACAAGGCCGCCAGTTCTCTGGGGCGTTTCTACAGCGAAGAAGAATTCAGCCTTCACGGCCTGTTGCACCTGCAAGGCCCGATCCTGGAGCTGGGCCGTACCTGCGTCGATCCGGCCTATCGCAACGGCGGCACCATCGCGGTGTTGTGGAGCGAGCTGGCAGAAGTGCTCAACGAAGGCGGTTACAGCTACCTGATGGGCTGCGCCAGTATCCCGATGCAGGACGGCGGCATCCAGGCCCACGCCATCATGCAACGCTTGCGCGAACGCTATCTGTGCACCGAGAACCTGCGCGCCGAGCCTAAAAACCCGCTGCCGACACTCGACCTCCCGGGCAACGTCATCTGTGAAATGCCACCGCTGCTCAAGGCCTACATGCGCCTGGGTGCGAAGATCTGCGGCGAGCCTTGCTGGGATGAAGATTTCCAGGTGGCCGATGTGTTCATCCTGCTCAAGCGCGACGAGCTGTGCCCGCGCTATGCCCGTCACTTCAAGGCTGCCGTTTAATGAGCCGCCTGCGCAGTTATGCGCGAGTGACACGGGTATTGTTGGTGATTGCGGCCGGTCTCGGGATTGCCGGGGCCTTTGCCGTGCTCGAACGCTTGAAGATCGGCAGTTCCATGGCGCGTCGCCAGCGCTGGACCCGCTGGTTCATGGCCCGCCTGAGCAATGCCCTGCCCTTTCGTGTCACCCTCAGCGGCGAACTGCCGAGCCAGCCGATGCTGTGGGTCAGCAATCATGTGTCGTGGACGGATATTCCGCTGCTGGGCATGCTTACGCCGCTGTCGTTTCTGTCCAAGGCCGAAGTGCGCACCTGGCCGGTGGCTGGCTGGCTGGCGCTGAAAGCCGGCACGCTGTTCATTCGTCGCGGTTCGGGAGACAGTCGTCTGATCCAGCGCCAGATGAGCACCCATTTGCAACAGGACACACCGCTGGTGATTTTCCCGGAAGGCACCACCACCGATGGGCGCAGCCTGCGCACCTTCCATGGCCGCCTGCTGTCCAGCGCCATCGAAGCCGGCGTGCCCCTGCAACCGGTCGCCATTGCCTACTCGCGTAACGGCGAAGCGGACCTGATCGCACCGTTCATTGGCGACGACGATCTGCTCTCGCATTTGCGTCGCCTGTTCGCCCATGAGCAGGGCGATGTGCATATCCACCTGCTCAAGCCGATTCCGACCGCAGGCCAGGAACGTGCCGCACTGGCCTTCCAGGCACAGCAGGCGGTTCAGATCGCGCTGTTCGGTGAAGCCGCTCAACCGAGCGAAGTGGTGTCGCGTCCCGCCAGGGCCGCTTGAGCAAAATCCTGCAACAGCGGATAGAACTCATCGAAGTCCGCACTCAAGGGTTGGTACAGCGCCTGCAACTCCTGCATCGCGCCGGCCAACCCTTCAGGCCGTGACAAGCGCCTGGAAATCCCGCCCAGCACCTGCTCCAGCACGTCGAAATCCCGATACGAACCCAGCCAGTCCTGCGCAGCCATGCGTGGTGCGATCAAGGCCAGTCGCTCAGGCAACTGCTGCTCGGCAGCCAACGCCCCATACACCTTGCGGGTAAAGGCCTCCAGCGAAATGTCGGCATAACGGTGCCAGTCCCGAGCCAGACAGTGGTCGAAAAAGACGTCCAGCATGATCCCGGCATAACGCCGCCGCTGCATCGGGAAGCGGGCCATCGCGTCCTTGATCAGCGGGTGGTTGTCCGTGAATGAATCAATGCTGCGATGCAGGCGGATCGAGGCTTCCAGTTCCGCAGGAAAGCGCCCCGGCAATGGCCCTTTGACGAAATCGCCGTACAGGCTGCCGAGCAATTGGGCAGGCCGGTGGCCGCCAAGGTGAAGGTGCGCGAGATAGTTCATGCCTCGAAGCCTACGCCGTTTTGGCCTTGTCAGTCCATATCGCTATAACCCGATATACCGATTCGCAACTTTCTTAGCACGCTTTTATATTTGTATATCGCGAAATACAGATATAAAGTTCGCCCCATCGCGATATACCGCTATACCCCTTTGAGAACGACATGACCCTCGACCTCGACGACATCATAAAAGCCCTGGCTCATCCTCTGCGCCGCGAGATTCTGACCTGGCTCAAGGACCCCCTTGTGTGCTTTCCGGATCAGCAGCACTCCAATGAGCACGGCGTCTGTGCCGGTCAGATCGACCAACGCGCAGGCCTTTCGCAATCCACTGTTTCTGCCCACCTGGCCACCCTGCAACGCGCAGGCCTGATCACCAGCAAAAAAGTCGGTCAATGGCACTTCTTCAAACGCAATGAAGAAGTCATCGAAGCGTTCGTGCATGCCCTTGTGCAAGAACTGAACAACCGGCCTTGATGCCCCGAACCTCAAGGAGACGCCTCGTGCCCCTTCCCCTGCTTATCCTGGCCCTGAGCGCTTTCGCCATCGGCACCACTGAATTCGTCATCATGGGCCTGCTGCCCGACGTCGCTGCCGATCTGGGTGTTTCCATCCCCGGTGCGGGATGGCTGGTCACCGGTTACGCCCTGGGTGTCGCCATCGGCGCCCCCTTCATGGCCCTGGCCACGGCCCGGCTACCGCGCAAGGCTGCGTTGGTCACGCTGATGGGCATCTTCATTGTCGGCAACCTGTTGTGTGCACTCGCCAGTGATTACAACGTGCTGATGTTCGCCCGCGTAGTGACGGCTTTGTGCCATGGCGCATTCTTCGGCATCGGTTCGGTGGTTGCAGCGGGTCTGGTTCCGGCCAACCGCCGCGCCTCTGCCGTGGCCCTGATGTTCACCGGCCTGACCCTGGCCAACGTGCTGGGCGTACCGCTGGGAACGGCGCTGGGTCAATACGCAGGCTGGCGGTCGACCTTCTGGGCCGTGACCGTGATCGGCGTCGTGGCGTTCATCGGCCTGATCCGTTTCCTGCCTACAAAACGCGATGAAGAAAAGCTCGACATGCGTGCCGAACTGGCCGCGCTCAAGGGAGCCGGTATCTGGCTGTCGTTGAGCATGACGGCACTGTTCGCGGCGTCGATGTTCACCCTGTTCACCTACGTTGCGCCATTGCTGGGTGACGTCACGGGTGTATCACCACGCGGCGTGACCTGGACCCTGCTGCTGATCGGCCTGGGTCTGACCGTAGGCAACGTGCTCGGCGGCAAGATGGCTGACCGTCGCGTCTCCACCACCCTGATCGCGGTATTCATCGCCATGGCCGTGGTGTCCACAGTCCTGAGCTGGACCAGCGTGGCGCTGATTCCGACCGAGATCACGCTGTTCCTGTGGGCCGTTGCATCCTTTGCGGCCGTGCCCGCCCTGCAGATCAATGTCGTGACCTTCGGCAATGCAGCCCCCAACCTGGTTTCGACCCTGAATATCGGTGCCTTCAACATCGGCAACGCGCTGGGTGCCTGGGTCGGTGGCAGTGTCATCGCCCATGGCCTGGGCCTGACCAGCGTGCCTCTGGCTGCGGCTGCGCTGGCCGTGCTTGCGCTGCTGATCACCCTGATTACTTTCCGCCAGACCAACCATCCCGATCTGGCTCCTGCTACCAACTGATCACTTAAGAGGGTTCGACGCATGACCACTATCTTTGACCCGATTACCGTAGGCGATCTGCAACTGCCTAACCGCATCATCATGGCCCCCCTGACCCGCTGCCGCGCCGACGCTGGCCGTGTTCCGAATGCGATGATGGCCGAATACTACGTGCAGCGCGCCTCGGCAGGCCTGATCATCAGCGAAGCCACTTCGGTCACGCCACTGGGCGTGGGCTACCCTGACACCCCCGGTATCTGGTCCCACGATCAGGTGCGTGGCTGGAGCAATGTCACCAAGGCCGTTCACGGCGCGGGTGGCCGCATCGTCATTCAACTGTGGCACGTGGGGCGCATCTCTCATCCTTCGTACCTGAACGACGAAACACCGGTGGCCCCCAGCGCCGTCAAGCCGGCAGGCCATGTCAGCCTGCTTCGCCCGAAATCCGACTACGTGACGCCACGTGCCCTGGAACTGGCGGAAATCGGTGATGTGATCGAGGCCTATCGGGTCGGTGCGGAAAACGCCAAGGCAGCCGGTTTCGACGGTGTCGAACTCCATGCCGCCAACGGTTACCTGATCGATCAGTTCCTGCAGACCAGCACCAACCAGCGCAACGACCAGTACGGCGGCTCAGTGGAAAACCGCGCCCGCCTGCTGCTGGAAGTCACGGACGCACTCATCGAAATCTGGGGAGCGGGCCGTGTCGGTGTGCATCTGGCCCCCCGTGCCGACCTGCATGACATGGGCGATGCCAATCTGGCCGAAACCTTCGGCTACGTGGCCACCGAGCTGGGCAAACGTGGCATCGCCTTCCTGTGCGCACGTGAAAGGGACGCGGGCGACAGCCTCGGGCCACAACTGAAGAAAGCCTTCGGGGGCGTGTACATCGCCAATGAACGATTCACCAAGGACAGCAGCAATGCCTGGCTGGCCGCGGACAAGGCCGATGCCGTTGCCTTTGGCGTGCCTTATATCGCCAACCCGGATCTGGTAGAGCGCCTTGAAAAAGATGCCCCGCTGAACCCCGCCAATCCGGACACGTTCTACAGCAAGGGGCCGGTCGGCTATATCGACTACCCACGCCTGTAAGCACTGCTCCGCAGAAATGAAAAAGCCCTGGCTCTCTCAAGCCAGGGCTTTTTGCTTCAACGCATCGGCATTCAGCGACGTGCGTTGATCTGCTGGGACAGCGTCTGGATCTGGCTGGTCAGGGCGTTGATATTGCGCGTCACCTGAGCACGAAAGGCATCGAACTCGGCGGTGCTACCGCTGGCTGCCGGAGCCGGGCGATTTTCCTGCTCGCTCTTGAGCACCACCAGGTCCTGCTCGAGTCGTTCGATGGCTGCCGACGGGTTGCCTTGTTTCTTCAGGGTCGCCACGTCTGCGCTCAGGCTCTTGAGCTGGGCATCGAGTTTGCCCTGATCGCTCTGCGCGGCTTTCAGGTCCGGCATGGCCGCCTTGAGGGCGGTCAGCTCGATGGCAACGTTCTTGAGCTGTTCCTGCAACTGCACGTATTCACTCTGCTGTTGCGCGGCCTGTGTGGAGATCTGCTCAAGGCGCTTGTCGAGGCTGCTTTGCTGCCCTTCGACACCTTCGCGCTGCTTGTCCTGATCTTCCAGTTGCGCTTCGAGCAGCTTGATGCGCTGCTTGAGCGCTTCACCCTCGGTGGTCAGCGATTCGGTCGCCACGACCTTGCCGGAAATATCCTGCAAACGGCCTGCGGCCTCTTCGCTGATGCGGGCAAAGCTTTCCTGGGTCGCGACCAGTTGCTGCTCCATCAGGGAAACCTGCTGGAAGCTCCACCATCCCAGGCCACAGAACGCGATGAACAACGCGCCTACCAATGCCCAGAGCGGCCCGGTGCTCGGCCCCTTGACCTTGACCACCGGTGTGTTGCGCGAATAGACCGTCGTACGCTCGCGAGCGCCCTTGGTCGGGGCGAAGTCATCGTCGTCATCGTCCCTGGCACTGAGGTTCGGCACGTCATCGATGTCGTCGTATGGATCGTTACGCATGGGTAACCCTTTGAAAGAAGCTGTTGAAACCAAAGTCGCGCAGTATAACCGGGCTCTGTTGCCGTTTCAGCGCGAAGCGCGCTGCTGAGCCGTCCACCAGGCGCAGAACTCGTCCAGCGCGGCCCAGAGGCTGACTTTCGGCTGGTAATCCAGATAATGCCTGGCCCGGCTGATATCAAGCGTGAAGTCCTTGTTCATGACCTGCATCCCCAACCTCGACAGGGTGGGTTCAGGTCGCCCCGGCCATAACAGACAGGCCCCTTCGTTGATCGCCGCGGCGGTATACGCCAGCCCGTAGGAGCGATAACGCGTCACCTGCGGCAACTGCATCTGGCGCATGACATAGTTGATGGCATCCCACAGCGGAACCGGCGCGCCATTGCTGATGTTGTAGGCCTTGCCCAGTGCAGAACCGGTCGCCAGCAGGCTGCTCAGCAGAGCATCGTTAAGGTTCTGCATGCTGGTGAAATCCACCACGTTCAGGCCATTGCCCACAATCGACAGGCGCTTCCTGCGCTGCATGTTGAGCAGCCGCGGGAAAATGCTGGTATCGCCTGCGCCCGTGACAAACCGCGGTCGCAAGGCAATGACTTCAAGCCCGAACTCCTCGGCGCCAAACACCTTTTGCTCGGCCAGGTACTTGGTACTGGCGTAGTGATTGTGCAAGCGCCTGGGCACTTGCTCTTCCTTGATTCCCCGGTGCGAACGCCCGTCAAAGTAAATCGACGGTGACGAAAGATGGACCAGCCGCCGCACTCTTTGTTTCAGGCAGCCTTCAACAATGTTCTCGGTGAGTTGTACATTGCCCTGCATGAAATCCTGGCGAGTGCCCCATACGCCCACCGAACCGGCACAATGCACCACGACTTCAACGTCATGACACAAGGCCTTGACCAGCTCGGGGTCCGCCAGATCACCCTGAATGAATTCGGCTCCGCGTCGTACCAGATGCTCGACACCCGTGGCCCGACGGCCATTGATGCGCACGCTCATGCCCTGCTCAAGGGCGAAACGCGCAAAGCGTCCGCCGATGAAGCCGCTTGCGCCGGTGACCAGAATCTTCATTTACCGCTCCCACATTTCATATGTCTGCACTGACGCTCACTTGTCGCCCAGCGGCACCAACCATTGGCTTGCCTGTTGTGCCAGATGCGTCGTGAGGCGGGTCAATAATTGCCCGCCATTACGCCAATGGTGCCAATACAAGGGCACGTCGATGTAACGATCCGGCACCAGCTCGCGCAACGAACCGCTCTGTAACTGCGCCCGTACCTGCAATTCGGGCACCAGCCCCCAGCCGAGCCCGGCCTCGATCATCCGTACAAAGCCTTCGGACGAGGGGCACAGATGATGCTCGAAACCACCTTCCACCCCAAATAGCGCCAGATAGCGGTGCTGTAGAAAATCGTCCGGCCCGTAGACCAGCGCAGCCGAGTGCATCAGTTTTTCAGGGCTGACGCCTCCGACAAAATGGCGCTCGATAAAATCCGGGGTGGCCAGCGCACGATAGCGCATGGCTCCGAGCAACTGGCTGCGCGCCCCCGCCACCGGTCGTTCGCTTCCGCACAGGCAGGCAGCCACTTCACCGGCACGCATGCGCTTGAGGCCCACGTCCTGGTCTTCGACCACCAGGTCCATCAGCAGGCGCTGCTCGGCACAGAAGACACCCACCGCTGGCGCCCACCAGGTTGCCAGGCTATCGGCATTGAGTGCGATACGCAGCCGTTCGGGCATGCCTTCTTCGTCCAGCGCCGGAACCTGGCTTTGCAGGTCACGCTCCAGCAGACGCACTTGTTGCACATGATTGAGCAAACGCCTGCCGATATCGGTCGGCGAAGGGGGCGTGGCCCGGATCAGCACCGGCTGGCCGATACGCGCTTCCAGCAGCTTGATACGCTGCGACACGGCGGACTGGGACAACCCCAGCACCTGCGCGGCACGCTCGAAACCGGCCTGCTCGATGACCGCCGCCAGGGCTGACAGTAATTTGTAATCGAACATCAGTTTTCCTAATGAGGAATCAGGAATATTGGTTTTTCTTATACATCGAGAGCACCGACAATCGCCACCTCTCCCTGCATTGCGGAACTCATGTCATGTGGCAAAGTTATTTCAACGGCCTGCTGGTCGCGGGTGGCCTGATCATGGCCATCGGCGCGCAGAACGCTTTTGTACTGGCTCAGGGCCTGAGGCGTGAACATCACGTCTCGGTGGCGACGCTGTGCATCGTCTGCGATGCGATTCTGGTGGCCGTGGGTGTCTTCGGCCTGGCCAATGTCCTGGCGCAGAACCCGACCTTGCTGGCCGTCGCACGCTGGGGCGGAGTGCTGTTCCTGACCTGGTACGGCGCACAGGCATTGCGTCGCGCCTGCTCCCGCCAGAGCCTTGAGCAAAACGAAAGCGCCGGTCAGCGATCGCGCCGGGCCGTGCTGCTCAGCGCACTGGCCGTCACCTTGCTGAACCCCCATGTCTACCTCGACACGGTCCTGCTGATCGGCTCCCTCGGCGCTCAACAGACTGTACCGGGCGCCTATGTCGCCGGAGCCGCCAGTGCGTCGTTTCTGTGGTTTTCGGTGCTGGCCGTCGGCGCCGCCTGGCTGGCCCCATGGCTGGCACGTCCCGCCACCTGGCGACTGCTGGACCTGATGGTGGCGGTCATGATGTTCAGCGTGGCCGCCCAGTTGATCGGGGCCGCCTGAAACCGGTCGCCCATAAAGTGACCAATGACCGCAAAGGCTCTGGAACCTCTATCCCACACAGTTGTTGCGTGGTTAAGCCGCGGGGCCGGTGCTATGATCCGGGGTCTGCGCCGCAAAAGAGTAAAAACTCTCGGTGCATGCTGTATCCGGCCGCCCGTGATCGGCCTTGCGACTACCGCAATTGACCTGATAAGGAGATAAACCATGGCTTTTGAATTGCCACCGCTGCCCTATGCAAAAGACGCTCTGGTGCCGCACATTTCCGCTGAGACACTGGAATATCACCACGACAAGCACCACAACACCTATGTCGTGAACCTGAACAACCTGGTGCCAGGTACCGAGTTCGAAGGCAAGACTCTGGAAGAAATCATCAAGACTTCTTCGGGCGGTATCTTCAACAACGCCGCTCAGGTCTGGAACCACACGTTCTACTGGGAATGCCTGTCGCCAAACGGTGGCGGCGAGCCTACCGGCGCTCTGGCCGATGCAATCACGGCTGCCTTCGGTTCCTTCGAGAAGTTCAAGGAAGAGTTCAGCAAAACCTCCATCGGCACCTTCGGTTCCGGCTGGGGCTGGCTGGTGAAAAAGGCTGATGGCTCCCTGGCTCTGGCCAGCACCATCGGTGCCGGCAACCCGCTGACCAGCGGCGACACCCCACTGCTGACCTGCGACGTCTGGGAACACGCTTACTACATCGACTACCGCAACCTGCGTCCAAAATACGTCGAAGCATTCTGGAACCTGGTGAACTGGGACTTCGTGGCCAAGCAATACGCTGCCTGATTCCTGTTTCCAGCAAAAAACCCGGCACTGCCGGGTTTTTTATTGCCTCCATCAAGGCATTGATTCAAAAGAACATTTCACCTTCTGAAAGCCCCTCTTTAGCCCCGCGCCGGCACCTCTCTGTAAATATCCTTCGCTTGCTATCGTTTCCCACAACGAAGACCCCGCCACTCAACCACGCACTATATTAATGTGCCATTACGAGTGCAGACGTTCGCAACCAACAAGGGATTACTACTCCATGTCATCGGTCAGCCGTCGTTCTTTCGTTACCCTCTCCGCCCTGGCTTCCGCCAGCATGGTACTGCCTCGTATCGGTGCTGCGGCTCCCCGGAATCCTCCTGCAGCCAGCACCAAAAAGATTCATCTCAACTTCAATGAAAGCCATTTAGGCCCGTCATCCCTGGCCCTTGAAAAAATGCAGGACGGCGCAGCCTCGACAGGGCGCTATCACTATGGCGCACAACTGAAACTCATCGAGCTGTTTGCCAGACAGAACCAGATCCCCAGCGATTACGTTCATGCCTACAGTGGCTCGCGTGAACCCCTGCAATATGCGATTGCCGCGTTCACCGATGAACACCGGAGCCTTGCCCTCGCCACGCCGTCCTATGACGCCCCTGTGGAAGCGGCGAACAGCCAGAAGGTCACGATCCATGAAGTGCCGTTACTGGCCAATGGCGAGCACGATCTGGCGGCCATGCTCAAGGTCGACAAGACACCCGGTCTGATCTACATCTGCAACCCCAACAACCCGACCGGCACCGTCACGACACCGCAACGGATCGAGGAAGCCATCCTCAACAAACCTGAAGGCTCAGTGGTGCTGATCGACGAGGCCTACATTCATTTCTCGGATGCCCCGAGCCTCATCCCGCTGGCCACAAAGCGCAAGGATGTGCTGGTCCTCAGAACGTTTTCCAAACTCTACGGCATGGCGGGTGCCAGGCTGGGTCTGGCGGTAGGCCACCCGGAGCTTCTGGAAAAGCTCGAAGTCTGGGACGGCAACAACTTTGTCCCCCTGCCCGCGGCCATGGGGGGGATTGCCAGCCTTGAAGACCCGGCGCTTGTCCGTCAGCGCAAGTTACTCAATGCCAATGTGCGCGAACAGACGCGGGCCTTTCTTGCTGGGCATGGTTTCACTTGCACAGCTTCCCAGGCCAACTGTTTCATGATCGACACGGGGCGCCCGGCCGAGAAAGTCATCGAAGGGCTGGCCAGACGTAATATTCTGATTGGCAGGAAGTGGGATGTCTGGCCGACCTGGGTACGCGTCAGCATCGGGACGCAAGACGAAATGAAAGCTTTCCGTCAGGCCTTTCTAGAGGTCGTACAACAGCTGGCCTGACAGGCGCCCAAGTCCCTTCGCAGCCTCCTCTGCCCTCGCTTCAAGCAAGTGAGGGCGGTCACGCTTTCATCGCCCGATGGCGCCTGGAGTATTGCCAGAAAGCAATAGCGGACTAATATCACTGCTTATATCTTACAGAGTCATGCTCAAGTTCCATGCATACTTGTCCGACATAATAAGATCCCTATGGATCCAGGGTTGTGGACGGACAGGGCAAGGGAAGCAAGAATCGATCTGTCGGGAAACGCTCTCGACACAGGTTGGTAAGGCTGGTTTTTCGATGGTTGTAGGGCTGCACACTCCCGACACGAATTAAGGAATGACCATTTGAAGCTGGAACTCAAACACAGCTTGTCGGTTAAGTTGCTGCGCGTGGTACTGCTGTCGGCGCTGTTCGTAGGCGTTGTATTGAGTTGCGCGCAAATCGTCTTCGATGCCTACAAGACGCGTCAGAATGTGGCCAATGATGCCGAACGCATTCTGGATATGTTCCGCGATCCTTCGACCCAGGCGGTCTACAGCCTCGATCGGGAAATGGGCATGCAGGTCATCGAGGGGCTGTTCCAGGACGACGCCGTTCGCATGGCGTCCATCGGGCATCCGAACGAAACATTGCTGGCGGAAAAAGACCGCCCCCTGAAAGCTTCCTCGACTCGCTGGCTGACGGACATCATCCTTGGCCAGGAGCGCACCTTTACGACACAACTGGTCGGCCGCAGCCCTTACAGCGAGTATTACGGTGATCTGCGCATCACTCTGGACACCGCCAATTACGGTGAAAGCTTCATCATCAATGCGGTCATCATTTTCATCGCCGGGGTGCTGCGCGCGCTGGCCATGGGGCTGGTGCTGTATCTGGTCTATCACTGGCTGCTGACCAAGCCGCTGTCCAGAATCATCGAGCACCTGACCAGCATCAACCCCGATCGCCCCAGCGAACATCAGATCCCCCTGCTCAAGGGCCACGAAAAAAACGAACTGGGCATCTGGGTCAATACGGCCAATCAGTTGCTGGCCTCCATCGAACGCAATACCCACCTGCGGCACGAAGCCGAAAACAGCCTGCAACGCATGGCTCAGTACGACTTCCTGACCGGCCTGCCCAACCGGCTGCAGCTGCAAACCCAACTGGACAAGATCCTGGTGGATGCCAGGCGCCTGCAACGCCGGGCTGCGGTGCTGTGTGTCGGTCTGGACGACTTCAAAGGCATCAACGAACAGTTCAGCTATCAGGCGGGCGACCAGTTGCTGCTGGCTCTGGCGGATCGCCTGCGCGCCCACAGTGGTCGGCTCGGAGCACTGGCACGTCTGGGCGGCGACCAGTTCGCACTGGTCCAGGCCGACATCGAGCAGCCTTACGAAGCGGCGGAGCTGGCGCAGAATATTCTGGATGACCTTGAAGCCCCCTTCGCACTGGACCAGCAGGAAATCCGTCTGCGGGCGACCATCGGCATCACCCTGTTTCCCGAAGACGGCGACAGCACCGAGAAGCTGCTGCAGAAAGCCGAACAGACCATGACCCTGGCCAAGAGCCGTTCGCGCAACCGTTACCAGTTCTATATCGCCAGTGTCGACAGCGAAATGCGCCGTCGTCGCGAGCTGGAAAAAGACCTGCGCGAAGCCTTGCCTCGCAACCAGCTTTATCTGGTCTACCAGCCTCAGATCAGCTATCGCGATCACCGGGTCATGGGCGTGGAAGCCCTGATCCGCTGGCAGCACCCGGAGCATGGCCTAGTTCCGCCGGATGTCTTCATTCCTCTGGCCGAGCAGAACGGCAGCATCATTGCGATTGGCGAGTGGGTGCTCGATCAGGCCTGCCGTCAGTTGCGCGAATGGCACGACCAGGGCTTTACCGACCTGCGCATGGCAGTCAACCTGTCCACCGTGCAGTTACACCACTCGGAATTGCCCCGTGTCGTGAACAACCTGCTGCAGATCTATCGTCTGCCGCCGCGCAGCCTGGAACTGGAAGTCACCGAAACCGGCCTGATGGAAGACATCAACACCGCCGCCCAGCACCTGCTCAGCCTGCGTCGCTCCGGCGCGCTGATTGCCATCGACGACTTCGGTACCGGTTATTCGTCCCTGAGCTATCTCAAGAGCCTGCCGCTGGACAAGATCAAGATCGACAAGAGCTTTGTGCAGGACCTGATCGATGACGACGATGACGCCACCATCGTGCGTGCCATCATCCAGTTGGGGAAAAGCCTGGGCATGCAGGTCATTGCCGAAGGGGTGGAAACGTCCGAACAGGAGGCCTATATCATTTCCGAAGGCTGTCACGAAGGTCAGGGTTACCTCTACAGCAAACCCCTGCCAGGCCGTGAATTGCTGGCGTACCTGAAACAGGTGCAACGCAGCCAGGCAGAAGTCCTGTAAACCAGCCACTGGTGTGTGGAAAAGGGGCTGGTCGCGACGGCAATCACAGCCTGTATCGCCCCTCTGTCTTGAAACCGACAGTTACAAGTCGTCGAATGCTCGTCCACGACTTTACGGGCCTTATGCCTTTACACCGAATGCAAATCTTTCGCATTATGTCGCAGTTTTTCTGGGCGCCCGGCGCCATCACTTCTCTAGACGCAGGATTCCGTCATGATTCGTATGCCTCTGGCAACAGCTAGTCTGCTGGCCATCGCTATCTCCCTCGCCGGTTGCGGCGAAGGCAAGGACAAGGCGGCCGCGCCTGCTCCTGCAGCGACGCCAGCACCCGCGACTCCGGCCGCTGCACCCGCCGCACCGGCTCCGGCAGCTGCAACCCAGACCGACGATGCCGCCGCCAAGGCGGTGGTCGCCAACTACGCCAACATGGTTTACGCCGCGTTCAGCGATGCCGAAGCCGGTGCCAAGACATTGCGCACCGCTGTCGATGCCTTCCTGGCCACCCCGAACGACCAGACCCTCAAGGCCGCCCGCGATGCCTGGGTAGCTGCTCGCGTGCCTTACATGCAGACCGAAGTCTTCCGTTTCGGCAACACCATCATCGACGACTGGGAAGGTCAGGTGAACGCCTGGCCTCTGGATGAAGGCCTGATCGACTACGTGGCCAAGGATTACCAGCACGCGCTGGGCAACCCTGGCGCGACCGCCAATATCATCGCCAACACTGAAATCCAGGTCGGCGAAGACAAGGTCGACGTCAAGGACATCACGCCCGAGAAACTCGCCAGCCTCAATGAGCTGGGCGGTTCCGAGGCCAACGTTGCCACCGGCTACCACGCCATCGAATTCCTGCTGTGGGGCCAGGACCTGAACGGCACCGGCCCTGGTGCGGGCGCACGTCCAGCCAGTGACTACCTCGAAGGTGCCGGTGCAACCGGTGGCCACAACGATCGTCGTCGCGCCTACCTCAAGGCCGTGACCGAACTGCTGGTCACCGATCTGGAAGAAATGTCGGGCAACTGGAAAGCCGGTGTCGCCGATAACTACCGCGCCACGCTGGAAGCCGATTCCGGCGAGAACGGCCTGCGCAAGATGCTGTTCGGCATGGGCAGCCTGTCCCTGGGTGAACTGGCGGGCGAGCGCATGAAAGTGGCCCTGGAAGCCAACTCCAGCGAAGACGAGCACGATTGCTTCAGCGACAACACCCACAACTCGCACTTCTACAACGGCAAGGGTATCCGTAACGTCTATCTGGGCGAGTACACCCGCACCGACGGCACCAAGGTCAGCGGCCCAAGCCTCTCGTCCCTGGTCGCCAAGGTTGACCCGGCCACCGACGCCACCCTGCGCGCCGACCTGGACGACACCCAGGCCAAGCTGCAGGTGATCGTCGACCACGCCAACAAGGGCGAGCACTTCGACCAGTTGATCGCCGCGGGCAACACAGCCGGTAATCAGGTGGTACGTGACGCCATTGGTGCGCTGGTCAAGCAGACTGGAGCCATCGAACAGGCCGCCGGCAAACTGGGCATCACCGACCTGAACCCGGACAACGCCGATCACGAGTTCTGATCCGCGATGTGATTGAGGCCTTCAGGCCTGCGGTATCGAATGCCAGTCAGTTCTGCTGACTGGCATTTTTCATGGCGACGCCGGAGTCAGGCAGCGGTTTTGCCAATGCCTGTGAACCGTTTCTCGACACCGATGGAAACCAGGAAAAAGGCCACCCCGACAACGGCCAGCCCTGCCCCGACCCAGCCCGTGGATGCCCAGCCGAACCCGGCAGCAATCGAGGCACCGCCCAAAGTGGCTCCCACGGCGTTGGAGATATTGAAAGCACTGTGATTGAGGGCCGCCGCCAATGTCTGGGCCTTTCCGGCAACGGCCATCAAACGCACCTGAAGCGCCGGTACCAGTGCAAATCCGCAGCCGATCAGGAACAGTAAAACCAGCGTGACGACCGTGGATGATGCGAACACGGAAAAGAGCCCAAGGAAGAAGGCATTCCAGACCATGATCGCGAAAATGGCAGGAATCAGGGCGCGATCGGCCAACCAGCCGCCGACCAGATTGCCCACGATCATTCCTGTTCCCCATAACGCCAGGACCATGGGCACCTGACCCGACGATAAGCCTGTCACCTCGGTGAGCGTCGGTGTGATGTAGCTATAGACGGAGAACATTCCACCAAATCCGATGGAGGCCGTAGCAAGGGTCAACCAGAGCTGCGGTCTTTTCAGCCCGCCCAGTTCAGACCTTGCGCTCACGGACTCATCTCGGGGGATGGCAGGAATGAACACCCAGAACAGCAGGATCGTCAGCCCTCCACCCGCCGCCAACGCCGCGAAAGCGCCCCGCCAACCGAACGCCTGCCCTATCCAGGTCGCGGCAGGAACACCGATCACGTTGGCAGCCGCCAGGCCAGCCATGACATACCCGGCAGCTTGTGCCTTGCGGTTTTCAGCCACCATGGCTGCCGCCACCAGACACGCCACGCCGTAATACGCACCGTGTGGCAAACCTGCCAGAAAGCGGGCTCCCAACAGTGTGGCGTGGTTCCAGGCCACAGCGCTCAAGCCATAGCCGACCGCAAACAGGGCAAGCAACGCAATCAACAGCGCTTTACGGGGCCAGCGTGCCGCCAGAATGGCAATGAGCGGCGCCCCGACGACAACGCCCAGCGCATAGGCCGTAATATAGCCACCGGCAACCGGTATGGAGACATTCGTATCAGAAGCCAGCGATGGCAGAAGGCTCATCGAGGCAAACTCTCCCGTCCCGACGAAGAGGCCGCCCAGTCCCAGCATGGCAATGGCGACACCGACGCCATGGGGCACGGAGATGGCAGGCGATGAGCTGGAGGAAGGTTGTGTATCGATATCGGTCTGGCTCGTCATGGGGTCGCACGCTCCCGTGCAGGCCCCTCTGAAGCAGGGCCTGAGTCAATGAAAGGGGAAAGAAACCGGCTGATCAGCGGTTTCAGAGGTCTGCGATGCTGGCAGCGAACGCGTCGGCATAATCCTTGTGCCAGCGTGAGAGTGCCGGACGCTTCTGGATGAGGTCATCCGCCGCCCACTGCATCCGGCGCTGATCCAGTTCCCAGCTCGCTTCGTTGTCTTCGCAGAAGAGATAGAAATCGCCTTCGCCCATTTTTTCGATCAGGCGTTCTGCAACCTGATCGGCCGTCCAGGGGCTATCCGGCTTGGGCGTGTCGGCGGTCATGTCGGGGAAGTTCATGGGTGTGAAGGTGTAGCCGGGTATCAGCAGATGAGCGGAGATTCGCGCGCCAACCCGCTCCCTCAACTCGTGCGCCAACTGCTCGGTCAGCACTTTGATGGCGGCCTTTGAAACTGAATAGGCCGCATTGCCCGGACGGGTCGTGATGCCCTCCTTCGAGCCGACGTTGACGATGGCAGCGCGTCCTTCATGCGCAAGCCATGTCTCGACAAACATTTGCTGCAACCGAAGCAGGCTCCAGAAATTGACTTCCATCAGCGCACGCCACCCGGCCATGTCTTCCCAGGGGCCAGCGCCCTTGAGAATGGCGGCATTGTTCACCAGCAGGGAAACCTCACCGAACTCACATGACTGTTCATGGAGGCGATGAAGATCGTCTTCGCACGTGACATCTCCCTTGATTGCCAACAGCCTGGCGTCCGGCATGTCCCTGCGCAGTGCTCTGACTGCCAGATCCAGTGCCTCCGCGTCCTTGTCGAACAGAACGACGTTCATGCCTTCCCTTGCAACCCGCCGGGCAATGGCATACCCGATACCTAGCGCTGCTCCGGTGACAACGGCAACGGCGCCTTCACGAATGGCCGGATGGTTCATGGAGAAACTCCTCTCGCTGAATGTTCATCGGGTGAATGGCTCCGTAGAACAATCTCTGTAATCTCGGCAGGAACGCCGAGCCGTATCGGAAAACCGTTCCACAATCCGGTGCCATTGCTGAGATACAACGTCATGCCTGCAATGTTGTAGCGCCCGGAAACGAAGCCTTGATTTGCCTGGCGAGCAATCAGGTCCAGGCCTTTGACCATTCCGCCATGGGTGTGACCGGAGAGTTGCAGGCTCACGCCCGCCGCCGCGGCCTGATCGGCTCCCACGGGACGATGCTTGAGAAGAATGATGGGGGCTTCTGCCGGAACGCCTTGAAGAGCCTGAGACAGATTCGGCCCTTCAAGGCCGAAAGCCGGCGCAGCTTCATCGGTCACGCCTGCCACGACCAGAGCCTTCTGCCCCTCGCCCAGCACGGTGTGCCCATTGACCAGAACCTGCATGCCAAGCTGCCGGAACACCGCCATCCAGCGCGGACCGTCAAAGTAATACTCATGGTTTCCCGGAACAGCGATGACGCCCCGGGATGCCTTCAATGCACTCAAGGGCGCAACGTCCTGTCGACGGGCTTCGACGGTTCCATCGATGAGATCGCCTGTGATCAACACCAGATCGGGCTCCAGCGCATTGCTGCGCGCCACGACCTGACGGACCCAATCCTCCTGAAAAAGGCGACTGATATGCAGGTCCGTCAATTGAACGATACGCATGCCATCCAGCGCGGAGGGCAACCCCTTTATCGTCAGTTCCAGGCGCCGGACCTCAGGAACCTGAACGGCCTGATAGACACCCAGCGCCGACAGCCCAAGCGCCACAACGGCAATGGCCGAACGAACACGCCCACGGGCCAAGGCACTCAAGCGCCTCCTGCGATACAGAGCCAGAAGCCCGGCGCCCCCATCGCTCAAGAGCGTGAAGACCAGAATCAGGACAAATGCACAGAACAGCCACCCGGCCACCAGAACGCCCGCTCGTGGAAACTCGGGGGAAAACATCGTGCCGTAGACCAGTATCAGAATCAGGTGATACTTGGAGATCACCAGCAGCGTAATCGCCAGCACCGTGCGACACCCCGTGGAAACGGGCAGCGGAACAATGAAGCGCCAAAGCACATAGAGGTATGCAAGCGTGAGGTAGACGTGGAACACAAGACACTGCCCGGAAAGAAAGGTGAGGTAATGGTTGAATTCAACTAATGGTACATTGCCAGACCGGCGACATTGATTAGCCCCATTGAACCCACCATTGAAAAAAACTCAACATCAGGACTCGAAATGCCCGTACTGCCTACCACGCGACTGTCTCGTGCAGACCTGGCCGACCTGAATTCATTTCTTGCCGTGGAGCGGGTCCGAAGCTTCACCCAGGCGGCTATCGAGCTGGGAATCACCACCTCGGCCCTGAGCCATTCGATCCGCAACCTGGAGGCCCGTCTCGGCGTGCGGCTCCTGAATCGCACCAGCCGGACCGTATCCCCCACAGATGCCGGAGCCGTGTTGGCGAAACGTCTGACAGTGGGGTTCACTGAAATCAGCGGGGCACTGGCGGCACTCGATCAGCATCGCGACCGCCCCTCCGGCAAGCTGCGCCTGAATGTATTGAGCGATGGCGCGCGGCTGCTGTTTACACGGTATCTCCCGCGTTTTCTGGAAACCTACCCGGAAGTCTCGGTGGAGGTCGCGGTGGATGACCGGATGGTGGACATCGTGTCCGCGGGCTTCGATGCCGGGATCCGGTTTGGCGATACCATCCCCGAGGACTACATCGCCGTGCGGATCAGCGAAGCCTTGCGCTGGGTCGCGGTCGCGTCGCCGAAATACCTGAATGCCAGCCCCCGGATCCTGATTCCCGAGGACTTGAAGAACCAGAATTGCATCCGGATCCGTACGGGCAACGGCGTCATCTATCGCTGGGATTTTGCAAAGGACGGTGAGCATCGTTCGATCGATGTCCCCGGGCAGCTCTGTGTGAACGAAACAACGTTCGGAATAGAAATGGCGCTGGCAGACAGAGGCATCACTTACTGCCTTGAAGAACGGGCCCGTCCCTATCTGGATCGGGGCGAACTGCAAATCGTCCTGCCCGACTGGGCGCCCATCGAACCCGCGTTTCATCTCTATTACCCGGGACGTCGACAGATGCCGCCCGGTCTTCGTGAACTGATTGACTCCTTTCGCCAAGGCGTCTCCTCCTGATACGGGCACAACGCCCTGCCCTCATGAATTCGTAACAATACATTGCCTCAGGACAAGCAAACGATAACTCCTCTTATTCAAAGCGCAGGAGGCTGATAAGCTTGCTGGCCCTGATTTTCGGCTCTTTGCAGAATTTGGATGAGTATGCCGCTGCGCCTTTCCCTTGTATTGCTTTCGACTCTGGCCCTGATCGCGTGCGATGACGCCCCGCGTTTCACCCAGGCAGAGCCGGGCGAGGCTTTGTCCGGTGGCAGTACCACGGTGCAGAAAAGCGATCAGAACGCCTTCTCGCTGCCGTCCGCCAATCTGTCACCGGTGCGCAGGCTGGACTTCAGTGTCGGCAACAGTTTCTTCCGCAATCCCTGGGTCATCGCGCCGTCGACCACCACGGCCCGTGACGGACTCGGGCCGTTGTTCAATACCAATGCCTGTCAGAACTGCCACATCAAGGACGGCCGTGGCCATCCGCCAGAGCCGGGCGACAGCAATGCCGTGTCCATGCTGGTCAGGCTCTCGATCCCGGACAACCCGGCGTACGCAGAAGTCATCCAGCGCAATGGTGTCGTGCCCGAACCGACCTATGGCGGGCAATTGCAGGACATGTCGATTCCCGGCGTCGCGCCGGAAGGCAAGGTGCGGGTCGAGTACGATCCCCTGACCCTCCGCTTCCGCGACGGTATGACGGTCGAGTTGCGCCAGCCGACCTTGCGCATCACGCAACTGGGTTACGGCCCGATGCACCCCGACACCCATGCTTCGGCGCGCATCGCACCGCCCATGATTGGCCTGGGCCTGCTCGAAGCCATTCCCGAAGCGGCGCTCCTGGCCAATGCCGACCCTGACGACAAGAATGGCGACGGTATCTCGGGGCGTGCCAACTGGGTCTGGGACGATGCACGGCAGAAGGTCGTCATGGGACGGTTCGGCTGGAAGGCCGGGCAACCCACGCTCAACCAGCAGAACGTTCATGCGTTCTCCGGCGACATGGGGCTGACGACAAGCCTGAAAACCGCCGATGACTGCACCTCGTCCCAGACCGACTGCCTCGAGGCCCCGAACGGCAATGGCCCGAACGGCGAACCCGAGGTCAGCGACAACATTCTGCGTCTCGTGGAGTTCTATACCCGCAATCTCGGGGTCCCGGCGCGCCGCAATGTGAACGATCCGCAGGTGCTGGAAGGCAAGAACCTGTTCTTCAAGGCTGGCTGTCAGCAGTGCCACACGCCACAATTCACCACCCGCGCCGATGCCGCAGAACCCGAACTGGCCAATCAGGTGATTCGCCCTTACACCGACCTGCTGTTGCATGACATGGGTGAAGGCCTGGCCGACAACAGGACAGAGTTTCAGGCCACTGGCCGTGAATGGCGTACGCCACCATTGTGGGGGCTCGGACTGACCGAAGCCGTCAGTGGCCACACACAATTGCTACACGATGGTCGCGCCCGCAACGTGATGGAGGCGATACTCTGGCACGGCGGCGAAGCCCAGGCGGCCCAGCGACAGGTTTTGGCGTTCGATGCCGAACAGCGTGCAGCGCTGTTGGCATTTCTGAATTCGTTATGAGTCTTTCCCTTTAAAAATAAGGAGCCGGACATGTTCCGACCCAAGTTGTTGTTCACCAGCCTTGCGGCTCTGGCTCTGGGAGCCTGCTCACCCTCGGACCCTCAGGCCGTCACCTCGGCCGCCATCGCCAAGCAGGTGATCCTGCCGACCTACAGCCGTTGGGTCGATGCCGACCGTCAACTGGCCAGCAGCGCACTCGCCTTCTGTCAGGGCAAGACCGACCTGGAAACCGCCCGCGCCGACTTCCTGAAAGCCCAGAAAACCTGGGCCGAGCTGCAACCCTTGCTGATCGGCCCGCTGGCCGAGGGCAATCGTGCCTGGCAGGTACAGTTCTGGCCGGACAAGAAGAACCTGGTCGGGCGTCAGGTCGAGCAACTGGTCACCGCTCAGCCACAGATCAATGCCGAAGAACTGTCCAAGGCCAGCGTCGTGGTACAGGGGCTGTCGGCCTATGAGTACATTCTGTTCGATGCTGGCATCGATATGGCCAACGCCGAGCAGAAAGCCCGCTACTGCCCGCTGCTGACCGCCATCGGTGAACGCCAGAAGGCCCTGGCCGAGGAAATCCTCAGCCGCTGGAACAGCAACGACGGCATGCTCGCGCAATTGAGCAAGTTTCCCAACCCTCGTTATGCCGACTCACACGAAGCCATCGCCGAGCTGCTGCGCGTGCAGGTCACGGCACTGGACAGCCTGAAAAAGAAACTGGGCACCCCGCTGGGTCGCCAGACCAAAGGCCTGCCGCAGCCGTTCCAGGCCGATGCCTGGCGCAGCAAGTCGTCGCTCAGCAGCCTTGAAGCCAGCCTGATCAGCGCTGAAACCGTCTGGGCCGGTGTGGATAACAAGGGGCTGCGCGGTTTGTTGCCCGCCGAGCAGAAACCGCTGGCCGACAAGATCGATGCCGCCTACGCTGCCAGCCGCAAGCTGCTGTCGGAACTCAAGCCGCCACTGGCGGACTTGCTGGCCTCCGAGGCTGGCCGTCAGCAACTCAATGCGTTTTACGACAGCCTGAACGTGGTTCACCGCCTGCATGAAGGTGAACTGGCCAAGGCGTTGGGTATCCAGCTGGGCTTCAACGCCAACGACGGCGATTGATGGAGAAGGAGTGATGATGTTGCGACGCCAGGCCCTGGCCCTCGGCAGCCTGTTGCTCAGCGCCTGTACGTTGGGCGGCTGGACGCTGTTTCGGCAAAAAGGCAAAAGCCCGCTGCTGCTGTCTGCTCGCGACGATGGCGATGCCAAACACTACGCGGTGGGTTATCGACTGGACGGCACGCAAGTGTTCGCGACCCAGGTCGCCCAGCGCTGCCATGACATCATCAACCATCCGTCATTGCCATTGGCGGTGTTCATCGCCCGCCGCCCCGGTACCGAAAGCTACCTGATCGACCTGCGCGACGGTCGCCTGTTGCAGACCATCACGTCAAAACCGAACCGACACTTCTACGGCCATGCCGTGATTCATGCTGACGGCGAATGGCTGTACGCCACGGAGAACGACACCACAGACCCCGGTCGTGGTGTGCTGGGGGTTTATCGGTTTGTCGATGAGCGACTGGTGCATTCGGCAGAGATCCCGACCCATGGCATCGGCCCGCATCAGGTGTCGTGGATGCCGGACGGTGAAACCCTGGTGGTCGCCAATGGCGGTATCCGCACCGAAGCCGAAAGCCGCGTGGAGATGAACCTCCATGCCATGGAACCCAGTCTGGTCCTGATGCAGCGCGACGGCACCCTGCTGAGCAAGGAAACGCTTTCGCAGCAGATGAACAGCGTACGTCACATGGGCATTGCCAGCGACGGCACGATTGTCGCCGGGCAACAGTTCATGGGCGATGCCCACGAGTCCGCCGAACTGCTGGCCATCAAACGTCCGGGCCAACCGTTCCAGGCCTTTCCGGTGGCCGAAGAACAACTGCGGGCGATGGCTCATTACACGGCCAGTGTTGCCGTCCATAGCGACCTGCGGCTGGTAGCCCTGACCGCTCCGCGAGGCAACCGGTTCTTCATCTGGGACCTGGACAGCGGCGCTCTGAAACTCGATGCCCCCTTGCCTGACTGTGCAGGTGTCGGTGCAGTCGCCGACGGTTTTGTCGTGACCTCCGGTCAGGGACGCTGCCGTTTCTACGACTGCCGCCAGCCCGAATTGCTGGCCAGGCCTCTGGATCTGCCGGCAGGACTTTGGGACAACCACCTGCATCTGGTCGGTTAGCCGGTAAATACCGCCTATAAGGATGGGGTAGGAGCGAGCTCATTCGCGAACACTATTCGCGGTTGAAACCGCTCCTACAGGCGATAAAAAGAGAAATTTCCCACGCGGCATCGGGTTGCAATATCCAACCGCGGAGCTAGCCTGCTTGTCAGGTCAAATATCTCCAAGGAAGTGCAGTATGGTGCGTCGGCGCATGCTGATCATGCTGGGCTTTGTTCTGCTTGTAGTGCTTTTACTGGCGGGCTACAAGGCGCTCTCCATCTATCGACAAATCCAGCAGTTCAGTGCCCCGAAACCACCTGTCAGCGTGGCCGTAGCCACCGCCACCGAACAACCGTGGCAAGACCTGCTGCCCGCCATCGGCACCCTCAAGGCCTTGCAAGGCGTCGATCTGAGCCTGGAAGTCGCGGGTACGGTAAAAGCCGTGTTATTCGAGTCTGGACAAAAGGTCCGGGTGGGTCAGCCTTTGCTGCAACTGGACAGCGATGTGGAAAAGGGTCTGTTGGGCACTGCCGAGGCCGATCTGGGTCTGGCCCAGGTCGAATACGGGCGCGGCAGCAGGCTGGTGGGCGATCAGGCCATTTCCCGAGGCGATTTCGACAGGCTCGCCGCACAGCAGAAAAAAGCGGCGGCAAGCGTCGCCCAGCTCAAGGCGTCTCTGGCCAAGAAACAGATTCTTGCACCGTTCAGCGGCACCATCGGCATTCGTCAGGTGGATGTGGGCGACTATCTGGCCAGTGGCACCGTGATCGCTACCCTGCAAGACCTGAGCAGCCTCTATGTCGACTTCAATGTGCCGGAACAGGCCGTGCCGAAACTGGCCCTCGACCAGACCGTTCGTCTCAGTGTCGCGGCCTACCCCGGCCGGTCGTTTGAAGCGAAGGTCAGCGCCATCAACCCCAAGGTCGACGACACCACGAGAAACGTCCTGATCCGCGCCACCCTGCCCAATCCTGAAAGCATTCTGCTACCCGGCATGTTCGCCAATCTGCAGGTCGTGCTGCCCAGTGCCCCGACCCGGATCGTGGTGCCCGAAAGCGCGATCACCTACACCCTCTATGGCAACTCGGTGTTCATCGTCGCGCCGAAGAAAAACGACAGGGGAGAACCGGAAAAGGACGCCCAGGGCCAGCCACAACTGACGGTAGAGCGGCACTTTGTAGAAACCGGAGAACGTCGCAATGCCCGGGTCGTCATCACCCAAGGGTTGAAAGCTGGCGACCAGGTCGTCAGTGGCGGTCAGCTCAAGCTCGACAACGGAACCCATGTGGCCATCAGCACTGACAAGACACTGCCGGCCGATCCAGACAGCCAGCCACGCGTTGACTGATCGAGGAACTTCCCATGGCCTTTACAGACCCGTTCATTCGCCGCCCGGTACTGGCGACCGTCATCAGCCTGCTGATCGTCCTGCTGGGTTTCCAGGCATTCAGCAAACTGACCATCCGCCAGTATCCGCAGATGGAAAACGCCTTGATCACGGTGACCACGGCGTATCCCGGCGCCAATGCCGAAACCATTCAGGGCTACATTACCCAGCCGCTGCAACAGAGCCTGGCCAGTGCCGAAGGCATCGATTACATGACGTCGGTCAGCCGCCAGAACTTCTCGGTCATCACCATCCATGCGCGAATAGGCTCCGATAGCGACCGCCTGTTCACAGAGCTGCTGGCCAAGGCCAACGAGGTCAAGAACAAGCTGCCACAGGATGCCGAAGACCCGGTGCTGAGCAAGGAAGCCGCCAACGCTTCGGCGCTGATGTATATCAGCTTCTACAGCTCCGGGCTGAGCAACCCGCAGATCACCGATTACCTGTCTCGGGTCATCCAGCCCAAGCTGGCCACGTTACCGGGGATGGCCGAAGCGGAAATCCTCGGCAATCAGGTGTTCGCCATGCGCCTGTGGCTGGACCCGGTACGAATGGCCGGCTTTGGCCTGACGGCAGCGGATGTCACCAATGCGGTACGCCGTTACAACTTTCTGTCGGCGGCCGGCGAGGTCAAGGGCGAATACGTGGTCACCAGCATCAACGCCACGACCGAACTCAAGTCCGCCGAAGCCTTTGCCGCGATTCCGCTGAAAACCGAGGGTGACCGTCGAGTGTTGCTGGGAGACGTGGCACGGGTGGAAATGGGCGCGGAGAGTTACAACGCCGTCAGCTCGTTCGATGGAATCCCTTCGGTCTACATCGGCATCAAGGGCACCCCCAGTTCCAACCCGCTGGATGTCATCAAGGAAGTCCGGCGCATCATGCCGGAGCTGGAAAGCCAGCTGCCGCCCGGCCTGAAGGTTTCCATCGCCTATGACGCCACGCTGTTCATCCAGGCCTCGATCAATGAGGTCGTGAAAACCCTGATCGAAGCGGTGCTGATCGTCATCGTAGTGGTCTTTCTTTTCCTGGGAGCGCTGCGTTCGGTGCTGATCCCGGTCATCACCATTCCTCTGTCGATGATCGGTGTCCTGTTCTTCATGCAGTTGATGGGGTATTCGATCAACCTGCTCACGCTGCTGGCCATGGTGCTGGCCATCGGGTTGGTGGTGGACGATGCGATTGTCGTGGTGGAAAACATCCACCGGCATATCGAGGAAGGCAAAAGCCCGTTCGAGGCCGCGATTGAAGGGGCTCGGGAAATCGCCATGCCCGTGGTGTCGATGACCATCACCCTGGCGGCGGTGTATGCCCCCATCGGTTTTCTGGAAGGCCTGACAGGCGCACTGTTCAAGGAGTTCGCCTTGACGCTGGCCGGTGCGGTGATCATTTCCGGAGTCGTCGCCCTGACGCTGTCTCCGATGATGTGTGCCCTGCTGCTGCGTCAGGATAAAAATGCCACGGGCCTGGCCCACAAGCTCGACACACTCTTCGGGCACCTGAAAGTACGCTACCAGCGCATCCTGCACGGCACGCTCGATACCCGCCCGGTCGTGCTGGTATTCGCCTTGATCGTGCTGTGTCTGATTCCTGTGTTGCTCAAGTTCACGCAATCGAACCTGGCCCCGGACGAAGATCAGGGCATCATTTTCATGATGTCGACCTCTCCGCAGCCCACCAACCTGGATTACATCAACGCCTACACCGATGAGTTCGTGCAGATATTCCGGGAGTTTCCAGAGTATTACTCCTCGTTCCAGATCAACGGCTTCAATGGCGTACAGACCGGCGTCGGCGGCTTCCTGCTCAAGCCGTGGGACGAACGCAACCGTACCCAGATGGAAATCCTGCCGGACGTTCAGGCCCGGCTGGCGCAGATCCCGGGCCTGCAGATCTTCGGCTTCAACCTGCCATCGCTGCCCGGTACTGGTGAAGGGTTGCCGTTCCAGTTCGTCATCAATACGCCCAACGATTACGCCGCGCTGCTTGAGGTGGCCGAGCGGATCAGGAAACGGGCCGTGGAGTCCGGCAAGTTTGCTTTCATGGATATCGATCTGGCCTTCGACAAGCCGGAAGTCGTGATCGATATCGACCGGGCCAAGGCCGCTCAGATGGGCGTGTCCATGCAGGATCTGGGCGGCACGCTGGCGACCTTGCTGGGCGAAGCGGAAATCAACCGTTTCACCCTTGAAGGCCGCAGCTATAAGGTCATTGCTCAGGTCGAACGGCCTTATCGGGATAATCCGGGCTGGCTGAACAACTATTACGTGAGGAACAGCGAAGGCCAGCTTCTGGCGCTGTCCACGCTGATCACCGTCAGCGACCGGGCCAGGCCCCGTCAGCTTAATCAGTTTCAGCAACTCAACTCGGCGATCATCCAGGGATTCCCGATCGTCAGCATGGGTGAAGCGATCGAGACCGTTCGCCAGATTGCCAGTGAAGAAGCCCCTGCCGGATTTGCTTACGATTACGCTGGTGCCTCTCGACAATTCATTCAGGAAGGCAGTGCCCTGTGGATAACCTTTGCCTTGGCGCTGGCGATCATCTTTCTGGTACTGGCAGCGCAGTTCGAGAGTTTCCGCGACCCGCTGGTGATTCTGGTCACGGTGCCCCTGTCGATCTGTGGCGCCTTGATTCCGCTGTTCCTCGGGCTTTCAAGCATGAATATCTATACACAGGTCGGCCTGGTGACACTGATCGGCCTGATCAGCAAGCACGGCATCCTGATCGTCGAGTTCGCCAATCAACTGCGCCATGATAAAGGGCTGTCGGCACGGGAGGCCGTGGAAGAAGCGGCCGCGATTCGTCTGCGTCCGGTCCTGATGACGACGGCAGCCATGGTATTTGGCATGCTGCCACTGATCCTGGCGACGGGGGCCGGAGCCGTCAGTCGATTCGACATCGGGATAGTGATTGCGACAGGCATGTCGGTGGGAACGCTGTTTACCCTGTTCGTACTGCCTTGTGTGTACACGTTGCTGACTGCACGGGACAAACCGGTCGATGCAAGGATTGCGTATCCGGAAAACTAGAAAGCCCCATCAAGGGGCTTTGTGAGGTTGAAGATCCTTTCAGCCTTTCGGCCCGGCTCCCTGAACCAGACTGAACATCAACAGCAATAAGTCATGATCGGGCCTCATTGCTTCGGTGCTTTTTGCAACGCGCGGCAAAGGGCAATGCCCCTCACCTTTCTGAGCACTGAGTATCTTTGTCGAGGGTTGTTCCCAGGCAGCCATGGCAACCGTTGCTGTTGCCAAGGCCCCGACGACGAACAAACCTCTAGCCATTTCAAGCTTCATCACTCTAAACCTTTGATAGTGCTGCCAAACACTGCCTGGTAAAAGTAGACCAGCTTTTGCCAGTCTGCTGACTCAAATGACGAATGGCGTCGAAGCTGTTTCATGTCGTGTTGAGCGGCACCATAGGCCGTCCAGCGGCGCCGGGCCTTTTCAAGGTCGAGCAGCGCCACATCCACACGCGCCTGCGCCCCTTCGCCCGATATACGCACAAAGATATGTTTGCCATACAGGCAGCTGTGCTGCCAGCGAGCCAGGTGCATGCGAGCCAGAGTGGCACCGATTTCCTGGAGCAGCAGTTCATGGGCCAGTTCACCGTGACGCTCACGGCCCCCCTTGGCATACCACTGATTCAGATCCTCGAATCCGTCCAGTGCCTTGGTCACCAGCAAGGCTTGCCATTCACGGTTGGCATCTCGCTCTGCACCACAGAACACGACTTCAGGCACGCCTACGCCAACCTGCCGGAGCGCCTCAATGGCATCGAACTCACGCAGCACCGTCGGGCGACCAAACGGGTACAGCCAACTGCGGTAGATATGCCCTGTCTGGCGTTTGCTATAAAGCATTGCCCCTTCAGCGCTGTATAAGCGCTGAACACCACTTTCCCCCCCACGACGGCAATTAGGCTCTTCCACCCATTCCCCACGCTGGCTCCAGAAATGACTGAAACGACTCTCCTTGGAAATCCGTACTGGTTTGCCTAAAGCCTGAACACTCATCGGGTTTATCCTTTACGCAGTAAATAGACTCGCCACATGGCGTAGAACGGCAAGAAATCCATACGCTCCTGAACCCGGAAACCTGCGTTTTCAAACTCGGCTTCAACAGTGGTAACAGGTAACACAAAACGATTCTGGTAACTTTCCGCCCCATTTCTCTGCTGTCGGTACTGTTCAAGACGCTTGCGCTTCCAGGCCTTGAAGTTGCCATCGACCCAGAGCGAAACGATGACGCTGTCACGAGTGACGCGATGAAACTCCCGCAATAGAGACATTCGGTGTTCGGCCTGCCCAACATGGTGCAGCAACCGCATGCAAAAGATGCTGTCGACCGCGTTATCGGGCAGGTTGATGGCGAAAGCAGATGTCTGCAAAGGTTGTACCCTTTTCACCACATGCTCGGGTTGCGCTTCGCAGGCAGTCCTCAACATGTCCGCAGAATTGTCGGCACCGATGATCGAACGATTGGACTTTTCCGCAAGCAAAGGCCAGAAACGCCCGGCACCACAAGGCAGGTCAAGTACCAGGCCGGGGTCACCCGCAAGATTCAGGGCCTTTCTGGCCAGTTGCTCATCCCGATAATGAGATAACTTGCGCCATATACCGTCCTGATGCTTTTCCAGGTACTGCCGGGCGTGGTCTTGATCGTACTTGCGTGAAAACTCAAGCTCTATGCGCTTGCTCATGGAGGGCATCTCATGACTTTCAGATTAAGGCCAGAGTAACCAGGGCCCTGTCATCGTCAGGTCATGCAGATGTGAAAAAAATGTTCCGTATTCAGGAAGCATTTCAAGACGTTACAGGAGGAGTCGCCTGGGCCACTCCTCCCTCGCGTCAAACGTCAGGATTTGGTGACAAGACTGACCCTGAAACGACAGCCATGAGGCTCCATGGGCGTCAGATCCACGCTCCAGCCCTGATTCACACAGATCCGTTGAACCAGAGAAAGCCCCAGACCAAGCCCTTCACCACGCTGTTCGTTGCCTCTTACAAAAGGCTCGAACATGGCTTCACGTTTTTCTTCCGGGATACCGACCCCGCTGTCTTCCACGACAAAGCCGTCTTCCAGCAGGGTCAGGGCAATGAATCCATCGTCCGTGTAATGCAGCGCATTGCGTAGCAGGTTGCCCATCACCGCATGCAGAAAGGTCGCGTTGTAGTGCACATCGGCCAAGGGCTCCGCTCCGGAAGGGTTATAGATCAGCTTCAACCCCTTGCCTTCGATCGGGTCACGCCACAAGGCAACCAGTTGCTCGGCAACCGCTCCCAGCGTGGCCCGCGGTGTCATGGCCGGATCTTCCCGCTGCGTACGGGCCAGCATGAGGAAGGTCTGTACCAGGTCGCGCATTTCTTCACAGGCCCTGGCAATACGTTCCACCTGCCGTCTGGCGCGCTGGTCCAGAGCCGGATTTTCCAGCAGCAACTCGCATGAGCTGGCGAGCACCATCAGGGGCGTGCGCAGCTCATGGCTCACATCACTGGTAAACATCCGCTCGCGTATCAATGCCTGTCGAAGACGGCCGAGTGTGGCGTCGAATGCGACGGCCAGCTCACCGACCTCGTCAGCGGCATAATCGGGTGCCAGGGGCGGAGCCAGACCCAATAACTGGTCGCGATGACGCACCTGACGTGCCAGACGCACCACAGGCGCCATGACGCGCCGCGCCAGAATCCAGCCCAGAAAGACTGCCAGCGCCAGCGCCAGGACGAACCCCACCAGCACAACGGCGAACAGGACACGCTCACGCTCTTCAAAGTCGCTCTGGTCCTGAAGCAAGGCGTAATGCCTGCCATCCACCACTTCGATCATGGCGTGATAGGACAAAGGGCCGCGAAACACTTCATGAAAGCCCGGCTCAAGGTGGCGCAGGTCCTTGGGCAGGTCGAAATCGCCGGGGCCGTTGGAGAAATAGAACAGCTGATCCTGCTTGGGGCGATGACTCCAGTCGCTGACACTGTCCATCAGCATCAGACGATTGAGGTCCCCTCCCAGTCCTGCGGAGATCAGTTTCTCTTCAACCAGGTGAACGGTGGAAATGATCCCCATGGCGAAGGACCCGGCCACCAATGCACTCATCAAGGCAAAGGCAATGATGATCCGTTGGGCAAGACTCTGTTTAAACTCCATCCTTGCCCTCGGCCAGACGGTAGCCGACACCATGCACGGTTTGCAGCAACGGTTTGGGGAACGGTTTGTCGATCACCTGACGCAGTTGATGCACGTGGCTGCGCAGGCTGTCGCTGTCAGGGCAATCATCGCCCCACAGCGCTTCTTCCAGAATTTCGCGGCGCAGGACATGAGGGCTCTTCTGCATCAGAACGGCCAACAGTTTCAACCCGACCGGGTTGAGCTTGAGCATGCGGCCGTCGCGGGTGACTTCCAGGGTATCGAGGTCGTAGACCAGATCGGCCACCTGCAAGGTGCGACGCCCTCCTCCCTGGGCCCGGCGCAAGACCGCTTCGATACGGGCCGCCAGTTCGGACAGCGCGAAAGGCTTGAGCAGGTAATCGTCGGCACCGGAACGGAAGCCCTGCAAGCGGTCATCCAGCTGGTCGCGGGCCGTCAGCATGATCACCGGTGTGTCACGTCGCGCATCTTCGCGCAGACGTTTGCAGAGGGTGTAGCCGTCAATGCCGGGCAACATGATGTCGAGTACGATCAAGTCGTAATGCTCGGTTGCAGCCAGATGCAATCCTGAAAGGCCATCCTGTGCGCAATCGACGGTATACCCCTTCATGCCCAGATAATCGGCCAGATTCGCCAGAATGTCGCGGTTGTCTTCAACCAGAAGAATTCGCATTGGAAGCACGCTCATATGCAATAAAGGCTGGCGCAGCTTAAGGCGAAGTTGGTCTCAGGGCCAGTACCACGTGGCTTTACGATTTTTTCATCAAGTGTTCACGAACGGGCGACAGTTTCGAGCAGAAACTGCGGCGTCCCCCGTAAGTAGCCGTCGGGGCCTTTGCCATTGACCTGGATTCGACATGCCGACACCCGCCACCCTGATCAACTCCCGCCCGCTCAATCCCTGGCTCTATCTGGGCATTCCTGCCGCAACCGCCCTGATTCTCATCCTGCTGGAACTGACGTCTCTGGACATGAACCTGGCCCGTCTGGCCTATGACCCGCTCGCGGGAGAGTTCATCGGCAAACACAGCTATTTTCTCGAAGACATTCTGCATGACCGCGCCAAGCAGGTCGTCATTGCACTGGGGGTCATATCCGCACTCGTTTTCGCCGCATCCTTCAAGGTCACACGCCTGATGCCATGGCGGCGCGAGCTGGGTTGTCTGGTGCTGTCCATGGCGCTTTCGACCGGTTTCGTCACACCGGTAAAAGTCGTCACCTCCGTCCAGTGCCCCTGGAGCCTCAACGAGTTCGGCGGTCAGGAAACCTACAGCGAACTGCTCGCCGCGCGTCCGGCCACCGACAAGCCGGGCCGCTGCTGGCCGGGCGGTCATGCGGCAACCGGGTTTACCCTGTTCGCGCTGTTCTTCATGTTTCGTGATCGCAAGCCGCGTCTGGCAAAAGCAGGCCTGGTACTGGCTTTCAGCCTGGGGACGATCTTCTCCATCGGCCGGATGCTGCAAGGTGCTCACTTTTTCTCGCACAACGTCTGGACGGCCGTGTTTTGCTGGCTGATCTGTCTGGGTGTGTATTACTTCATTCTGTACAGACCGGACAAAAGCACGGCCACCGAGATCGGCGCGCCCATGAAACGCTAGGTTCTGTACGAAAAGTCGGCGAGCGAAGGTCAGGCAAGGCAAAAAACGGCGAGGAACGGTCGGAGTCGCGCTCGACTTGACGGGTTGTCAATGAGCATTCCGATCGGACTCGCGCACGAGCCGGTTTTTAACGCAGCATGACCGAGCGCAGCCACTTTACGTACAAAACCTAGAACGACGCCATGTATTGCTGGTAATAATCCAGAGTGTAGATGCTTGTCCCTGGACTCGAACATCACCTCGAATCGATCGAGAAGCCCGGTCACGTATTCATTGGTCCAGCGATTCAACATCCGGTCGCCGTGACCATAGAGGCCGCGCCTGCAGGCAGGTTGCGTTGAGGGTGACGATACTGGCATGCAAAGCCAATCCGGGCAGTGGGCAGGGTAATCCTGAAATCCGAAATGAATGGAGGTCAGACTGTCGAGCAGGTGAAAGCGTTCGCTGAGAGCACTTGAAGTTGAAAAGCGTCGTGGCCCAAAACAAAGAACCCCGCACAAAGGCGGGGTTCTTCAGGGTGTAGCGAGGGGTAAGGCTGGCTTACATCATGCCGCCCATGCCACCCATGCCGCCCATGTCTGGCATGCCGCCGCCAGCTGCTGGCTTGTCTTCAGGCACGTCAGCGATCATCGCTTCGGTGGTGATCATCAAGCTGGCAATGGAGGACGCCGCCTGCAGAGCAGAGCGAGTCACTTTGGCCGGGTCCAGGATACCCATTTCAATCATGTCGCCGTATTCGCCGGTCGCAGCGTTGTAACCGAAGTTACCCGAACCTTGCTTGACCTTGTCGACTACAACGCTTGGCTCGTCGCCGGAGTTGGCAACGATCTGGCGCAGAGGAGCTTCTACAGCGCGACGCAGCAGGGTGATACCGACGTTCTGATCAGCGTTGTCGCCTTTCAGTTCGGAGATAGCCTGCAGGGAGCGAACCAGAGCAACGCCACCGCCAGGAACCACGCCTTCTTCAACGGCTGCACGGGTAGCGTGCAGGGCGTCTTCAACGCGTGCTTTCTTCTCTTTCATTTCGACTTCGGAACCGGCACCGACCTTGATCACTGCAACGCCGCCAGACAGCTTGGCCAGACGCTCTTGCAGTTTTTCCTTGTCGTAGTCGGAGCTGGTGTCACCGATCTGCTGGCGGATCTGAGCGATGCGCGAGTCGATATCGGTCTTGACGCCGGAGCCGTCGATGATGGTGGTGTTTTCTTTGTTCAGTACAACGCGCTTGGCATTACCCAGGTGCTCCAGGGTAGTGCTTTCCAGGCTCAGACCGATCTCTTCGGAGATAACGGTACCGCCGGTCAGGACAGCGATGTCCTGCAGCATGGCCTTGCGACGGTCGCCGAAACCTGGAGCCTTGACGGCTGCAACTTTCACGATACCGCGCATGTTGTTCACAACCAGAGTCGCCAGGGCTTCGCCTTCGACGTCTTCGGCAACGATCAACAGTGGACGACCAGCCTTGGCGACTGCTTCCAGAACCGGCAGCATTTCGCGGATGTTGGAGATCTTCTTGTCGACCAGCAGGATCAGCGGGCTGTCCAGCTCGGCAACCATGGTGTCCGGCTTGTTGATGAAGTACGGGGACAGGTAGCCACGGTCGAACTGCATGCCTTCGACGACCGACAGTTCGTTCTCCAGACCAGTGCCCTCTTCAACGGTGATAACGCCGTCTTTGGTCACTTTTTCCATGGCTTCAGCGATGATGTCACCGATGGAGTTGTCGGAGTTGGCGGAGATGGTACCCACCTGAGCGATGGCCTTAGTGTCGGTGCAAGGCTTGGACAGTTTCTTCAGCTCGGCAACGATGGCGATGGTCGCCTTGTCGATACCGCGCTTGAGGTCCATCGGGTTCATGCCGGCAGCGACGGCTTTCAGGCCTTCGTTGACGATAGCCTGAGCCAGAACGGTAGCGGTGGTGGTACCGTCACCGGCGTCATCGTTGGCACGGGAGGCAACGTCTTTGACCAGCTGCGCGCCCATGTTCTCGAAACGGTCTTTCAGTTCGATTTCCTTGGCAACCGAAACACCGTCTTTGGTGATCAGAGGAGCACCGAAGCTCTTCTCGATGATAACGTTGCGGCCTTTTGGACCCAGGGTCGCTTTTACTGCGTCAGCCAGGACGTTTACACCAGCGAGCATTTTCTTGCGACCGGCGTCGCCGAATTTAACTTCTTTAGCAGCCATGATCTTTATTCCTTGAATACTTGGTAGTGACGGAAATCAGCGGTCGTACTCAGCCTTCGATGACAGCGAGGATTTCGTTCTCGCTCATCACCAGCAGGTCTTCGCCGTCTACTTTCACAGTGTTGCTGCCGGAGTAAGGGCCAAACACTACCTTGTCACCCACTTTCACGGCCAGCGCGCGGACTTCGCCGTTGTCCAGCACACGGCCGGTACCCACAGCGACGATCTCGCCACGGTTAGGCTTTTCAGCAGCCGAACCTGGCAGAACGATACCGCCGGCAGTTTTCGTTTCTTCTTCGCTGCGACGGATTACGACGCGATCATGCAGAGGACGAAGCTTCATTGTCGATCTCCTGATTATGGTTTTAGAGCGCCCGGTGCACACACCGGCGGGTTAAAAAATCCGGTCTTGCCGGTTACGGTTCGACATGCGAACCGCAGAATACGGTCTGGCGGAAAGGCCAGAAACCTTGCGGTGACCCATACATAAGGGCGGGCAAGGTGATTACAAGGCTTGGGCAAGAATTTTTTTGCATATACAGGAACTTGAAACGGACACGGCACCCGAAGGTGCCGTGCAGAGAGGTCGCGGCAATTACTTGTCGCGGTGCTCGAACTCACCCTCGATGACATCCGGCTCGCGGGTGGGCTGATGAATCGCACCAGGACGGCTGCCAGCCGACCCCGGATTGGCCTGATGCAGGTCGTCGGCGAACGCTCTCTGGCGCATGGCCTGATCCTCTGCACGGCGACGAAGCTTGTCGGCCAGCATGCGCCGGGTGAACGGCAGCAGGCAGATCACGCCCAGAATGTCACTGATGAAGCCCGGCAACAGCAGCAGGCCGCCACCGACCGCAACCATCAAGCCTTCGAGCATCTGTTGGGCCGGAAGCTCGCCACGCGCCAGGCTTTCACGGGCCCGCAGTGCGGTGGCCAAACCCGCCACACGCATCACGAACAGCCCCAGCACGGATGTGCCCAGCACCAGCAGGAAGGTCCACAGGAAGCCAATGGACATACCGACCCGGACCAGAACAAACAGCTCAAGGACCGGAAAAAGCAAAAAGAGCAGCAAAAAAGCACGCATCAAATCAGTTCCTCTACGGAAGAATGCCTTCCAAGTAGACCCTATGTGATGTCAGAAGATCGTTAATTCAAGCTTCCTGCTCTTCAGAAGATGGCCATTTCTGCGCGCGAGCCAACTGGACCAAGGCTTCGCGCACTTGTGTCGGCGTATTGCAGGGCTGCCCGAACGCCAGCCAGTACACCCCGTGACCGATCCGCAAGTGCATGCCTTCACTGTCGAGACCGACCATCTGTGCAGGCTCGCTTTGCGGCAGTCCGGCAAGCGCCACGTAGTGCGCAATGGCATTGGCATGATCTTCATTCATGTGATCGACCATGCGGGTTTCGACTTCCCCGGCGAACGGGTTGGCCAGCGCAACGTTATCGAACCAGTGAATCGCCCCGAAGCCGCCGATGTAGCGATAACGCACCGGCTCCAGCACCCAGAAATCGAAATCATGGGCCGTGTGGTAGCTCGCGGACTCGGGGAAATAGCGGTAATAGCGCTGGGCAGCCGCTTCGATGGCTTGCGGATCGCTCAATTTACGGGCTTCGGCCAGAACCGTGATACGCCCGACCGCCTGCACGTCTTCAGCCTCTCGCTCGCCCACCAGCAAGGAGCACTTGGGGTCTGCGGTCAGGTTGTGGGTATGTTGGGCAATACGGCTGATCAGAATCAGCGGCCAGCCTTGCTCAGTGAGGCAGTAAGGCACGGCCGAGCCGAACGGAAAGCCGGGCATGGACCTGGAATGGGTGGACAACACGGAGCGGTACTCTTTGAGCAGCAGCTCGCGTGCGTTTTTAGAGGCTTTCGCGCTCATCCTGTGACTCCTTATAACGTTTTCGTCAGGTTAAAGACGAACGCTCTAAAACAGCTTATAAAGTGCTCTGGCAATGGCATTTTCGACTCATGATGCCATGACAATGACTTGCAGATTGGGCACGCACATGGAATTGAAAAACAAGTTAATTATTATTACGGGCGGGTGCCAGGGGTTAGGCCGTGCCATGGCCGAATACCTGGCAACCAAGGGTGCCAACCTGGCGCTGGTGGACCTGAACCAGGACAAGCTCGATCAGGCCGTTGCCGCCTGCAAGGCTCTGGGCGTTGAAGCCCGTGCCTACCTATGCAATGTAGCCAATGAAGATCAGGTCACGGACATGGTTGCCAGGGTCGCCGAAGACTTCGGTACCATTCATGGCCTGGTCAATAATGCCGGTATCTTGCGCGATGGCCTGTTGCTCAAGGTCAAGGATGGCGAAATCACCAAACTGAGTCTGGCGCAATGGCAGGCTGTCATCGACGTCAACCTGACCGGTGTCTTTCTCTGCACTCGGGAAGTCGCGGCCAAAATGGTCGAGCAGAAGAGCCAGGGGGCGATCATCAATATTTCCTCGATCTCTCGCGCCGGCAACATCGGCCAGACCAACTATTCGGCTGCCAAGGCTGGCGTGGCGGCGGCCACCGTGACCTGGGCCAAGGAACTGGCGCGCTACGGCATCAGGGTGGCGGGCATTGCGCCCGGCTTCATCGAGACGGAAATGACCGCCAGCATGAAACCCGAAGCCCTGGAAAAAATGACCTCGGCCATCCCGCTCAAACGCATGGGCACCCCCGCCGAGATCGCGCATTCGGTGGCTTATATCTTCGAGAATGACTATTACAGCGGAAGGATTCTGGAGCTGGATGGTGCCATGCGCATTTAGACGTTACTCATGAAAAACGCCTCAACAGAGGCGTTTTTCATGGCGGGAAGGCTTACCAGCTCACACCAAAGCCTGCGGTGTAGCGGGTTTTGTCGACATCACCGTTGTCAGAGCCACTGATGATGTTTTTCTCTGCCTTGAGGTTCAGCGACGCCCAATCGGTCACCTTGTAGCGCAGCCCGGCTTCGACATCCAGGGAATAATCGGCAACGCCACTCAGTGGCCTTGCCACCTCACCCGTGGAGAAGAACTCGAACTTCTTGCCCACCAGATAGCGGTTGTAGTCCCAGGTGCCCGCGACCGAATAGAAGTTCTCCTTCTGACCGTTGGAGAACTCGAAGTCCGTGCGGTTAAGCAGCCCGCCAACCTTGAACGCACCCAGTTCATCATCCCAGAGCTGATAGCCGGGACCCGTACCGATGGTGCGCTGACGGGACAGGTCTTCGATCTTGTCGCGCTTGTAGGTGATGCGCGCATCCCAGAACAGCTTGTCGGTCAGGAAGCGGTCGAGGGAGTATTCGGCGCTCCAGTTATCGGTGCCGACCGCATCGTCCGTGGTCTCGCGGTTGTAATCACCCTTGGCGTTGTGCCGCCATTGCCCATGACGCGCCGAGGTCTTGAAGGCGACGTTGTAGTCGTCGGTATCGTTCTCGGCCTTCTGGAAGTCCAGGGCCGCATCGATATTGCCCTTCCACACCATGTCGGTGATGACCGGTTTGGGTTTGACGATCTGCTGGATGCTGGCCAGTTCCACCGTTTTCGGTGCCTCGCCATTGACCAGCACGACCTTGCCGTCATCGGCAGCCTTCAACGATTTGGCGACCTCCCCCGTGTACTGGTTCTGCTTGACCAGCAGCGGCTGTTCGCTTTCCAGCGTCTTGACCTGCTTCCAGTCCAGCGGCACGGCACCGCCATACGGCGTTTCGATCAGCAATTTACCGCCATCGAACAGCTTGATGGTGCCACTCAGACGATCGCCATTCTTCAACCAGACGGTATCGGCGAGCAACGGAGTGGAAACAGTGGTGATAGCAAGGCACAGCAAGGTTCTGGACAACATAAGCAACTACTAGGCTCTGTTAAGCGAAAAATCGGGCATTATCCAGCGGGTCGGCCGGATAACGTCAGGTCGGCAAAGACCGAAACGGCACAGTGTTCAATGACAGTGAGAATTTTCCGTAGTTCCGGTAACAGTTTTTCTACATTTTCATAAACAGGTAATGAACCGTGATTCATCCCGTGACAGAACAGGGCGATCCTGCCGGGCTGTCCCCGGCAGAAGCCCGACGCACAGCGCTCTACCTCACCCTTGCCCAGGTTCCCGAAGGCAAGGTCGTCAGTTATGGAGAACTTGCCGACATCGCCGGGCTGGGAAGGGCCGCTCGTTGGGTGGGTCGTACATTGAGCCAGTTACCGGAGGGGACTTCGCTCCCCTGGCATCGGGTTCTGGGGGCTGGCGGCAGGCTCAGTCTGCCAGCGGGAAGCGTTTCAGGTGACGAACAGCGTGCCCGCTTGCGTGCCGAAGGCCTTACCATCCAGAACAATCGGGTCGATATGAAGCGCCATGGCTGGCGTCCCATGTAGCACAGCGGTTAGAGTGCGCCCTTTGTTTTCGCAACCTGAGGCAGTTTCCAGCCCATGCCCCGTAAAACCTGGCGCGCCGCGCTCGCCGCTTATGCCAGCCCCTCGACATTAGTGTTGCTGCTGCTCGGATTCGCTGCGGGCATGCCTTACATGCTGGTCTTCTCGACGCTGTCGGTCTGGTTGCGCGAAGCCGGTGTCGCTCGTGAAACCATCGGCTATGCCAGCCTCATCGGCCTGGCCTATGCCTTCAAATGGGTCTGGTCGCCACTGCTCGACCAATGGCGCCTGCCCCTGCTCGGCAAACTGGGGCGCAGACGCTCCTGGCTGGTCCTCTCGCAGACGCTGGTGCTGCTGGGCCTGATCGGCATGGGCTTCTGTGACCCTCAGCAGCATCTGTCATGGTTGATCGCCATTGCCGTTGTAGTGGCCTTTGCCTCTGCGACGCAGGATATCGCCATCGATGCCTATCGCCTGGAGATCGCTCAGGACACCCAGCAAGCCGCCCTGGCAGCCAGCTACATGTCCGGCTATCGCGTGGCGGCGCTGTTATCCACAGCCGGCGCGTTGTATTTCGCCGAAGGCTTTGGCTCTACAGGATTCTCCTACAAGCACTCGGCCTGGACCGGCACCTATGTGCTGTTCGGGCTGTTGATGCTGCCAGCCCTGATCACCACCTTCATCATGCGCGAACCGCCCGTGCCCTTGCGCACACAGTTGTCGGCGGCCCGCTATGGCTTCATGCATCAACTGGCCTCGGTGTTCGTGCTCATTGTGCTGCTGGTGTCGGTGCCGGCCATGTTCACCCAGCTCTACAACACCGACTTCGCGAGCGTGCTGTTCCAGGGTGGCAGCTGGATGGACCTGCTGCTGGAAGACCGGGCGTTCCTGCGCTCGATTCTCTATATCGTACTCACCACTGCCTGCCTCTCGACCATGGGGCGCCGCGGCCTCGCCCCCGTCCTGACCCCCGTCAACGACTTCATCATGCGCTATCGCTGGCAAGCCTTCATCTTGCTGGGCCTGATCGCCACCTATCGCATGTCCGATACGGTGATGGGCGTGATGGCCAACGTGTTCTACATCGACCAGGGCTTTACCAAGGACCAGATTGCCAGCGTCAGCAAGATCTTCGGTCTGATCATGACTCTGGTGGGTGCAGGCGTGGGCGGGCTGTTGATCGTGCGTTTCGGCATCATGCCGATCCTGTTCATCGGCGGCCTGAGTTCGGCAGCCACCAATATCCTGTTCCTGCTGCTGGCCGACATGGGGCCGAACCTGAAAATGCTGGTGTTGACCATTTCTCTGGACAACCTGAGCTCCGGGCTGGCCACCTCGGCCTTCGTGGCCTATCTGTCGAGCCTGACCAACCTCAAGTTCTCCGCCACTCAATACGCCCTGCTCAGCTCGATCATGCTGTTGCTGCCACGCCTGATCGGCGGCTATTCAGGGGTCATGGTGGAAAAATTCGGCTACCACAACTTCTTCCTCATCACCGCGCTGCTGGGCGTACCGACCCTGCTGATGATCATCCTGCAATGGAGCAAGGAAGCCGGCACCGCGAAGCAGAACGAAACAGACAAGGCCATCGCTGACGAAAAGCCCTGAGCCTGTGGATAACAAAAAGCCCCGACTCTCGCGAGCCGGGGCTTTTTCATGCCGCCGTGACGATCATTCCTGAACCACACGCACCATGCGTTGTGGGGACGGGATCTCGATACCGGCCGCTTTCAGACGATCGCGGGCCTCGATATTGAAGAACGAAACCACGTCGCCCATATCGCCGGTCTTGGTCCACACCCTCAATGACAGGGTAATTGCGTTCTCGCCCAGCGCCGCCACCACAGCCTGCGGAGCCGGGTCCGGAAGCACACGCGGGTCCTGAGCCATGTCCAGCAGCACCTGAAGCGCCTTCCTCAGATCAGCCTCAGGGCTCACACCAATGTCGAAAACGATCTTGCGGGTCGGCTGACGGTTGGTGTTGGTGATGATGCCGTTGGACAGATTGCCGTTGGGCATGATCACCGTCCGGTTATCGCCGGTACGCAGCACGGTGTGGAAAATCTGGATGCTGTCGACAGTACCCGCCACACCTTGTGCCTCGATCCAGTCGCCGATACGGAACGGGCGAAACAGCAGAATCAGCACACCACCGGCAAAGTTCGCCAGGCTGCCCTGCAAGGCCAGGCCAATGGCCAGGCCGGCAGCACCAATGGCCGCAACGAACGAGGTGGTTTCGACACCGATCATCGATGCGACACTCACCACCAGCAGAATCTTGAGAATGATATTCGCCAGACTGCTGACAAACCCCTGCAACGCCAGATCGGCATTGCGCAACGCCAGCAACGCGCCGACCTTGCTCGTCAGCCTGTTAATCAACCACCAGCCAATACTCAGTGTTACCAACGCCAGCAGCACACGGCTGCTGTATTGCATGATCATCGGAATCCAGCTTTGTGAAACCTTCCACAGCTGATCGACTTCTGCGCTCAAATCCATCTTGTTTCTCCTGCCTGTCACGAACCCGACTTGAAAGGACTGCCAAGAACAATCATTTCAGCGTTTACAGGGGTGTTCGGACTCGCCAGGGAACAAAGGGTTCCCTGGCAGTCAGCCTGATGACTAGTCGCGGAAGTTGTTGAATTGCAGCGGCATTCCCGAATCGTATGTCCGCAGCAAGGCAATGGCGTCCTGAAGGTCATCGCGCTTTTTGCCAGTGACACGCACTTGCTCACCCTGAATGGCAGCCTGGACTTTCAGTTTAGCGTCCTTGATGTGCGCGACGATTTTCTTGGCCAGCTCCTTGTCGATGCCTTCTCTGAGCACCGCTTCCTGCTTCATCACCTTGCCTGAAGCGTAGGCGTCCTTGACCTCAAGGCATTTCACATCGATCTTGCGCTTGACCAGGGCCATCTTGAGAATTTCGATCATCGCTTCAAGCTGGAACTCGGCCTCGGCAGTGAGCGTGACGGTCAGTTCCTTGAACTCGAAAGTGCCCTTGCCCTTGAGGTCATAGCGACGGTCCAGCTCTTTGATGGCGTTGTCGACGGCATTAGTGACTTCGTGTTTATCCAATTCGGACACTACGTCGAACGATGGCATGTAATTTCTCCAGATAAACGGCGTACCCGGTAATAAGGCGAGCACGCATGACTTGACGGTATGAAAGAACGCTCATTATAACGAGACTTTTCCAGCCTTCACTGCGAGCCTTTCATGCCGACTTCCGATTTCCTGGCTAACGGGCCGTTCAATCGCCCGGACAGACAGCGCTGATGCCCGGCATCTGGCACATCCTCGGCGCGGGCAGCCTGGGTAATCTGTGGGCCACACGACTGGCCCGGGCGGGCGTTCCGATGCGTCTTGTCCTGCGCAATGCTGAGCGGCTGGCCGATTATCAGGCCCATGGCAGCAGCCTGACACTGGTGGAAAACGGGATGGCGCGGCAGGTATTCATCGCCGCCCAGACACTGGACAACCCTGAGCCCATCGAGCGTCTGCTGGTGGCCTGCAAAGCCTATGATGCCGAACAGGCCGTGGCACAACTGGCTCCGCGCCTGGCTGAAAACGCCGAAGTCATCCTGCTGCAGAACGGCCTGGGCAGCCAGGACTCGGTAGCAGCACGCCTTCCCCATGCTCGCTGCATTTTTGCATCGAGCACCGAAGGGGCATTTCGCGAATCGGACTGGCGAGTGGTATTTGCCGGTCATGGCTACACATGGCTGGGCGATGCCAGCCATCCCGCCCCGCCGTCATTCCTCAAGACGCTGGATGACAGCGGCATTCCCCATGAATGGACACCCGATATCGTCACTCGCCTGTGGCGCAAACTGGCGTTGAACTGCGCCATCAATCCGCTGACGGTCCTTCACGATTGCCGCAACGGTGGTCTGCTGGAGCATCACTGCGAAGTGGCAACGCTGTGCGCCGAACTGACCGTGCTGCTGGAATGCTGTGGCCAGCCGGCAGCCGCTCTGGACCTGCACAGCGAAGTGTTGAGGGTGATCCAGGCCACGGCCGCCAACTATTCATCGATGTATCAGGACGTCGCCAATGGCCGCCGCACGGAAATCAGTCATCTGCTCGGTTACGCCTGCGTCGCCGCCTCGCGTCATCAGTGCCCGGTGCCTCACTTGCAACACTTGCACAAGCGCCTGATCACACATCTCGCAAGCAAGGGTTTGCGTACCGACTAGCTCACGCTACCCTGCTGATTCCTTCTTCGTAGTGATTTGCCCCATGCCATTGCGCCAGCGCCTAGAAAACCTGCCCGTGGGCCAGAAGTTGCTGGCAGCCTTGCTGGTCCTGCTGACCACTGTCCTTCTGGTGGCCAACCTGACCTTCATCAGCGCCGCCTATTACATTTCGCAGGAAGCCATGGCTCCGCAGGCCTTGCAGACCATCGGTCGCCTGATCAGCAGCCCGAACCTCAACGAGCAGGCCCTGAACTCCCCCCGGAATGCCAATGCCTTGCTCAAGGAGCTCAAGAGCTATGGGCCGTTGCGCGCGGCCGCGTTATACGACAATAACGGCCGTCGCCTGGCACAGGTGCAGCAGGGGGAAACGCTGCATCTGCCGGAACATTACGGGGATATCGAAAGCTGGCGCCTGACCGAGTTTCGCAGCACGCAAATCATCCCTGTCCCCAAGGGTAATCAGGAAGCTCCGGGGCATTTGCTGCTGGTGGCCAGCAGCGAACTGCCAACAGCGTTCTACACCGGAACACTGACGGCCAGCCTGGGCATCCTGATCTTCAGCGTTCTGCTGTGGATGGTCATCGCCCGCCAGATTCGCCGCCTGATTACCGAACCGATCTATCAGCTCGAAGAGTTATCGCGGCAGGTCACCCGCGAAGAAAACTATGCACTGCGAGCCGGCCCCGGCAATGAGGACGAAATCGGCAGCCTGGCCGAAGCCTTCAACACCATGCTGTCGCGTATCGAGGCTCGCGAGCAGCAGCTCAAACGGGCCCGCGACGACTCTCAGGAAGCGTATGCCCAGGCTCAGGGCCTGGCCGAAGAAACCCGCCATACCAACCGCAAGCTGGAGCTTGAGGTGCAGGTTCGCAGCAAGATCGAGAAAAAACTGACAGGCTTCCAGAACTACCTCAACAGCATTATCGACTCGATGCCTTCGGCGATGATCGCACTGGATGAACAGTTGTATGTCACCCAGTGGAATCAGGAAGCAACCGCCCTGTCCGGCACGACACTGGATGAAGCCCTCAACCAGCCTATTTTCATCGCCTTCGAGCCGATGAGGTCGTTCCTGCCCCAGATCAAACAGACCGTTGAGCGGCACAGCGTCACCAAGATCGAGCGTGTTACCTGGATCAAGAACGACGAACCCCGCAGCTATGCCCTGACCTTCTACCCGCTCACAGGCGATGCTGGCCGGGGTGTCGTCATCCGGATCGATGACATCACCCAGCGGATTTCCCTGGAAGAAATGATGGTGCAGTCGGAAAAAATGCTGTCAGTCGGCGGGCTGGCTGCCGGTATGGCCCACGAAATCAATAATCCGCTGGGTGCGATTCTGCATAACGTGCAGAACATCCGGCGTCGCCTTTCCCCCGAATTGCCGAAGAACATCGAGCAGGCCGACTCCGACGGCATCGACCTGACGACCGTCAATCACTATCTGGGCAGCCGGGGCGTCCCGCAATTGCTCGACGGCATTCAACAGGCGGGCGCCCGGGCGGCCAAGATCGTCAGCCATATGCTCAACTTCAGCCGCCTGAGCAACCGTCAGTTGACCCCCTGCGAACTGCCTGCCCTGATCGATCAGGCACTGGAAATTGCGGGTAACGACTTTGATCTGGCAATCGGTTTCGACTTCAAGGGCCAGCACATCATTCGCCAGTTCGACCCGGAACTCGGCCCTGTCCCCTGCATTGCCAACGAACTGGAACAAGTGTTGCTGAACCTGCTGAAGAACGCTGCACAGGCCATTCACCAGCGGGCCGAAAATGAAACCGAGCCGGGACGTATCACCTTGCGCACCCGCCTTAACCCGCCATGGGCCGAGATCCAGGTGGAAGACAACGGCATCGGCATGGCGGAAAATGTGCGCAAACGGACCTTCGAGCCGTTCTTCACGACCAAGGAAATCGGCCAGGGCACTGGCCTGGGTCTGTCGGTGTCGTACTTCATCATCACCAACAACCACAAAGGCCAGATGGAAGTGCAATCGGCCATCGGCACGGGAACCTGCTTCACCCTGCGCCTGCCTTTGGTCGCCAATCAGGTGAACGTGCAACAACAGGTCATTTCCAGGCTGTAACCAGGAGCCATACGCATGGGCTTTCGCTTGTCGAAGATTTACACACGCACCGGCGATGCCGGTGAAACCGGTCTGGGTGACGGCCGACGAGTGCCCAAGGATCACCCGCGAGTAGAGGCCATCGGTGAAGTCGATACGCTCAACAGCCAGCTGGGGCTGCTGCTGGCCGGTCTGGCCGGGCACCCGTCACTCAAGGAGGTGAGCGAGGTGCTGAGTCCTTGCCAGCACCGCCTGTTCGACCTTGGTGGTGAACTCGCCATGCCGGCCTATCAGGTGCTGAACAGTGCCGAAGTCGAGCGGCTGGAAGTGGCTATCGATCGGTGGAACGAGGAAGTCGGGCCACTGGAAAATTTCATATTGCCCGGAGGCTCGATGCTGATTGCCCAGGCCCATGTCTGCCGCAGCCTGGCACGCAGTGCGGAGCGGCGCTGCCAGCAGCTCAATGCGCTGGAACCGCTGGAAGGCGTCGGGTTGGCGTATATCAACCGGCTATCGGACTTGCTGTTTGTGGCCGCACGCATCATCGCCAAACGGCAGGGGATTGCAGAAATACTCTGGCAGGCAGCCCCAAAGCCCAACACTCCGTAGGAGCGAATTCATTCGCGAAAAGGTTGTCAGCCTTCGCGAATGAATTCGCTCCTACGGGAGTCAAGCGGGCCAGAACGCGCGGATTCCGGCCACGCCTTGCGCGCCGCTCTCCCACGCCTGTTGACGCTCATCAGGCCCGACGCCCCCCAGCAGGAACACCGGTTTGGTGAAGCCTGCGATCAGGCGGGACGCCTCTTCCCAACCCAATGGCTGTGCATCGGGGTGAGTCTGAGTCGGCTGAACCGGCGACAGGGTGACAAAATCCACCCCCATCTGCTCGGCCAGGGCCAGCTCTTCGGCGTTATGGCAGGAAGCCGCCAACCAGCGGACCTCAGGAAACGGGCGGCCACGACTGGCGTACTTGCGCAGTTGCTCGGCGGTCAGGTGCCATCCGGCTGAGGGGAAGTCGCCCAACCACTCCAGAGGGCCTTTAAGCATCAGTTGCGCCTTGCCGGCACACAGGCCAACGGCATCCACGGCCAGATCCCGGTATTGCGGATCGTAACCGGCCGGTGCGCGTAACTGAATCAGCTTGATGCCTCCAGCGATAGCCTTTTGCATCCCCCGCAGAAGCTCGGGGGTTTCCAGACCGTCGGGCGTGATCAGGTAATCGCCGGGCAACCGCGCAGCCGCGACGATGGGCTTGTTCGCCGCCGGAAACTCGTAATCGGCCAGCTCGCGATGAGTCACCCAGACCAATGGCTGCCCTTCGGCACCATGGGGTTCCCCGTTAAAGGCAGAAACCTCCCAGACATCCAGCAACACCTGCTTGTCCGGATAGTCATGCCGGATCTGGATCAGCGGGCGCGCCGCCGTGACCGCAATCCCCAGCTCTTCCTGCAACTCACGGCTCAAGGCGTCCCGGACAGCCTCACCGTCCTCGACCTTGCCGCCGGGAAACTCCCACAGACCGCCCTGATGTTGAGTATCGGCACGCTTGGCAATGAGGATTCTGCCGTCAGCGCCACGAATGACGGCCGCGGCCACATGAACACGTTTCACGCCTCGGGCTCCTCCAGAGCAGCCTGTTGCCACTTCTGGAAAGCAGGCCATTGATAAAGGGTTTCAATATAGGCCAGCGCCTCGGCAGGCAGGGCAACGCGATAGGTGCGCAGACGAATGGCCACCGGCGCAAAGAAGGCATCGGCAATGCTGGCCTGGCCGAAAAGAAACGGACCGCTTTCGGTCGCCGCAGCACGGCACTCGGCCCACAACGCAACGATGCGATCGATGTCGGTCTGTGTATCGACCGGGATGACCTCCAGCGCCTGATCATGACGCAGGTCCATCGGCATGTTGGAACGCAGGCTCATGAAGCCACTGTGCATCTGTGCGCATGCCGAACGGGCCTGGGCACGAGCGGCGACATCACGCGGCCAGAGAGCCGCTTCAGGGAAACGTTCGGCCAGGTACTCGCAGATCGCCAGCGAATCGATGATCGTGCCGTGCTCGCACTGGAGCGCTGGCACCTTGCCGGTCGGCGAAAACTTCAGGATCTGTTCGCGGGTTTCCGGCTTGTTCAGGCGAATGACCTGATCGGTATAGGGGGCTCCGGTCATTGCCAGCACCAGCCATGGGCGCAGCGACCAGGAGGAATAACGTTTGTCGCCAATGATGAGGTTTAGAGACATAGCGTTGACTCCAGAAACAGATGCTTTACATCTCCCGTGGGAGCGGGCTCATCCGCGAATAGGCCAGTGCATCCGCAACACATGCACGGCCTGGAATGCCCTCTTCGCGAATGAACTCGCTCCTGCAGATGGATCAGGTGCGGTATTCCGCGTTGATCTTCACGTACTCATGGGACAGGTCGGTGGTCCAGATCGTTTCGCTGCAATCGCCGCGCCCCAGCTCGATACGAATGGTGATTTCTTCCTCGGCCATGGCTGCCGCGCCCTGCGCTTCAGTGTAGGTCGTTGCACGGCAGCCTTTGCTGGCGATGCATACGCCACTGAGGAAGACGTCGATCTTGCTCACGTCCAGATCCGGTACGCCTGCACGGCCCACGGCAGCCAGGATACGGCCCCAGTTGGGATCGGAAGCGAACAGCGCGGTCTTGATCAGGGGCGAGTGAGCCACTGCGTAGCCCACATCCAGGCATTCCTGATGATTGCCGCCGCCATTGACTTCGACGGTCACGAACTTGGTCGCACCTTCGCCGTCACGAACGATGGCCTGGGCCACTTCCATGCAGACTTCAAAGACGGCTTTTTTCAGTGCCTCGAACAGCGGGCCCTTGGCTTCCGTCACTTCAGGCACGTCAGCCTGACCGGTGGCGATCAGCATGCAGCAGTCGTTGGTCGAGGTGTCGCCATCGATGGTGATGCGGTTGAACGACTTGTTCGCGCCGTCGCGGATCAGGTCCTGCAACACGCGCTGGGAAACTTTGGCATCGGTCGCAATGTAGCCGAGCATGGTCGCCATGTTCGGACGGATCATGCCTGCGCCCTTGCTGATACCGGTCACGGTGACCGTCACGCCTTCGTGCTGGAACTGACGGCTGGCACCTTTTGGCAAGGTGTCGGTGGTCATGATGCCGGTCGCTGCGGCAGCCCAGTTATCCACAGACAGGTCATCGAGAGCGGCTTGCAGCGCGCCTTCGATCTTTTCCACAGGCAACGGTTCGCCGATCACACCAGTGGAGTAAGGCAGTACGGCGCTGGCGTCGACACCTGCCAGTTCGGCCAGCCGGGCGCAGGTGCGCGTGGCAGCCGCCAGGCCTGGCTCGCCGGTACCGGCGTTGGCGTTACCGGTATTGGTCAGCAGATAACGCACGGTGCCCTGTACTCGCTGTCTGGCCAGGATGACCGGCGCCGCACAGAACGCGTTCAGGGTGAAGACGCCTGCAACGCTGGAGCCTTCGGCGCAGCGCATGACGACGACATCCTTGCGCCCCGGGCGCTTGATGCCGGCAGAAGCGATGCCGAGTTCAAAACCGGGAACCGGGTGCAGTGTAGGCAAAGGACCAAGACCAACAGCCATGGGGCGCGCTCCTCGAGCAGTATCTGTGCCGTCTTCACGGGACGGCTATCAATGAAAAAACGCCGCGACAGGTGAGCCGGTCGCGGCGTAGAGATTACAGCGTCAGGGCCTTAGCTGATCTGGCCATGACAGTGCTTGAACTTCTTGCCCGAACCACACCAGCACAGCTCGTTGCGGCCCAGTTTCATGTCGTTGCGAACCGGTGCGGTCGCGACCGCCACATCACCGCCTTCCTCAGCCAGTGCAGGCTGCTCCAGCCCGGGTGCATCGGCGTGCTGGAACTGCATGCGTTTGGCCAGTTCCTCGGATTCGCGACGCAGACGCGCCTCTTCTTCCTCGGGGTCTTCGCGGCGGACCTGAACGTGGGACAGGACGCGGATGGTGTCGCGCTTGATCGAATCCAGCAGTTCCTGGAACAGGGTGAAGGATTCGCGCTTGTATTCCTGTTTCGGGTTCTTCTGTGCATAACCACGCAGGTGGATACCGTGACGCAGGTGGTCCATGGTCGACAGGTGGTCTTTCCACAGGTCGTCCAGCACGCGCAGCAGGATCTGCTTCTCGAAGGTGCGCAGCGCCTCGGCACTGGCCTGATCTTCCTTCTCGCTGTAGGCAGCCAGGAGTTCAGCCAGAATCTTCTCGCGCAGGGTTTCTTCGTGCAGGTGATCGTCTTCGTCGAGCCACTGCTGGATCGGCAGTTTCACGGCGAAGTCGCTGTTGAGCGAAGCTTCCAGACCGGCCACATCCCACTGCTCGGGCAGCGATTGTGGCGGAATGTGCTGGCTGACCAGATTGTTGAGCACTTCTTCGCGGAAGTCGCTGATGGTGTCACCGATGTTGGTGGCCGCCAGCAGGCTGTTGCGCATGTGGTAGATCACTTTACGCTGCTCGTTGGCAACGTCGTCGAACTCCAGCAATTGCTTGCGGATATCGAAGTTGCGACCTTCGACCTTGCGCTGTGCCTTCTCGATCGCGTTGGTCACCATGCGGTGCTCGATCGCTTCGCCGGACTGCATGCCCAGGGCCTTCATGAAGTTCTTCACCCGGTCAGAGGCGAAGATACGCATCAGGCTGTCTTCGAGGGACAGGTAGAAACGGCTGGAACCGGTATCGCCCTGACGACCGGCACGGCCACGCAACTGGTTGTCGATGCGGCGCGATTCGTGACGCTCTGAAGCGATCACGTGCAGGCCGCCCGCTTCGATCACTTGCTGATGGCGCTTCTGCCAGTCGGCCTTGATCTGGGCAATCTGCTCGTCCGTCGGGTTTTCCAGGTTGGCGACTTCGACTTCCCAGTTACCGCCCAGCAGGATGTCGGTACCGCGACCGGCCATGTTGGTGGCGATGGTCAGCGCACCCGGACGACCGGCCTGCGCAATGATTTCCGCTTCCTTTTCGTGGAACTTGGCGTTCAGGACCTTGTGATCGATACCTTCCTTCTTGAGCAGGTTGGACATGTGCTCGGAAGTTTCGATGGTCGCCGTACCGACCAGAACCGGACGGTTTTCCGCCAGACAGGCCTTGATGTCGGTCACGATGGCCGCGTACTTCTCTTCGGCCGTCAGGTAGACGAGGTCGTTGAAGTCCTTGCGCGCCAGAGGCTTGTTCGGCGGGATGACCATGACCGACAGGTTGTAGATCTGATGGAACTCGAACGCTTCCGTGTCGGCAGTACCGGTCATGCCGGACAACTTGCTGTACAGACGGAAGTAGTTCTGGAAGGTGGTCGAGGCCAGGGTCTGGCTTTCGGCCTGGATGTTCAGGTTTTCCTTGGCTTCGATGGCCTGGTGCAGGCCTTCGGACAGGCGACGGCCCGGCATGGTACGACCGGTGTGCTCGTCGACCAGCAGGATCTGACCGTCCTGGACGATGTATTCGACGTTGCGGTTGAACAGCGTGTGGGCACGAAGAGCGGCATAGACGTGGGTCAGCAGGCCCAGATTATGCGCCGAGTACAGGCTCTCGCCTTCGGCCAGCAGACCGACTTCGGTAAGCAGCTCTTCGATGAACTGGTGACCGGCTTCGTTCAGCTCGACCTGACGGCTCTTCTCGTCGATGGTGTAGTGGCCCGGCTTGGTGACCTCGCCTTCCACTTCCTCGATGTGCCTTACAAGACGAGGGATCAGGCGGTTGATCTCGGTGTACAGCTTGGAGCTGTCTTCAGCCTGACCGGAAATGATCAGCGGCGTACGGGCTTCGTCGATGAGAATCGAGTCGACTTCGTCGATGACACAGAAGTTGAGTTCGCGCTGGAACTTGTCTTCCATGCTGAAAGCCATGTTGTCGCGCAGGTAATCGAAGCCGAATTCGTTGTTGGTGCCGTAGGTGATGTCGGAGGCGTAGGCTGCACGCTTCTCTTCCGGCGGCTGGAACGGCGAGACGATACCGACGGTCAGGCCGAGGAATTCGTACAGCGGACGCATCCAGTTGGCGTCACGACGGGCCAGGTAGTCGTTCACGGTCACCACGTGTACGCCCTTGCCGGACAGTGCGTTGAGGTAAACGGCCAGTGTACCGACCAGGGTCTTGCCCTCACCGGTACGCATCTCGGCGATCTGACCTTCATGCAGGGTCATGCCGCCGATCAACTGCACATCGAAGTGACGCATGCCCATGACACGCTTGCCTGCCTCGCGGGCCACGGCAAACGCTTCGGGCAGGAGTTTGTCGAGGGTCTCGCCTTTGGCTATACGGGCCTTGAACTCCTCGGTCTTGGCACGCAGTTGCTCATCCGAAAGGGCAACCATTTGCTCTTCAAAGCCATTGACGATCTGTACCGTCTTGAGCATGCGTTTGACTTCACGCTCGTTCTTGCTTCCAAAGAGTTTTTTTAACAAAGGCGCAAACATATCGACAGGATCTTCCACACATAGGAATGGAGGGCGGCCCCGTGAGTCGCCCGTGCAGCCTGATGGCCGCATGCGAACGAGTATTCTACCCGGAAACGATGGTGAGGAAAGTGGCGTTATTCCACGATGCTGGCACAGCGCTGTGACGGGGCAGACCTACTATGGGGCCATTTTTCAACACTTCAACCCGCCTGGGGCAGAAGTTACTCATTGATTTACATATAAAAGCACGGAAAGCGCTTTGAACGAAGCCGCAACAACGCTTTCTGTTAACATGGCGACCTTGTCACCCCTTTGGCATTGCTCCCATGGCCTTTCGTCCCCTCAATGCTCGAACACCTGCCGTTCTGCTGCGCGACGCCAAGCCTCTCAAAGCCATTTTTCGCCACGCCGAACGCCTGAGCCACCTTCAACGCCTGCTCGAAAGCCAGCTGCAACCGGCCGCCCAGGAACATTGCCATGTGGCGTCATGGCGCGAAGGCAGCCTGGTATTGATCGTGACCGACGGTCATTGGGCCACACGCCTGCGCTACCAGCAAAAGCGCCTGCAGCGGCAATTGGTCGCCTTCGATGAATTCGCCAACCTGACACGCATTCTCTTCAAGGTCCAACCGCCCACCGTGCAACAAGGTGCTGCGGGTCATACCATCGACCTGTCATCGGCTGCGGCCGAAAACATCCAGGCCACCGCAGAAGGCATCACTGACCCCAAACTGCGTGCTGCCCTGGAGCGTCTGGCCAGCCATGGCCGGGACAAGAAGTAAACCTCAGCGTTTACCCAGAACCTTTTCAAACTGTGAAGCCCCCGCCTTGAGCAGGCCAGTCTGGACCAGCACCGGCGTCACCATGGCTGCTGGCTCGACCCAACCGCTCACCGTCACCCGACTGACGGCAGGTTCCACTCCGATCTCGAAACGGTGCTCGCCGTCGCGCCGGACCTCGGCCAATAATTTGAGCCCTTCCCGGCACTCAAGCGTGAGGTGAGCATTGCCCAGCACCACCATCCAGGGTGACAGCAACGCCAGGTCCTTGCCTTGCAGATCCCCTTGGCTGGACGTACAACTCGCGCCGAGCCCGGACATAGACAGACGGCCCTGCCAACGACCGTCCAGCACATGGCCCGCAGCGGGTGTGACAAGGCTGGCGATCGGCGCAAGCTCTGCTTTCCACGCCCAGGGCCAGCCGTACGCACTCAGTTCCCAGGCTTGCTGCTGATAGCCGGCACGCACTTGCGCCTGCCCCCTCAAGGGCCGGATGTTCCAGCTCAAAGGCCCCACGGCACCCAGCCTTTCCGCCCGCCCACGCCACAGGGTCCCTTCGATCCCTTGTGGCTGCCAGCCCGGCGCCCACGGGACAAAACGGGCCACAAATGCAGCCGGTGCATTCAGTACAAGCGTCAGGACAAAAACCAAGGCCCCGAGCATCCAAAGCCTGCGACTCATGGACGCCTCCCGGCACGACCCACATCCAGATTGAACACCAACCCTTGATGCCCTTGCTCAAGGCTCCAGCGCAGCGGTCGTCCGCCCTGCTCCTGAATGCTGCGCATCACGTGGGTCAGGGTTTCGGCCCGAGCCAGCTCACCTTGCAACTGCCAGATGTCGCCTCGCTGCTCGACCCGCGTCAGCACCAGCCCTCGGGCACTGGCCAGCGCCTGCCAGTATTCGCTGGAAAACGTTGCGCCGGTATTCAGCGCCTGGGCCTGCTGCGCCAGCAACGGCCATTGGCGCAGGTCCTTGGCCCAGAGCAGCAACGGACGGCCCATCAACACCAGCAGCAACGTCAGTATCACGACCCACCCCGCCAGCAGTGCGTAGCGTCGGGCAGGCGGTAACGTGACAAAAGCGCTTGAAGCGCGCTGAATCCATTCATTCATGGCTGCGCATCCAGAGTGAAGTTGAGCGTGAGCAGGGACATTTTTTCATTCGCCTCGACACTGACCCTGGCGCCCACGGCCCTGGCCATGTTCTGCCAGTGATCCAGAGCCGGGGGCGGAGCGCTGCCGCTCAAGACCCATCGCAAGGTTCGCCCATCGAAGTAAGTCCCGGACACACCCCAGTCTCGCTGACGGTCGAGCCAGATCGCCACAGCCTGTTCCAGCTCGACAATCTGCTGTTGGCGGCTTCGCCAGTCCGTCTGTTCGGATTGAAGACGAGACAGCAGTCGTGCGGCCTGTTGCGCGCTGCCAACCTGACCGGTCACCGCCTCGACCTGAGCCTTCCAGACCGGAACCTGTTGCCAGAACTGCCCCAGCATCAGAGCCCCCCAGCACAGAGCCAGTACCGCACAGGCCGATACCAGACGAAGCTGGGTTCTACTGAACGGCAATGCTCGCTGCCGGGCCTTGGGGCGCCGCTTATCCGAGCGTTCCAGCGCATTGGGCAAACGACTCAGAGAAGCCCATCGGGAAGGCCAGGGTCCGGCCATTTCTTCCGTCGATGGGCGCCAGCCGTCAGGCAGTTCACCCAAGACCTCAGGCCACACCAGCCAATGCTGCACGCCATTGTCAGCGCCCCGTATCAGGCAACGGCCTTCGGGGCGAGCCCACTCCACTATCTGGCCCGGTGCCTGAACAGGCAGCAATTGCAGCTCGGCCCACAGGTAATCCGGCGACACACCCAGCGTTTCACACGCCGCCAGCCAGCGTTGAACACAAGCGCGCTCCACAACCAGCAACTCCAGAGACCCGGCCCTCTTCGACAGGCAACTGATCTGCACGTCTTCAGCAGGCTGTTGCAGCAGATCTTCCAGCAGTAGCGGCCACTCATGCGGTTTGAGGCCCGGTGGCGCTGGCACCTGAAAATGGCTGCATTGCGCGGACGGCATGATCAACGCGACCGTATCCTGCACGTAATGCGCAGGCGGCGGCCAATCACCGTGTTCGGTACCAGGCAAACGTCGCCATTGCCACACGCCTTCAGCACAGGCCGCCGGACGCAACAGCAACCAGTGCCGCTCGGCCCGGCGCTTGGCCCGCCAGCGTTCAAACATGGCGAAAAACCGATTCACGGACGACCATCGGGCAAGCTGAAAGTGCAGACATACGGTGCTCCATGACGCTCGAATTCGAGTCGCACGCCCCGGTCGGGCTGAAGTGCGACAGTGGAAGGAAACGCCAGCCAACGGGTTCCCTGATAAAAACTGAAACGAACCTGATCGACGCCATCCAGCCACTCGCGCCTCTCCCAGCGAGGCGCGTCTGCGGCATACAGGTCGGCCGAGGTCGACAGGCTCAAGCGCCCTTCGCGAGGGCTGAATTCCAGTCGCTGCCGTTGCAGCCTCGATTGCCCCTCAACTTCGGGCCAGGCGGTCAATGCGACCCAGCCAAGCCGGTTGGCAGCAGGTTCCCAATCGAGCCGCATGACGGGCAGCGGCAACCGTTTTTCATACAAACGCCGCAACACCAGCCCATCCAGTCGCCGCTCCAGCGCTAGACAGAACTCCAGCACCACCGGTTCGTTGCCGGGCTCGGCCAGACGCTCACGTACCGTTATCCAACCGTTCACCAGGGTCGCGAGCACCACACCGACCACGGCGGTCAACGCCATTGCCACCAGCAATTCAACAAGGGTCAGTCCCCGTTGCCCATGACTCACGGGCGCACCAGAAATACAGTGAAATGGCCCAGCGGTTCGCGTTCATCACGGGCGGCGAACAGCGCCAGTTCCCCCCGTCGCAAGCCCTGAACACTCGTCATGCCCAGCTCAAGTCGCCAGTAACACATCTTGTCGCCCTGCTGTAATTCACCGCTGACCTTGTTGATCTGCGGCCAGTACCGCTCGACACCGAATCGTGCCTCCAGCTCGCGGGCACACAGAGCGCCAAGGCGATGCTGCTGAACGGCCTGATGCACGCTGATGCGCTGGCGCAACATTTGGCTGACCATCATCGCCATGACCGCTGCAATGCCCAGCGCAACCATCACTTCCAGCAAGGTAAAGCCGCGCTGGCGCTTCATGGCCACTTCACTTGGGTGAGGCTGTTATCGGTACGCCATTCCCAGCGCTGCTGCCCTTCGGGCCATTGCCAGTTCAAGACCGACGCCCTGGCCACACCCGCCGGGGTGAATACCACGCGGGGCTCATCAGATGCAGGCCAGTCCGCCAGCAACTCTGCGGGCCAGGGTTTCATGCGGGATTCATCGGCAACCCAGTGCGTCTGATCATGGGTGCGGGTCAAGCGCACAAATTCCGGCTGACGACCATTCCAGCGCATCCCCAGCACCTGACCGCTGTGCCGGGCTTGCGCCGCCTGCGTCCGGGCTTCGGCAGCCAGGCGCTCAAGAGCCTGCTGCATCGGGGCATCGCCTGAATCCAGCCAGGCCACACTCAAACCACTGAACAAGCCGATGATCAGCAACACCACCAGCATTTCCAGCAGTGAGAAGCCCCGCTCAGCCTTCACGCCTAGAGGTTCCAGTTACCGATATCGCCATCGGTGCCTTCACCGCCCTGCACCCCATCGGCGCCCAGCGAGTAGATATCGATACGCCCGTGCTCACCGGGGGCACGATAGAGATAAGGATTACCCCACGGGTCGGCTGGCAGGCGGCGGATATAGCCATCGGCCCGCCATGAACGCGCCAGAGGCTCGACCGTCGGCGCACGGGTCAGTGCCGCCAGCCCTTGTTCGGAACTGGGGTAACGCAGGTTATCGAGACGATACATGTCCAGCGCCTGCTCAAGCGTGGACAGGTCGGCCAGGACTTTCTGGCGCATGGCCTTGTCCTGATTGCCGAGAACACTGGGCGCCACCACGGCGATCAGCAGGCCGATGATGAAAATCACCACCATGATTTCCATCAGCGTGAAACCGCGTTGGCGGCGCAAAGAAGATGCAGGCATAAAGCGATTCTCCATGAATCAGAAAGTAAGCCCTTGGTTGAGCTGCATGATCGGCAACAGCACAGCCAGAACGATGAACAGCACCACGCCGCCCATCACCAGAATCATCAAGGGCTCGAACAAGGCCATGAGCATGTCCACCTGACGGGTGAACCCGCGCTCCTGGTTGTCCGCAACCCGTTCGAGCATGTCCGGCAAGGTTCCGCTGGCCTCGCCACTGGCGACCATATTGAGCAGCAGCGGCGGGAAATGACCGGCCGTGTTCAAGGCACGATGCAGGCTGACGCCGCCTTCGACCTGTTCGCGCACGGTTTCCAGAGCGCGATGCACTTCACGGTTGCCCACCGTAGCGGTCGCCACGTGCAAGGCTTCGAGCAACGGCACGCCGCTGCCCACCAGAATCGCCAGGCTGCGGGCCAGCCGGGCGCTTTCCAGCACCGTCAGCAGCAACCCGACCCTGGGCAGGCGCAGCAATGCCCGGTCCAGACGCAGTCGCCACTGCGGCTTGCGCAACAGAAATCCGCCTCCGGCCGCCGTCAGCAGCGCCAATCCCAGCAGCCAGGGGCCGATACGTACCAGCCCTTCGCTGATGCCGATCAACAATTGGGTAATCAGAGGAAGGCTCTGCCCGGTGTGACTGAACTGCTCGGTGAGCTTGGGAACCACGAAGGTCATCAGACCGATGACCACGGCCAGCGATACCAGCATCAGCACCGCCGGATAAATCATTGCGGTACGGGCCTTGTGCCGCTGGCGCTGGACTTGCTCAAGGTGCTCGGCCAGACGTTCCAGCACCGGCGCCAGCTTGCCGGAGCGCTCCCCTGCTTCCACCAGTGCGCAATAAAGCCCACCGAACAGACCGCCCTGACGACGAAGGCTCTGGGCCAGACTGTGACCTTCCCCGAGCGCACCACGCACGGACACCAACAGGTTGCGAATCGCGGGCTCGGCCAGTTGCCGCTCAAGGGTCGCGAGAGCATCCACCAGAGGAATCCCGGCACTCAACAGTGTCGCCAACTGCCGGGTCAGCTCACATAACTGGCTGTGATTGAGGCGCTGGCCGCGCGGGCTGCGCGAGGTCGAATCCTGGATCTGCAAGTCCCGGGCGAACAGCCCTTGCTCGCGCAACAGTTGCCGGGCATGACGCTCGCTTTCAGCCTGCAGACTCGCTTTGTGCGTACGCCCTGCCGGGTCGAGGGCCTGATAGCGATAAGTCGGCACGGATCAGCCCCGCACCGCACGTAACACTTCCGCCAGGCTGGTTTCGCCTCGGCGCAAACATTCGCTGGCCATGGCCGCGAGGCTCTGACGCTTGTCCGTCAGGTAATCCTGCATGGCCACTTCACTGGCGCCGTCGTACAGCAAGGCAATCAGGCCTGCGTCCAGCTCAATGAATTCGTACAACCCCATCCGGCCGTCATAGCCACTGCCCTGACAAGCGTCGCAGCCTTGAGGGTGAAAGCTCTCGGTCAGACCGGACAGTTCCGGCCACAGCATGCGCTCGGCCTGCTGCAAGGGCTGCGCCACGGCGCAATGACACAAGTGCCGCACCAGTCGCTGGGCCAGCACGCCCTTGAGGGTCGAGGCGATGAGGAAGGGTTCGATGCCCATGTCCCGCAGACGGGTCACCGCGCCTACGGCACTGTTGGTGTGCAGGGTGGAAAGCACCAGATGCCCGGTCAGGCTGGCCTGGACCGCGATCTGCGCGGTCTCCCGGTCACGGATTTCGCCGAGCATGATGACGTCCGGGTCCTGGCGCAAAATGGCCCGCAAGCCATTGGCAAAGGTCATTCCGGCCTTGGGGTTGATCGCCGTCTGGCCGATGCCGGTGATGGCGTATTCAACCGGATCTTCGACCGTGAGGATGTTGCAGGAACCATCGTTGAGGCTGTTGAGGCTCGCGTAGAGCGTGGTGGTCTTGCCCGAGCCGGTCGGGCCAGTGCTGAGCACAATCCCGTTGGGGCGTTGCAGACAGGCGCGCAGCCCCTGTTCCACTTCAGGTGGCATGCCGAGATTGCTCAGGTCCAGCAAACTCGCCTGCTTGTCCAGGACCCGCATCACCACGCGCTCGCCATGAATACCCGGCAAGGTCGACACCCGAATATCCACTTCACGCCCGGCAGAGCGCAGGGTAATCCGGCCGTCCTGCGGCTGGCGCTTTTCCGCGATGTCCAGCCGGGCCATGACCTTGATTCGCGACACCAGCATCGTCGATAACGCACGCGGCGGACGCAGCACTTCCCGCAGATGGCCGTCGATGCGCAAGCGAATCACCAGGCTGGCTTCAAAGGTTTCCACATGAATATCCGAGGCCCGAAGGCGCAAGGCTTCACCGAACAGGCCGTTGATCAGGCGAATCACCGGTGCGTCGTTGTCGTTCTCCAGCAGGTCTTCGATCTTCGGCAATTCACTCATCAGACTGTCGAGGTCAACCTGTTCGCCAATGCCATCGATCAAAGCGGCCGTTGCCGATTCGCCCGCCTGATAAAGCGTCCCCAGACGGGTTTCATAATCCTGTGTCGAAAGGTGTTCGACCGCACTCGGCGCGCCATATACACGCATCACTTCCCGCAACATGTCGGTGTCGCTCCCGCTGCGTAGCCACAGGTGCCAGCCGGCTTCAACCGGCACCTTCGCAACACCGGTCTGGCGTGCGATTCGATAGGGCAGCAGTGCGTTTACCATGCGCCCTTTTCCAGTCGATCGCGGCTGGACGGAAACAATTGCAACAGCGTGTCGCCCTCTGCGATACCCGGTAACGGCAGCGAGGTGTTGGTCTTGAGATTGCGGTATTTCTCACTGCTGAGCTGCGCCAGGGTTTCACCGTCGCGCACGATGCGCGGGCGAATGAACACCATCAGGTTCTGTTTGACCCGTTGCGTTGCGTCGGAGCGAAACAGCCGACCCAACACCGGAATATCACCCAGCAAAGGCACACGCTGATCGCTGGTGGTGGACTCATCCCCGATCAACCCCCCCAGCACCACCAGGCCGTTATCCTCGACCATGACTTTGGTCTTGATTTCGCGCTTGTTGGTGATGACGTCACTGGCGCTGGTGCTGTCGGCAATCGACGACACTTCTTGCACGATGTCCAGGCGCACGGTGTTGTCGATGTTGATCTGCGGCTTGATCCGCAGCTTCACGCCGACCTCCTTGCGCTCGATGGTCTGGTACGGGTTGGTGTTGTCCTGGGTCACCGACCCCGTCACGAACGGCACTTCCTGGCCCACCAGAATCGAAGCCTCGGCGTTATCCAGAGTCAGCAGGGTCGGGGTCGAAAGGAGGTTGAAACCGCTCTGGCTTTTCAAGGCATTGAGCAGCGCCATGAAATTCAGCCCGCCGCCATTCAGGTTGCCGACACCTGCGGTCACGCCCTGAACGCTGGACAACAACTGACCGAGACCGGCCGTATCGCTGGCTTGCACCAAAGCGCCCACGCTGGTGACGCTCGGGGCGTTGCCACTGAAGTTGATCGCACCGCCGCCGAAACTGTCGCCCTGAAACAGCCACTGCACACCCAGTTCCTGCGCACGGGTGTCCGAAACCTCAGCAATGATGGCCTCGACCACCACCTGCGCACGCCGGATATCCAGTTGTTCAACGATGTTGCGATAAGTCGTCAACTCGCTGTCCGGCCCCACCATCACCACAGCGTTGGTGCCTTCCTCGTATTCCATGCGAATGCCCGAGGTGCTGACTGGCAGGGATTTTTCACTGCCTTGGGCCGAAGAGGTCGGCGCCGCAATATCCTGACTGAGGCCCCGCAAGACCTTGACCACTTCGGCCGCATTGGCATGCCGCAGGTAGATCACCACGGTATTGGCGTTGTGCTGTGGGTCGTACGGCTTATCCAGTTGCGTGAGCAAAGCCCGTACCCTGGCGCGGCTGTCAGTGCTGCCGCGGACCAGCAAGGCATTGCTGCGCGGGTCAGCCACCACCTGCGCAGTGTCGGCGCCCTGCTCGCGGGCCAGCAGGCGAGTAACCAATTGCGCCGTGTCATTGGCGTTGGCGTTCTTCAACGGCAGCACTTCCAGCGGTTCCTGGCTCACCTGATCGAGTTGCACCAGCAGGCTGTCGATACGATCCAGGTTGCTGCGCCAATCGGTAATCACCAACAGGTTGGCTGAGGGATACGGCGTGATCACACCCACTCGCGGGTCGATCAGCGGTTTGAGGATATTGAGCATCTGTTCGCTGGCGGCATTGCGCACGTTGAACACACGGGTCGCCATGCCGTCATTGACTTGCGAGGCATTGCGGGCCGACTCCACGGGTACGGGCTCCAGGCGGGCCGCCTGATCGGGGACGATCTTGACGCTGCCGTTGGGCAAATCAACCGCGGCAAAACCCTGGGCACGCAATTGAGCCAGGAAAATGTCGTAGATCTCTTCACTGCCCAGCATCTCGCTGCTGCGCACGGTCACCTTGCCCTTGACCCGTGGATCGATGATGAACGTGGTGTGGGTGATACGCGAAACGCTGTCAATGAATTCCGAGAGTTCGGCATCGACAAAATTGACCTCGTAAAGCGGCTCTTCTTCAGCGCTCACGCCGCTCATGGCCAGAGCACACAACAGAAAGGCAAGACGCAGTGGCTGCTTGAGAAGATTGATGGTCATGCTTATCCCTGTTGCTTGAAGCCGAAGGACGGCCGTTGCGGGGGCCAGGGCAAACGTTCGCGCTTGCCGTTGTTGTCGAACACCAGGCCCAACTCATCGATGTCCTGCAAGAGAATGCCGGGGGCCAGTTTCTGGCCGCGAGCCAGCGTGCGTTGACGTTGTTCGAAACGCAGCACCACGACCGTAGAACTCAGGGGACTGGCCTTGAGGCCGCCCAGGTATTGGATGTTCAGTGTGGTCAGGGGCAATTCATTGTTGAGGATGGGGCCAGTCCGCCAATGCCGACTCAACAGGTCTGCCACTGGAGCGCTCGCTAGAGGAGCAGGAGCCGGTTGCGCCAGGCCATGCCAGACTTGCAGCACACATTGCGCGGCCAGCCAGCCGGCCAGCATCACCAATGCGCCATGGCTTGCTCCGACAAGACGCGTCACACGGCCGACTCACGGGGATGCCAGCCGGGATGCCCTTGCACGTAACGCATTTGCGGTCGCTGCAAGGACGCTATGCGCCAGTCGGCCGGACGCTCACGAAGCCAGGCTTCCAGATGCTGCCAGAGCGGCTCGCCGGCCTGCGCATCAAAACCCAGGCCAAAGGTTCGGCATTGCCCGGCAGGCTCGCCCACACCACTGACCCGCTTGCCGCTGGCGCTGTAGGTCACTTGCCAGGGCTGGCCTTGCCAGCGCGGCAAATCCTGGCTGTTGTCCAGCAAAAGCATCTCACCGAACATTTGCTCGGCAGCGTTTTCCAGCACCTGCGGGACTTGTCTGGCCGACACCTTCACAACCGGCGCCGGGTAGCTGGCCGTCAGGCTGATCAGGTGCTCACGGGTAATCATCTGGCCTTGAGCCAGAGGGCTGTCGTAACGCAGGCCCGGAAGTAAAACGGCGCTGTCCGGATGTTCAGCCAAGGCCTCATGCAGCAATCGATCCCAACTGCCGCCCCGTACATCCCGACGCCAGAGGTTTTCCGGCGCGCGGGCCAGTGGTTGATCGAGCCAGCCGGCATGGGTGGCGCGTTGCTGTTGGGCAACCTGCCGGATGCGTTGAGCCTCAACCTGATCACTGGCCGTCAGTGTGTTTTCCAGCGCCGGATGAAAGCGCGCCGTGAACTGCCATTGCCCGCCCGCCATCTGGCAACGAATGCGAAAGGCTCCGCTGGCTCGGGTGCCGCCCAGCACCACGGGCACGCGTTTTCCAGAGGCTTGCATGATGTCCACTGGATGCGGCCAGAGATCCTGCCCCCGGGCACACAGCACCAGATCGACTTGTGGCAGACGTTCGGCCAGCCAGAAGCCCGGACCGGTGCCGACATCCGCCAGTGCGATCACCAGATCGGCATCGGCCCGGGCACGCTCAAGGGCCGGTTGCAGGCTGTCATGCCATTGTTTGAGGGATGCTTTTTGATCACGGGCATACGGGTCGGTAATACCCACCACCGCAATCCGGATTCCGCTCCGGAGAAAGAAGGCCACGGCTTCCGTTCCCAGACGCTGGCTGACATCGGCAGCCAGATCGGCGCCCAATACCGGATGACCGAATTGACGATAAAGACCGGCGCACTGTTGCGGCCATAACAGACGTTCATCGCTGCTGACCCGAACTTCTGTGCCCAGCAATGCGCTGCCCTGAGCCCCGGACCGGCCTTGAGTCAGATAAGCCAGGCCACTGCCATTCCAGCATTGGCCGTTTTCCAGCGTCAGGCTGTTGCCCTCTCCGGCTTCACGGCGAAAACGCTGCAACAACGCACCCAGTACCGGATAGCCACCGGTTTCGATGTGTGGGCTCAGGCTGGCGTCGAGCAGGCTGTTGAGCTGGATCTGGTCAGGGGCATGGACATGGGCATCGACGCCACTGATCCAGGGTGCCTGACCGATCCGTGTCGCCGGTCCCAGACGGGTGGCAGGCACAACCGGTCTGCCCGGCTGACGCGCATCCAGGGTGTCGGCCACATACAGCAGATCGACATGGTCACCACTGGCAACAGCGCCTGTGCTCTGGAGACTTGAGCAAGCCGACAGCAACGGCGCCATGGCACCTGCCGCCATCCATCCCAACACATCGCGTCGCGCCATTGAAGCCATCGTTCTTATGTCCTGAGGCTGACTCTTCACAGGGGCGGCATATTGGCGATGGGAAATGACAGTTTGATGGCAGATTTTTAACCCTTGGGCCTGACAAGCGCTCTCGTTACAAAAGGAAATAACTAATACATTTTTTAGTCGGCTTATTAATAAAACTGCCAATGAATCATCACACTCGACTTCTACAGTCCCGGTTCCTTTTCCAAACCTACTTCATAAAAAGGACCTGATGAATGAGTCGTAATACCGGCGACAACCTGAACCGCAACCTGAGTAACAATGAGCCGATGTCATCCGTGCTCGACACCTACCTGAGCCGTCGCAGCGTGGTACGTGGCGGGCTCGGTGCCGCCATTGCAATGATTGCCGGCACAGGGCTGACCGGTTGCTTCGACAGCGGCAGCGATTCAGATGACCCGGTGGCATCGGAACCCGGGCTGAAGCTGGGTTTCACCTCGATTCCAGGTTCCCTCACCGACGCGGTCACCATCGCCGCCGGTTATACCGCTTACGTCCTGGCACCCTGGGGCACACCGCTCAGCAGCCTGGCCAATGCCTGGAAAAGCGACGGCACCAACACCTCCACCGATCAGGCCAACTCGATGGGCATGCACCACGACGGCATGCATTACTTCCCCATCAATGGCAGTTCCAGCGACGGCCTGCTCGCGATCAACTTTGAATACATCGATCAAAGCGCCCTGCACCCGTCCGGCGCAACGCTGGTGGGCGGCGTCCGTCCGGTCGAAGAAGTACGCAAGGAAATCAATGCCCATGGCGCTGGCGTCGTCCGCATCAGCAAGGTCGGCAACCGCTGGCAGGTGGTGGAAAACGACCCGCTGAACCGCCGCTTCACCACGGCCTCGCTGATGAACCTGTCCGGCCCGCTGAAAGGCACCGATCACGTCAAAACCGTGTTCTCGACCGACGGCAGCCAGACTCGCGGTACCAACAACAACTGTGGCAACGGCTATACGCCATGGGGCACCTACCTGACCTGTGAAGAAAACTGGCCGGGCATTTTCGTCAACACCGGCACACGCCCTGCCGATCAGGTGCGTATTGGCATCGCGACCGCCAATGGCAACTATCGCTGGGAAACCGCTGCAGGCGATGCTTCCGAGGTCAACGGCGAGTTCACTCGTTTCAACATCACCGAGAGCGGTGCCACTGCCACGGACGACTACCGCAACGAAGCCAGCACCTATGGCTACATCGTTGAAATCGACCCTTACGACGCCAGCACTTTGCCAGTCAAACGCACAGCACTCGGACGCTTCCGTCACGAAGGCTGCTGGCCGGGCCTGACCACTCCAGGCAAGCCGGTGGTGTTCTACATGGGCGACGACTCGCAGAATGAATACCTCTACAAATTCGTGTCCACAGCCCTGTGGGACGAGGCGGACGCCACGCCGAGCGATCGCCTGGCGACCGGTGCCAAGTACATGGACAGCGGCAAACTCTACGTTGCCCGTTTCAATGCCGATGGCAGTGGTAACTGGTTGTTGCTCGATGTAGCCACCGCCACGACCGACAGCAGCACCCTCGGCGCCAAGTTCACCGACCTGCCCGGCATCATTCTCAACACTCGCGGCGCTGCGGATGCCGTCGGCGCGACACCGATGGACCGCCCTGAGTGGACGGCCGTCAACCCGCTCAATGGCGACGTTTATCTGACCCTGACCAACAACACCAGCCGCACGACGGCCAACGCGGCCAACCCACGAATCGATAACAAGCACGGGCACATCATCCGCTGGCATGACGCCGACGATCAGGTGTCGTTCACCTGGGATATCTTCGTCTTTGGCGCCAATGCTTCCGGTACCGCAGATATCAACCGTTCCGGCCTGACCGAACTGAACCAGTTCGCCAGCCCCGACGGCATGAGCTTCGACAGCCGTGGTGTGTTGTGGGTACAGACCGACAATAGCGAATCCACCATCACCAGCTACACCAACGACCAGATGCTGGCGGTCATTCCGACCAATATGGTCGATGCACAGGGCAATCAGATTCCGGTCAACGCCCAGAACCAGAGTGACTTGCGTCGTTTCTTCGTTGGCCCCAATGGCAGCGAAGTCACGGGGCTGGCCTTTACGCCGGACAACAAGACCATGTTCATCAACATCCAGCACCCGGGTAACTGGCCATCCACCGATGTGGCCACCGACGTCACTGTCGGAACCGTCCGGCCACGTGCTTCAACCGTAGTCATCCAGCGCGCCGATGGCGGCGATCTGGCGGTGTAGTTCAAAGGCACAAGCTGGAAGCTACAAGTACAGGCTCTGGCTTGTAGCTTGTAGCTTGTAGCTTGTAGCTTGCCGCTTACAGCCTGCTCCCCTCCCCCACCTTACGCTCCCGCACCACCATCTCCTGGGCCGGCACACGGCTGTGCCATTTCACGATACCCAAGGCCTCGACCCGGTATTGACTGAGAAAGACCTGCCCATCCAGACTCACCTCAATCTGCAACAGAAAGTGATCGCCGTTGAGCTGCAACCCTTCGCTCAATTGTGCGAAGGCTTCGTCGTCCATGGCCCCCATGGCCTGACGCAAGGCGCTGGCATCGAGATAGCCTCCGGCCGGTCGGCCACTGATCAACCGGGTCAGCTGCGAACGCTCGATCTTTCCCTCGAACAAAGCCTCCAGCAAGGGCAGTTCACTGAGGCTCAGGGCATTGGCATTCAGGCGCCAGCCCGTGGTTTCCGGCAGGGCACACAATTGTCGATAGCGTTGTTCGCGCTGCCTGTCGGCGGGCAGCAGCAGGTTCAACTCACTGGTATCGACCATTAATTGATTGGCCGCCAGACGTGGCGGAGAGAGACGCAGGTATTCGTTGTTTTCAGCGCCGTGCAGACGGCTCTGATGATCGGCATCGATCCAGTCAGTCAAACCTTGAGCCAGACGCTCAGCCGCCATATCGGCTCCCAACAGATGAACCAGCTGCTTTTGCGCACGCTCGGCCTCCACGCCAATCAGACTGTTGACGTTGAAACACCGGTGCAGATCGACGATACGAATGCTCGCCTTGCCGCCCTTGAAGTCATAGCTCAAGGGCTGGCCGCGCAAGGCCTGCCAAAACAAAGGGCTCGCACGCCACACCGGGTCCTTGAGCGCCTGCTCGGCAAACGCCAGGGCTGCTTTTTCGATGGATCGCGCCTGAACCCGCTGCTGCAACAAACGGACGCTGTCCACCTCTTGCCGCCCTTGCTCGACCATCCAGGCCATCCCGGCGGCAAGCATGGCCAAGGCGACCAGCACCATCAGCAATGCCGCCCCTTGTTGTCGGTTTTTCGTCATCGTTCAGCCTTGGGTTCTCCACGCAAGGCGCCAGTCAACACCGACAATGTTGCAGGTTCGTGGCAGCTTTAATGATCGGTTCCCCCTTTACCTCTACGCAAAAATGGCCGCCTCAAACGCTCAAGAATGAATAAAGAACGTTGTAGTGATTAATTTTTCTTTCCCGGCTTCCGATTGCCATTGTTTGGCTATCATCATTCAGCCTCAACGGCATACCGACTCTTGTTGTCCCTTTGGGATCATTTGAAATCAGGGAGATTTATATGGCCAGACTGGAAGCGTCTTGTTTGGGGGCCAAGGTCCCGGAAGTGAGCAGTTATCGTTTGCGTGGCGCGATTGCCATGATCGTGGCGTGCAGTGCGTTGCCAGCGATGGCGCAAGAGGATGCCCGCAGTTTCAGCAACCCGCCTGACCTGCAACAGGAAGCACCAAGCCAGGCTGTCGGGCAGGCGACCTTGTTGATGCGCTCCGGCATGGAAAAGGCCGTCACCAAGAAACTGTCCGAGCCGGCGCCTCGGGCGGGCAAAGAACGGCAATTGATCCTGAATATCGGCTACACCACCAATCGCATCTATAACCCGACGACCAAGAGCTACGACCAGGTCAAGCTGCGCAGCTATACCGGCACGGACGTCAACCCGCACACGCCTTTCGTAGCACCGACGATCAACGCGACGCCGGGCGATACCGTTCGGGTAACGCTGAACAACAATCTGCCGAAAGATCCAAGCTGCACGGATTCCCACGCCAAGGTCGACAAGCCACACTGCTTCAACGGCACCAACCTGCACTCCCATGGCCTGTGGGTCAGCCCGACCGGTAACAGCGATAACGTCTTGCTGTCGATCAACCCCGGCGTCAGCTTCCAGTACGAATACAACATCCCGGAAGATCACCCGGCCGGGACCTTCTGGTATCACCCTCATCGGCACGGCTCCACGGCCCTGCAGGTCGGCAGCGGCATGGCGGGAGCCCTGGTGATCCATGGCGATCGCAAACCGACGCCCGACACCAACGGTGATATCGACACCTTGCTCAAGGGGGTCGATGGCAAGGCGTTCACCGAACGTCTGCTGGTGCTGCAACAGATTCCTTATGCCTGCACCGAGGATGGCGGCAAGACCTATAACTGGAATTGCGCCAAAGGCCAGACGGGAATCGTCGAAAGTTATGAAGGCCAGTTTGGCCCTTCGGACTGGCAGAACTCAGGTCGTTACACCACGATCAACGGCAAGGTTCAACCGATCTTTTCCGCCAGCAGCGGAGCGGTCGAACGCTGGAGACTGGTGCATGCGGGCATTCGCGACACCATCGTGCCGCAGTTCCGCAAGATGGCCGAGACCGGACGCCAACTCAGCCAGGAAGGTATCAGCGCCGCCGACTCTGAGAGCTTCGTTGCCAAGCAGTGCATTGGTGAGCCCGTACCGTTTCAAGTCATCGCGTCTGACGGCCTTACCATGGACAAGGCTCAGCAACTCAACCAGGTCACCTTGCAGCCGGGCTATCGCAATGACCTGCTGGTGATGTTCCCCGAGCCAGGGCGCTACTGCCTGGTGGACAAGCCTGAAACCAAGGCCGGGAGCGTCAACCAGACCACTGGCAGCACACAACTGCTCGGCTTCGTTGATGTAGGCGCAGGTCCTGCCGTGAAAGACATCAAGGCCAGACTCACCACCGAACTCGTGGCGGCGGCCAAGCGGAACATGCCAGCGAACGTCCAGAAACAGGTCATCGCTGACCTTGAGAACGGCCTGAAGCTGACCAGGTTCATTCCTCATCAAAGCATCTCCGATGAGGAGCTCAAGAAGAGCGGCAATCTTGAGCAGAATCTGGTGTTCATGCTCAACGCCACCGACAAGAAGAACGTCAAATTTGCAGTCGGGACCACGGCAAAGGACGCAGTGCCTTATGAACCCGACGTTATCAACCGTCAGTTGACACTGGGCACCGCAGAAACCTGGACCCTGCAATCGGCTTACGTCAGCCACCCGTTCCACATCCACGTCAACCCGTTCCAGATCGAGAAGATCATTGGTCCGGATGGCACGGATCTCAGTGAGCCGGGTGCTGTGGATAAAACCGATAACAACGACACTCAGTATGCCGGCCTCAAAGGGGTCTGGAAGGACACCCTGTTTGTCAAAGGCCCCAGCAGTGATGATCCGAACTTCGACCCGGTGACCAACACCGAAGGGCTCTACAAGATCTACGTCCGCACCCGCTACCAGCGCTACATCGGTGAGTTCGTGTTGCACTGCCACATCCTCGATCATGAAGATCAAGGCATGATGCAGAACGTCAACATCAGCATGCCGGATGGCAATGGCGGCAACCTGGGCAGTGGCAGTCACCATTGATGGCTTTTGACTGAAAGAGGCGGCTCACACAGAGCCGCTTCTTTTTTGCCCACGAAAACCCGGCGGTGCCTTATGCGAGCCAGGGTGAAAGGCTTATGCGCTCAAGCGCGAGATGACGTCATTAAGCCCCACGGAAAGCTCGTGCAGGTCATGACTGGCCCCTTGAGTACGCTTGACGTTGTCCTGGTTGGTCACGGCGATGGCGGTAATTTCAGTCAGATTGCGTGAGATATCCTCAGCCACTGAAGTCTGCTCTTCAGCGGCGGTGGCGATCTGGCGGTTCATGTCCCGAATGTTTTCCACGGCCACGGTGATGCGCTGCAGAGTGGCACCGGCATGGGTGACCTGTTCGACGCTCTCTTCGCTGCGCGCCTGTCCGCCCTGAATGGCCTGCACAGCATCCGTCGCGCCGGTCTGTACTGAACTGATGATCTGATTGATCTCGGCCGTGGACACAGCAGTACGTTGCGCCAACGTGCGTACCTCGTCGGCCACCACTGCAAAACCACGTCCGGCATCGCCTGCACGTGCGGCCTCAATGGCCGCATTAAGCGCCAGCAGGTTGGTCTGCTCGGCGATACCGCGAATCACTTCAAGCACCTTCCCGATCCGGCCACTGTCTGTTTCCAGTTGCCGAATAACGTTGGCGGTGGATGCAATTTCGTTACGCATCCGGGTAATGGTGGCGATGGTCGACTGCATGACCTTTTCGCCATCCTGCGCATTGTGATCCGCTTCATCTGCCGCATGCGCCGCGTCCGCCGCGTGTCGCGCAACTTCCTGGGCGGTGGCTGACATTTCAGTCATGGCCGTGGCGACCTGATCGGTACGCTCGAACTGCTCATGAGTACCTTCAGCCATCAGTGCCGCAATGGCATTCAACTCACTGCCAGCGGTATCCAGATCGGTGGTGCTGCGTTTCAGGCGATTGAAGGTCTCCGCCAGAAAGTCGCGCAAGGTATTGGCCGCGACGGCCAGACGGCCCAGTTCGTCCTGACGTTTCACGTCGACTCGCGCAGCAAACTTGCCTTCACTCAGTTGCGCCACGTAGTCGATAAGCATGCGGATCGGGGTAATCAGATTGCGGTTGATCATCCACAACGCCAGCAGCCCCACCAGCAAAGCAGAGCTCAGCATCACGGTAGCGCCAATCAGAATGGTCCGGTCAGCCGCGTTGCTGATCGCAATCGACTGGGCGTCGCTGGACTTGTGCAATTGATCGACCAGAGTGGCCATCTGCTCGCTGGTCGGACGGTCTACACCCTTGACGGCCATATCGCCAGCAGAGGCCTCGCCCCCCGCAGCGATGAACGCCTCGCGCCCGGTACGGTAGGCGGAGCCCAGCGTACGGTGTTCTTGTTGCAAGGCTTGCACCTGGCTTTTCAGCGAAGCGTCGGTTCCTTTCATGTCGGCAAGTTGGCCCAACGTGCTTTGCACCTTGCGCTCCTGCTCTTCGAACTGGGCCCAGAACTTGTCGCGCTCTGCTGGCGTCTTGCCACGCAACAGTACGTTTTTCCATTCCTGGACCTGGACCTTGAACTGCAGATTGGCTTCGTCAACCAGTTGTGAAGCCTTTAAAGGGCCGTCAAGGAGACTGCGATACGACTGCACGTTATCGGACAGGAAATGAAAGCAAGACAACGCAATGACAAGCAGCAGCGCAAGGCTGCCCCCGAGCAGGCCAAGAATTTGTAGCCTCAGGGATTTAGACATGATTAACGATCTCTGGAGAAAACGGATCTGCGAACGCTCGCAGATAGGTGACAGGCCACATCCCTGTACAACCGTTCAAATTAGATCCGGTGTATATGCCCTATGAGATCCCCATCGGCGTACGCCAACCTTTCTTTAAAGAGGACGACGACTGGTAAAAGATCGATAAAAGTCGTCAAAAAAATGCCGAAAACATGACCGTTTGACTCTCTGAAATAACTGCGCCCTCGCGTTGCGCACGGCATAAAAAAAGGCCGCCCGAAGGCAGCCTTTAAAGAAACAAAAAGGAAAGAGAGTAAAGCTTGCTTACACGGCCGCGACAGGACGCATGTAAGAAATAGGTGCCGTACTGGCATCCTCAAAGGTCACGACTTCCCAGGCGTCCGGTTGCTCGATCAACGTGCGCAGCAGACGATTGTTCAGTGCATGCCCTGATTTGAAGCCACGGAACTCACCGATCAGGCTATTGCCCAGCAGGTAGAGGTCACCAATGGCGTCCAGGATTTTATGTTTGACGAATTCGTCCTCATACCGCAGGCCGTCTTCGTTCAATACACCTTCCTTGTCGACAACGATGGCGTTTTCCACACTGCCGCCGAGTGCGAGGTTGTGCTTGCGCAGGTACTCGATGTCACTCATGAACCCGAAGGTTCGTGCACGGCTGACTTCCTTCACGAAGGAAGTGCTGGAAAAGTCCACGCTTGCACTCTGGGTGCGGTCGCGGAAGACCGGGTGATCGAAATCGATCTCGAAACTGACCTTGAACCCCTCGAAAGGCACGAAAGTAGCGCGTTTACCGCCCTCTTCCACTGTCACCTCACGCAGGATACGGATGAATTGCTTCGGCTCCTCCTGTTCCTCGAGGCCTGCCGATTGAATCAGGAATACGAAAGGGCCTGCGCTGCCGTCCATGATTGGAACTTCGGAGGCAGAGAGCTCGACGTAGGCGTTATCGATGCCCAGGCCAGCCATGGCCGAGAGCAAATGTTCTACCGTATCGACCTTGACGTCGCCATTGACCAGAGTGGTCGACAGCGTGGTGTCTCCGACATTTTCCGCTCGCGCAGGAATGTGCACGACAGGGTCCAGGTCGGCTCGGCAAAACACGATGCCGGTATTCACAGGCGCAGGCTTCAGGGTCAGGTAAACCTTTTCCCCGGAATGCAGGCCGACACCTGTGGCACGGATAATATTTTTCAGGGTGCGTTGTTTAATCATGGCATGGCCGCTTCAGCGCAAGTTGCGAACTGGTATCAACAAAGGCTGGCGATGATAGCAGACCATGCCTTTGCTGAACACCAATCACCCTAATACCCCTGATACATTTCATCAATCGGCCTGACGACGCAGGAAAGCCGGGATGTCCAGGTAATCAAGGTCATCGTTAGGGTTCATCTTGGCCGCTGCGGTCGCGCTGGCGTGAGCCTGGTTACGCATGACGGTCGGACGGTCCAGATCACGGTAGTTCACCGATGGCGCTTCCTGACGGGCAGCAGCAGCCGGTTGAGCCGCAGCCTGCTGAACGGCTTGCAGGGTGTTGTCGATCACCTTCACAGGTTTCTCGATTTTCGCGCCCAGGCCAGTGGCAACCACGGTCACGTGCAACTCGTCACGCATGTCCGGATCGATGACAGTACCGACCTTGACCATGGCGTGCTCGGAAGCGAACGCTTCGATGATGCTACCCACGTCGGAGTACTCACCCAGAGACAGGTCAGGACCGGCGGTGATGTTGACCAGAATGCCGCGTGCGCCTTGCAGGTTCACGTCTTCGAGCAGCGGGTTGCGAATGGCCGCTTCGGTCGCTTCACGCGCACGATTCGGACCGCTTGCGCAGCCGGTACCCATCATGGCCATGCCCATTTCGCTCATCACGGTACGGACGTCGGCGAAGTCGACGTTGATCATGCCCGGACGTTTGATGATGTCGGAGATACCGCGAACGGCACCGGCCAGAACATCGTCAGCCTTGGCAAAAGCCGACAGCAGGCTGGCGTCTTTACCCAGGATGGTCAGCAGCTTCTCGTTGGGGATGGTAATCAACGAGTCGACGCTTTCAGACAGCATACGGATGCCTTCATCGGCGATCTGCATGCGCTTGCGGCCTTCGAACGGGAACGGACGGGTCACGACCGCAACGGTCAGGATACCCAGTTCCTTGGCCACTTCAGCAATGATCGGCGCTGCACCGGTACCGGTACCGCCGCCCATGCCAGTGGTGATGAACACCATGTTGGTGCCTTGCAGGACTTCTGCAATGCGCTCACGGTCTTCCAGTGCTGCCTGACGACCGACTTCAGGGTTGGCGCCAGCGCCAAGACCTTTGGTCACACCGGTACCCAGTTGCAGAATGGTACGGGCACCGATGTTTTTCAGTGCCTGAGCATCAGTGTTGGCACAGATGAACTCCACGCCTTCGATGTTGCTCTTGACCATGTGATTGACAGCGTTTCCACCACCACCACCCACGCCGATAACCTTGATTACCGGGCTCTGCGGGACGTTGTCTACGAGTTCGAACATTTTCCCTCTCCTTCAGTTCTCTAGTTGTTTCTGCCTACTACCTGCCGCTACCACTTTTGAAGCCTTGAAACTCAGAAATTGCCCTGGACCCAACGCTTGAGTCGCTCAAGCACAGGAGCCTTGGGTTCATCGCCGTAGCTGCTGCTGTTGCCCAGACCGGACAGCGAAATGCCGTCCGACTGTTTTTGCAGCCCGTACTGCAACAGGCCGACGCCTGTCGAGTAGATCGGGTTGCGCACGACATCAGCGAGCCCCTTGATGCTATGCGGCACGCCAAGGCGTACCGGCATGTGGAAGATTTCCTCGGCCAGTTCGACCGCGCCTTCCATTTTCGAGGTACCGCCGGTCAGCACGATGCCGGCCGGGATCAGGTCTTCATAACCGCTGCGGCGCAATTCGGCCTGGATCAGGGTGAACAGCTCGTCGTAACGAGGTTCGACCACTTCGGCCAGGGCCTGACGCGACAGCTCGCGAGGTGGACGGTCGCCCACGCTCGGTACTTTGATGGTTTCCCCTGCACCGGCCAGTTTGGCCAGGGCGCAGGCATAACGAATCTTGATTTCTTCGGCGTACTGGGTCGGTGTACGCAATGCCATGGCGATGTCGTTGGTGACCTGATCGCCCGCGATCGGGATCACGGCGGTGTGACGAATGGCGCCTTCCGTGAAGATCGCGATATCCGTGGTGCCGCCACCGATGTCCACCAGACAGACGCCCAGTTCCTTCTCGTCATCGGTCAGGACCGAATAGGCAGACGCCAGTTGTTCGAGAATGATGTCATCCACTTCCAGGCCGCAGCGACGGACGCACTTCTCGATGTTCTGGGCGGCATTCACCGCGCAGGTCACCACATGCACCTTGGCTTCCAGGCGAACGCCGGACATGCCCAGAGGCTCGCGCACGCCTTCCTGGTTATCGATCACGTAGTCCTGGGGCAAGGTGTGCAACACACGCTGGTCCGCAGGAATCGCAACGGCCTGTGCGGCGTCGAGAACCCGCTCCAGGTCCGCAGAGCTGACTTCACGATCGCGAATCGCAACAATGCCGTGGGAGTTCAGGCTGCGGATGTGATTGCCCGCCACACCGACGAATGCCGAGTGAATGCGGCAGCCAGCCATCAACTGTGCCTCTTCGACCGCGCGCTGGATCGATTGCACGGTCGACTCGATATTCACCACCACGCCCTTCTTCAGGCCACGGGATGGATGGGTACCGATACCCACGATTTCCAGCGAGCCATCGGCCGCGACTTCGCCTACCAGCGCCACCACCTTGGAGGTACCGATATCCAGCCCGACGATCATTTTGCCGCTTTGCACATTTGCCATGGTCCAGCCTCTTATCAATTCTTCGCGACGGCGGGTTTATCCACCGTCGGCGCTACCTGCTCACGCCATCCGACCGCAAGGCCGTTGGCGTAACGCAGATCGATGCGCGCAATATTCGTGATTTGTTCTTTAAGCGTTCTGTCGTAAATCGCGATGAAGCGGCGCATTTTTTCCACAAGGTGATCGCGTCCCAGCAACAACTCGATACCCGGACCGGCACTGCCGGCACCGGTGGTCAGGAACCAACTGCCACGCTCACGTAACTCCAGGCGTGCGATGGAGAACCCCATGGGGCGCAACATCTGGCTCAACACCTGGTACTGCTGCATCACCTGCTGCTGAGCCCGCTGCGGGCCGAACAACTGGGGAAGGTGTTCATAATTGGACAGCTCACGCGGCGTGAAGGCCTGACCCTGGTTGTTCAACAACGCCTCATCCCCCCAGCGTGCGACCGGCAGTTGCTCTTCCAGGCGGATCACCACCTGATCGGGCCACACACGCCGAACTTCGGCATGGGCGATCCAGGGCATCTGCTCCAGTTCGGTACGCATGCCGGCCAGATCGATGGTGAAGAAGCTGGCCGCCACATACGGAGCGATTCGCTGCTGCACCGCTTGCTGGCTGATGTAACTCAAGTCGCCCTGCACGTTGATCCGGGTGATCGGACGGTCGACATACGGCAACAGGCGTTGCGCGCCTTCATAGGTGCCGAACCCCAGAACCACCAGCAGCACCGGCCAGAACAGGCTTTTCAGGAAACCGAAGCCTGGCTTGGGCAGCCGCGACGACAGGGGTTCCTTGGCCACCATTCGACTGGCACCACGCGGCACTGGCTTGCGACCAGGAGCAGGTGGCTGATGACGTGCCGATGCGCCGTACATGCTTAACCTCTCACCTGAACGCTGTCGGCCAGAATCGCCAACACCAGTTGCTGGAAGTCCAGCCCGGCCGCACGAGCGGCCATGGGCACCAGACTGTGATCGGTCATGCCGGGCACGGTGTTGACTTCCAGCAGCCAGAATTTGCCCTCGGCATCCTGCATGACATCCGTGCGGGCCCAGCCGGCGATGCCGATGGCCTCGCAAGCGCTGGCTGTCAGTTGCTTGAGTTCCTGTTCCCGGGCATCACTGAGCCCACACGGAATCCGGTACTGGGTATCGGAAGCCAGGTACTTGGCATCGTAATCGTAGAAACTGTGAGGAGTGCCCAGGCCTATGGGCGGCAACACCTGGCCACGCAGGCACGCGACCGTGAACTCCGGACCCTGGATCCATTGCTCGACCAACACTTGCGAATCGTAGGTACTGGCTGCTTTCCATGCGGCGATCAATTCGTCGACGCCGGTCACCTTCGCCATACCGATACTTGAACCTTCATGGGCCGGTTTGACGATCAAAGGGAAGCCCAGTTCCGTCGCCGCAGAAATACAATCGGCCTCACTGCACAGGACGGCATGCCGTGGCGTCGAAAGACCCAGGCTCTGCCAGACCTGCTTGGTGCGCAGCTTGTCCATTGCCAGCGCAGAAGCCAGCACACCGCTGCCGGTGTAAGGAATGCCCAGGCACTCCAGCAGGCCCTGCATCGTGCCGTCTTCACCGCCACGGCCATGCAGCACGATAAAGGCACGATCGATCCTTTCGCTGACCAGGCGTTGCAGGAAGTCATCGCCGACATCGATGCCGAATGCATCCACACCGGCGTCGAGCAATGCTTCCAGCACCGCACGTCCCGACTTCAACGAAACCTCCCGCTCAGCGCTCTTGCCACCGAAGAGCACGGCAACGCGGCCGAAGCTTTTCGGCTCAAGTGTCGAGCGCAGGGAAGATTGCGAAGTCGCTGTCATTTGAGCTTCCCTTCGGTCGGGGCTGCAACGGCGCCAGCGAACAGCGGGCTCTTGAGCAGTTGCGGGGCCAGGCCACCGATGTCACCGGCACCCTGACACAGCAGAATGTCGCCGGCGCGCAGCAGCGGTTTGACCAGCGGTGCCAGCTCGGCACCACGCTCGATGTAGATCGGGTCCAGTTGCCCGCGCTGACGAATGCTGTGACACAGGTTGCGACTGTCCGCACCCGGGATCGGCTCTTCGCCTGCCGGATAGACTTCCATCAGCAGCAGTACATTGGCGTCGGCCAGCACCTGCACGAAATCGTCGTACAGGTCACGGGTGCGGCTGAAACGGTGCGGCTGATAGACCATGACCAGACGGCGATCCGGCCAGCCGCCACGCACGGCGTTGATGACGGCAGCGACTTCACGCGGGTGGTGACCGTAGTCGTCGACCAGCATCACGTTGCCACCTTCGACCGGCAGCTCACCATAGACCTGGAAGCGACGTCCCACGCCCTGGAAGCCAGACAGGCCCTGAACGATGGCCTCATCGCTGATGCCTTCGTCCGTGGCGATGGCGATGGTTGCCAGCGAGTTGAGCACGTTGTGGTTGCCCGGCATGTTCACGGACACGTCCAGCGGCTCACGGTCACGACGCAGAACGGTGAAGAAGGTCTGCATGCCGTCCTGACGCACATTGATCGCACGCACGTCGGCCGATTCGTTGAAGCCATAGGTCATGGTCGGACGCTTGACCAGCGGCAGGATTTCACGCACCACCGGATCGTCGATACACATCACGGCCAGACCGTAGAACGGCAGGTTGTGCAGGAATTCGACGAAGGTTTTCTTCAGCTTGTTGAAGTCGCCTTCATAGGTGGCCATGTGATCGGCGTCGATGTTGGTGACGACAGCGACCAGCGGCTGCAGGTGCAGGAAGCTGGCGTCGCTTTCATCGGCTTCGGCGATCAGGTAACGGCTGGTGCCCAGTTGCGCGTTGGTACCGGCAGCGTTGAGACGGCCACCGATCACGAACGTCGGGTCCAGGCCACCGGCCGCAAACACGGAGGCGATCAGGCTGGTGGTGGTGGTCTTGCCATGGGTACCCGCAACGGCGATGCCATGGCGATAGCGCATCAGCTCGGCCAGCATCTCGGCACGTGGCACCACAGGAATACGACGTTCCAGCGCTGTCGCCACTTCCGGGTTGGAGGTGTTCACGGCGCTGGACACCACCAGCACGTCGGCTTCGGCGGCATTCTCGGCACGATGGCCAATGAAGATATGTGCACCGAAGGATTTCAGACGCTCGGTGACAGGCGAATCCTTCAGGTCCGAACCCGACACTTCATAACCGAGGTTCATCAGCACTTCGGCAATGCCGCACATGCCGACCCCGCCGATACCGACGAAGTGGATACGACGGATGCGGCGCATTTCAGGTTGCGGCATGGCACGCTGGCTCTCAACCATGGGCCACCTCCACACAGGCATCGACAACAGTGTTGGTTGCATCGGGCCGGGCCAGCCTGCGGGCGGTACGGGCCATGTTGTTCAATTGCTCGGGTTGCATCAAAACCTCTTTCAGACGTTCGGCCATTTCGGCTACGCCAGTTGTCGCTTGCGGCATGACGAAGGCTGCGCCTTCGCGGGCCAGATAGTCAGCATTACGGGACTGGTGGTCATCGATCGCATGGGGCAGCGGTATCAGCAGCGACGGCAAGCCGGCAGCCGCCAGCTCACTCACGGTCAATGCGCCTGCACGACAGACCACCAGATCGGCCCAGCCGTATGCCTGGGCCATGTTCTGGATAAAGGGCGCGACTTGCGCCTCGACACCGGCACTGCGATAGCGCTCGGCGGTCACTTCGTCATGTTTCTTGCCAGCCTGATGGAACACCTCGGGACGAATCTCCTGAGGCACTTGAGCCAGGGCTTCGGGCAACAGCTTGTTCAGGGGTTCGGCCCCCAGGCTGCCGCCCAGGACCAGCAGACGCGCCTTGCGTCCGGCCAACGCCTGACGGGGTGTTTCAAGAAACAGTTCGACCCGCACCGGGTTACCCGTGGTCCGACGCTTGGCGGACGCACTGAAGGTGTCCGGAAATGCCTCGCAGATACGGCTGGCAAAGGACGCCAGACTACGGTTGGCCGTGCCGGCAACGGCGTTCTGCTCATGAATGATCAGAGGCACACCCGCCAGCTTCGCAGCCAGCCCGCCCGGACCGGTGACATAGCCTCCAAAGCCCACGACACAGACCGGCTTCAGGTCGCGCACAATTCGGCGTGCCTGCCTCAGAGCCTTGAGCAGCATGAAAGGTGCCTTGAGCAACGACAGCTTGCCCTTGCCGCGCAAACCGGTGGCGTCGATCAGGTGCAGCGTCAATCCGGCCTGCGGCACCAGTTCGTTTTCGATACCGCGAGGCGTACCGAGCCAGTGAACCTTGTAGCCACGCGCCTGGAACTCCTGCGCACAGGCCAGTGCCGGGAAGACATGACCACCAGTCCCGCCAGCCATGATCAGCACATTAGCGTCCATAAGGCGGCTCCTCGGCGAAGTCGCTCTCTTTGAATTCTGTTTCCTCACTGCCCATGTTGTTGCGCGACTCCCATTCGATCCGCAGCAGCAAGCCGAGGCTGGCACAGCAGATCACCAACGAACTGCCGCCGTAACTGAGGAATGGCAGAGTCAGGCCCTTGGTAGGCAGCAACCCCACGTTTACACCGATATTGATCAGGAACTGGCCGATCCACAGGAAAGAAAGACCGTAGGCAACGTAAGCACCAAAGAACTGTTTGGCCCTTTCTGCCCACATACCTATGTACATGCCACGAATACTGACGAACAGGAACAAGGCGACCGTGAGCAAAGACCCTACGACACCCAGCTCTTCGGCCAGAACCGAGAACACGAAGTCGGTATGAGCTTCCGGCAGATAGAACTGTTTCTGGACGCTGTTGCCCAGACCGACGCCGAACCATTCGCCGCGACCGAAGGCGATCAGCGCCTGGGTCAACTGGTAACCGGAACCGAACTGGTCGGCCCACGGGTCGGTAAAGTTGGTCAGACGTGCCATCCGGTAAGGTTGTGCCTGTACCAGAACGACCACGGAGACCACTGCAAGCACCACCATCAAGGAGTAGCGGAACAGGCCGACACCACCCAGGAACAACATCGCAGCAGCCGAGCCCATCATCACAACCGTGGCACCGAAGTCAGGCTCCATCAGCAACAGGCCCGCCATCGGCAGCAGCACGATAAATGGCTTGAAGAAACCCATCCAGCTTTCACGGACCTCTTGCTGGCGACGAACCAGATAGCCCGCCAGGAAGATCACGACGAAAACCTTGGCGATTTCAGACGGCTGTACGTTGAACGCACCGAAGCCGATCCAGCGCATCGAACCGTTTACCTCGCGCCCGATACCGGGCACCAGCACCAACAACAGCAAACCGAAGGCCCCGGCCAGCATCAGCCAGCCCATGCGTTGCCAGGTCGCGACCGGAATCATCATCGTCGCGCCACAGGCACCCAGGCCGATCAGCAGGTAGATCAGGTGCCGGGTCATCATGTACAGCGTATTGCCCGACTGCACGGCCGCCACTTCCGACGAAGCGGAAGTGATCATCACCAGCCCCAGCCCCAACAGTGCCAGGCAACCGGCCAGCATCGGGAAATCGAGGTCTATGCCACGGCCGCTGATCAGCGGCGACGGGTAAGGCTTGATCACGCCAAAGATCATGACAAGCCCTCCACGGCCCGGGCAAACAGATGCCCGCGCTCTTCGTAGTTCTTGAACATGTCCAGGCTCGCGCAGGCTGGCGAGAGCAGTACCGCATCGCCTTCCCGGGCCAGCTCTGCGCTGCGTTGTACGGACTCTTCCAGCGTATTGACCCGAACCAATGGCACGGCATCGCCCAGTGCCTGGGCAATACGTTCGGCATCGCGTCCCAACAGGACCACAGCCCGGCAATGTGCAGCGACGGCCGCACGCAGATCACTGAAGTCTGCGCCCTTGCCGTCGCCACCGGCAATCAGCACCAGCTTGCCGGAGATATCAGCCCCCAGACCTTCGATAGCCGCCAGAGCAGCGCCAACGTTGGTGGCCTTGGAGTCGTTGTAGTAATCCACACCTGCAAGCTCGCGCACCCACTGGCAGCGATGCTCCAGGCCGCTGAACGTGCGAAGAGTGGCCAGCATGGCCGCGAACGGAAGACCAACGGCACGCCCCAGCGCCAGTGCAGCCAGGGCGTTCGCCTGATTGTGTGAGCCCCGGATTTTCAGCTCGCTGACCGGCATCAGGTTGTCGAACTGGAAGGCCAGGTATTTTTCGCCGTTGTCTTCACGCAGGCCAAAACCGTTGAAATCCGGTTTATTGAGGCCGAAGGTCCAGCAGGGCAAGCCCTCACCGATCAGCGGCCTGGACAGTGCATCCTGACGATTGACCACCACTTGCCGGGCCCCCCGGAAAATCCGGTGCTTGGCCAGATGATAAGCAGGCAGACCGCTGTAGCGATCCATGTGGTCTTCGCTGACGTTCAGCACGGTGGCGACTTCGGCGTTGAGCCCGTCAGTGGTCTCGAGCTGGAAGCTGGACAGCTCCATCACGTACAGATCGACATTGTCATTGAGCAGATCCAGCGCTGGCATGCCAAGGTTGCCGCCGACGGCCACACGTTTCCCTGCGGCCTTCGCCATCTCGCCGACCAGCGTGGTCACGGTGCTTTTCGCATTGGAGCCGGTGATTGCAATGATCGGTGCCTTCGCGTAACGCGCGAACAGGTCGATATCACCGGACATCCTGACGCCACGGGCATGAGCCTCTTGCAGGGCAGGCGTCGCCAGGGCCAGGCCGGGGCTGACATACAGCTCGTCGGCCCGGCAGAGAAACTCCACGTCCAGCTCGCCACAACGCACGTCCACCTGAGGGTAATCGCGACGCAAGGTCGCCAGCTCAGGGGGATTCTCCCGCGTATCGGCCACGGCAAACGCAACGCCCCGCTTCGCCAGGAAGCGAACCAGGGACATGCCACTTTTGCCAAGACCGACAACGATACGGAAGCGGTCGGAAACGATCAGAGACACTCGTTTTACCTCAGTTTCAGCGTTGCAAGGCCGATCAGCACCAGAATGACGGTGATGATCCAGAAACGGACGATCACACGCGGCTCCGGCCAACCCTTGAGTTCAAAGTGGTGATGGATGGGCGCCATGCGGAACACACGGCGACCGGTCAGTTTGAATGAGGCCACCTGAATGACCACTGAAAGGGTTTCCATCACGAACACACCGCCCATGATGAACAGCACGATTTCCTGACGGACGATCACCGCCATGGTGCCCAGCGCCGCACCCAGCGCCAGCGCACCGACGTCGCCCATGAACACCTGGGCCGGATAAGTGTTGAACCACAGGAACCCGAGCCCCGCGCCAATCAGCGCACCCGAGAACACGATCAGTTCACCCGCCCCCGGGACATAGGGAATCAGCAGGTATTCGGCAAATTTCACGTTACCCGACAGGTAGCAGAAGATACCCAACGCCCCGCCCACCATGACAGTCGGCATGATGGCCAGGCCGTCCAGGCCGTCAGTCAGGTTGACCGCGTTGCTGGAGCCGACGATGACGAAATAGGTCAGGACAATGAAACCGACCATGCCCAGCTGGATCCGGACATCCTTGAGCATCGGCACGATCAGCGTGGTTTCAGTTGGTGAAGCCGCAGTCGTATAAAGGAAGATCGCCGCGCACAGGCCGAATACCGACTGCCAGAAATATTTCCAGCGGCTCGGCAGCCCACGGGAGTTCTTCTCGATCACCTTGCGGTAATCGTCCACCCAGCCGATGGCACCGAACAGCAGCGTGACGAGCAGGACAACCCAGACATAGCGGTTGCTCAAGTCAGCCCACAGCAGGGTGCTGATACCGATGGACGACAGAATGAGCGCGCCCCCCATGGTCGGGGTACCGGACTTGGAAAGATGCGATTGCGGACCATCGTTGCGTACGGCCTGGCCGATCTGGCGAAGCTGCAGGGTACGAATCATCCAGGGGCCCAGCCACAAAGACAGGGTCAAGGCCGTCAGCACGCCGAGAATCCCGCGCAACGTCAGGTATTGAAAGACCGCAAAGCCTTTGTAGAACTGTTGTAAAAACTCGGCCAACAGCAGCAGCATCAATGTTTCTCCAGGCTAGAACCGCATAAGGCAGCCACGACGTTTTCCATCGCGGCACTACGCGAGCCCTTGATCAGTAAAGTGGTGTTTGGTTCTTGCTCGGCGCCCAGCGCCGCAATGAGTTCGGCCTGACTGGCAAAATGGCGCGCATGCTCGCCGAAGGCGTTGACGGCGTGAACCATCAGCGGACCAACGGCATACAACGCCGAAACCTTGCCGGCGGCATAAGCGCCCACATCGTGGTGGCCCTGCTCGGCCCAGTCGCCCAGTTCACCGATATCGCCCAGCACCAGAACGGTACGGCCCGGGAAATCGGAAAGCAGATCGACAGCAGCATTGATGGAAGAGGGGTTCGCGTTGTAGGTGTCATCGATCACCCGCACGCCATTGCTGGCGATGTGCGCAACGGTGCGCCCCTTGACCGGCTGCACATTGCTCAGGCCGGTCACGATGCCTTCCAGCGTAACGCCCAGTGCATGGGCTGCTGCCGCAGCGGCCAGCGCATTGGTCACGTTATGCTGGCCCAGCAGATTGAGTTGCACACGGGCAGTACCCAACGGGCTGTGCAGGGTAAAGGTCGGGCATCCACGAGCATCTCGCCCGAGGTCACTGGCATACAGGTCGGCCAGGGTGTTGGTCAGTGCAAAGCTGACGATTTTCCGCTCACCGACACGGGCACGCCAGACAGGGAACGCCTTGTCATCCAGATTCAGAACGGCAACGCCGCTGGCATCGAGCCCCTCAAGGATTTCGCCCTTGGCTTCGACGATTCTGTCCGGGCCACCGAACTCACCGACGTGAGCGGTTCCGGCGTTGGTAATCACCGCAACATGGGGTTTGGCCAGGCTGACCGTGAAGGCGATTTCTCCGACACGCGAAGCGCCCAGCTCAATGACCGCCGAGGAATATTCCGGAGCCAGTTCCAGCAGGGTCAGCGGAACACCCAGCTCGTTGTTCAGGTTGCCACGGGTCGCCAGGACAGGCCCGCGCGTGCGCAGGATACTGGCCAGCATTTCCTTGACCGTGGTCTTGCCGCTGGAACCGGTCACGGCTGCGACCGGCCTGTCGACAAAAGCGTTACGGTTGATGGCCCCCAGTTGTGCCAGAGCCTTGCGGGTATCGAGCACCACCAGTTGCGGCAAGTCAGAGCCTTCCACTTCGCGCTCGACCAAAGCCCCGACCGCCCCTTTGGCCGCGACCTGATCCAGGTACTCGTGACCGTCGAAGCGAGGTCCGGTCAGGGCCACGAACAACTGGCCCGGCAAAATGCCGCGGCTGTCGGTACTCACGCCGGTAAAACTGCAATCGCCCACGCGACGGGCATCCAGTGGCGCAACCAGTTCGCTGAAGGTCAATGCTTTAAGCATGTTTGGGCTCCCATGCGTTCAAGGCCCTGGCGGCTTCTTCCAGATCGGAGAACGCGTGACGCTGGCCGTCTATTTCCTGGTAATCCTCGTGCCCCTTGCCCGCCAGCACCACAACATCGGCTGCGTCGGCACCGGCGATCAGTTCGGCAATCGCCTGGGCACGCCCTTCGACGAAGTGCGCAGCTTCAGGCCTGGCAAAGCCCGGACGAATGTCATCGAATATCCGGGCAGGGACTTCTGTCCGCGGGTTGTCATCGGTCACCCACACGCCATCGGCAAGACGCTCGACCACTTCGGCCATCAGCGGACGCTTGCCACGGTCACGATCGCCACCGCAACCAAACAGGCACAGCAAGCGGCCTTTGGCATGCGGACGCAATGCATCGAGCACTTTTTCCAGCGCATCGGGGGTATGAGCGTAATCGACGACCACCAATGGCTTGTCGGCGCCGCCCAGGCGCTGCATGCGACCGACCGGGCCTTCCAGCTTTGGCAGCACCTTGAGAATTTCGTCCAGCGCATACTCCAGACCCAGCAAGGCGCCAATGGCGGCCAATACGTTGCTCAGGTTGAAGCGGCCCAACAGACGACTGCGCAGCAGGTGCTCGCCCTGCGGCGTCACCAGCGTGGCCCGCACGCCATCGTCATCGAACTTCGCATCGCGGCAATACAAGGAAGCGCTGCTGTCCTGGAGGCTGTACGTCACAAGACGCGACGTGTGCCTGATCGCAGCCAGTTCACGACCGAATTCGTCGTCCAGGTTGATGACCCGGCAACGCAGCTCTGACCATGCAAACAGTTTGGCCTTGGCGGCCGCATAGGCCTCCATCGTCCCGTGGTAGTCCAGATGGTCGCGGGACAGGTTCGTCAATACCGCGACATCGAAATCCAGGGCCGTGGCACGTCCCTGATCCAGACCGTGGGACGAGACTTCCATCGCCACTGCCCGAGCACCGGCCTTCTTCAGGTCGGCCAGGGTTGCCTGTACGGAAATCGGATCGGGCGTGGTGTGGCGACCACTTTGCAGCGCGCCATAGAAGCCTGTGCCCAGGGTGCCGACAATGCCGCAGTGCTGCCCCAGCAGATCAAGGGCCTGAGCCACCAGCTGGGTAACGCTGGTCTTGCCGTTGGTACCGGTCACACCCACCAGATTCAGGCCGCGGCTCGGCTCGCCATAGAAACGACCGGCAATGGCTGACAACTGCCCGGCCAGCCCCTTGACCGGAATCAAGGGCACATCGGTGATCGGCAGCACGGTCGCGCCTTCGGCTTCATAAGCCACGGCCGCTGCGCCACGTTGCAGCGCATCGGCGATGTGCGCACGGCCATCGAGCCGGATGCCGGGTACGGCCAGAAACAGATCGCCCGGACGGACGTTGCGGCTGTCGAGGGTCAACTCGCGAATCAGCGGATCGCGATCGGTTTGCGCGAAAATCTTGCTCAGATTGAATGCCATCAGCCACGCCCTCCTTTCACTACTGGGGCAACATTGACCTGCTCTTGTGGTGTGGCAGAGAGGTTGTCAGGCGTTACGTTCATCAGACGCAACGTACCGGACATGACCTTGCTGAATACCGGGGCAGAAACCAGGCCACCGAAATAGCCACCCTTGCTCGGCTCGTCGATCACGACGACGATCGCGTAGCGCGGGTTGCTCATCGGACCGAAACCGGCAAACAGGGAGCGATAGGAGTTTTCCGCATAGCCCTTGGTGCCAATCGAGGTCTTGCGCGCCGTACCGCTCTTGCCGCCGACGTGATAGGACGGCACACGGGCGCGATAAACACCACGCGGGTCCTCGATCACTTGCTGCAACATGCCTTGCAAGGTCTTGGCAGTGTTTTCCGGAATGGCCTGCACCGCCGTCGGCGGCGTATCGCTTTTCAGAATCGTGAGCGGCACGATGCGGCCATTATTGGCCAGCGCGCCATAGGCATGCACCAGTTGCAGAGCCGTCACCGACAGACCGTAGCCATAGGACAGGGTCGCCGTTTCGGCCTTGCGCCATTCACGGTAGTTCGGCAGGTTGCCGACACGCTCGCCCGGGAAGCCCAGGCCGGTGTACTGACCGAAACCGACACGCTGCATGGTGCGGAAAATGGCTTCGCCCCCCACATCGAAGGCGATCTTGCTCATGCCCACGTTACTGGAGTTGATCAGGATTCCCGTCAGATCGAGGATCGGCCCTTCGGTCTTGGTCACGTCGCGAATGGTGTATTTGCCGATCTGCAAGGTGCCCGGATAGACCTCGACCTTGTCGGTCGGCTTCCAGCGGCCGCTGTCCAGCGCTGTTGTCATGGAAATCGGCTTCATGGTCGAGCCCGGCTCGAACACGTCGATGATCGCCCGGTTACGCATGGCGGCAGGCACCATGGTGCGGCGGTTGTTCGGGTTGTAGGTCGGCTGGTTGACCATGGCCAGCACTTCGCCGGTCTTGACGTCCATGATCACCAGGCTACCGGCCTTGGCTTCGTTCTCGACAATGGCGTTGCGCAGTTCGCGGGTCGCCAGGTACTGCAGGCGCAGATCAATAGACAAAGCCAAGGTCTTTCCAGCCTTGGCGTTTTTGGTGACCTGGACGTCCTTGATCAGCCGCCCTCTCCTGTCCTTGATGACCTGCCGCTTGCCGGGCACCCCGGCGAGCCAGTCGTCATAGGCCAGCTCGACCCCTTCGCGACCATGATCATCGAGGTCGGTGAACCCCACCATATGAGCCGTTACATCACCGGCCGGATAGAAGCGCCGGAACTCCTCGATGCCGTAGACCCCCGGCACTTTCAAGTCCAGCACCGACTGCCCCTGCTCCGGCGTCAGGCCGCGCACCAGATAGATGAACTCCTTGGTTGCCTGAGCGTCCAGACGCTCGGTCAACGCCTTGAGGTCTTGCCCCAGCGCAGCAGCCAGCACAGGCCACTTGGATTTGTCCTGCTGCATTTCACGCGGATTGGCCCACAGCGTGGTCACAGGCGTACTGACGGCCAGCGGCTCGCCGTTACGGTCGGTGATCAGGCCACGGTGAGCCGGAATGGGAATATGGCGGACGCTACGAGCATCACCCTGTTCCTTGAGGAACGTGTGATCGATGACCTGCAGATCGACGATGCGCCAGCAAATGGCAAGCACCAGCAGGACGAGCAGCCCCACCACCACGCGGAAACGCCACGGATACAGGGCACCCTCGAGCTTCATCATGGCGCCACCATCCGCACTTCGGCAGCGTTGGGGATGCGCATTTTCAGCTGTTCGGTGGCCAGGTTCTCGATACGGCTGTGGGCTGTCCAGGTGCTTTGTTCAAGAATCAGGCGCCCCCACTCGGCCTGCGCCTTGTCGCGCACGCTCATTTCTGAATAGAGGGAGTTGAGCAACTGCCGGTTCCAGTGGGCGCTGTAGGACACACCGATTGCCGAAATCAGGACGGCAATGAACAACAGCAGCATGATGAAACTGCCGCCGGGCAGAGGCTTGAGGAACACACGGCTCACCTGAGCTTCTCCGCCACACGCATGACCGCACTGCGCGAGCGTGGATTGGCACTGGTTTCGGCGTCAGAGGCAAATTGCGCCTTGCCGATGAGCTTGATCTTCGGCTCGAAGGCCTTGAACTGGATCGGCAGATTGCGCGGCATGTTGTCGGCTTCGCCCTTGACGAGCTTGCGCATGAACAACTTGACGATACGGTCTTCCAGGGAGTGGAAACTGATGACCACCAGACGGCCACCCACTTCCAGAGCATCCAGTGCCGCTTCAAGGCCAGCTTCCAGATCACCCAGTTCGTTATTGACGTGAATGCGCAGCCCCTGGAAGGCGCGCGTCGCCGGGTTCTTGCCTTTCTCCCACGCGGGGTTGGCCACCTTGAGCACTTCCGCCAGATCGGCCGTACGCTCGAAAGGCTGAACCTCACGACGTTGAACCACGGCATTGGCCATGCGTTTGGCGAAACGCTCTTCGCCGTATTCCTTGAATACCCGGGCGATCTCTTCGGCAGGAGCCGTGGCAATGAACTCGGCGGCACTCATACCGCGAGTCGGGTCCATGCGCATGTCCAGCGGGCCATCATTCATGAAACTGAAGCCACGCTCGGGGTCGTCCAGCTGCGGCGAAGAAACGCCCAGGTCCAGCAGAACACCGCTGACCTTGCCCGCCAGACCACGCTCCTGAGTCTCGGAACCCATCTCGGCAAAGCTTCTCTGCACAATGACAAAGCGGCCGTCTTCGGCCGCCAGCGTTTGCCCGGTGGCAATCGCTTGTGGATCCTTGTCAAAACCCAGCAGCCGGCCATCCGGCCCCAGATGTTGCAATATCAACCGACTGTGCCCGCCACGACCAAACGTGCCATCCAGATAGCAGCCATCGGCGCGCACGGCGAGAGCCTCGACGGCTTCTTCGAGCAGCACGGTGATGTGGGTAAAACTGCTATTCATAGTCACAGGATCAGGTCACGTAATTCGTCGGGCATCGCGCCAGGTTGTTGAATGGCTGCAAGGTCGGCATCGGCAAGAGCGTTCCAGGCATCCTCGTCCCACAGTTGAAACTTATTAAGCTGTCCAACCAACATCACACGCTTATCCAACCGGGCATATTCACGAAGACGCGGCGGAACGAGAAAACGCCCGCTGCCATCAAGCTCCAGATCGACAGCATTACCAATCAGAAGCCGTTGCAGCCGGCGGTTCTCTTCACGAAACGTGGCGAGCTCACGGAGCTTCGCCTCAATCAATTCCCACTCGGACAGCGGATAAAGACACAAGCAGGGGTCAACGGCATCAATGGTCACGATAAGTTGGCCAGCGCTACGCGAATCGAGCTCGTCACGGTACCGGCTCGGCATAGCGAGACGGCCCTTGGCATCGAGATTGATTGCGTTTGCACCACGAAACACAGGCGCACTCTCCGAATATTATCTTTTTGCGCTAAAAAAACCCACTTCGTGCCACTTTCTGCCACTTGCGCACACTATAGGAATGCGCCCACCACACCGTCAAGGCACGGTCTTAAGGAAACCCCTTACATTTCGGAGATTTAGGAGTGGTATTGGAGGGCGCGGGATAAATTCACGAAGGTTTTGACGAGCAAACACGAAGTCGCTCAAATGATTGCGACACGAACTTAAAGTAATTTATTAACTGTAAGATTTTTTTTGCATTACGGAGGGGAAAAACAGCTGCAGATAGAGCAGAAGAGAAAAAGGTGGAGAGTCGATCTGTAAGCCGGGTTCTGTCGAGGACAGTCATTCCTCTACGACGGCCATCACTGGACGTCTTTAGCAACCTACCCGGTTCCAGCGCGGGCCACGCCTAGGAACCCTATTTGGTCTTGCTCCGAGTGGGGTTTACCTTGCCACGACCTGTTGCCAGACGTGCGGTGCGCTCTTACCGCACCTTTTCACCCTTACCGGCACCGAAGTGCTTAGGCGGTTATTTTCTGTGGCACTTTCCGTAGGCTCGCGCCTCCCAGGCGTTACCTGGCACTCCGCCCTATGGAGCCCGGACTTTCCTCCCCCCCCTGTTGCGGAACAACAAGAGGCAGCGACTGTCCAATCGACTCTCCGGCGCCAAGGTTAGCGGTACGAGCCCTCAAGAACAAGCATTAAAAGCCCGAGAGGCGTATGCCCATCATGCAAAAAGGGGTCTATTCACCCTTCTGTTTGTCCAATGCGACCTGATAAAGCAGGTTCTTGCGCACCCCGGTAATTTCCGCCGCCAACGCTGCGGCACGCTTGAGCGGCATTTCCTGCAGCAGCAGATCCAGAACCCTGCGCGCCTCCGCCCCGATGACATCCTCTTCTTCCGACTGGGTCCAGCCCGCCACCAGCACCACGCATTCCCCCCGCTGCTGATTGCTGTCCCCTTCGACAAACGCACGCAACTGAGCCAGTGGCAGCCCCTTGAGCGTTTCAAAGGTCTTGGTCAGCTCTCGTGCCAGCAAGGCTGGCCGGTCAGGCCCGAAAACCTGTTCCATATCTTCCAGACATTCGAGAATGCGGTGCGGCGCCTCATAGAAGATCAGCGTGCGCGGCTCTTCCCGCAACATTTCAAGGCGCCCTCTGCGCCCGACAGCCTTGGCCGGCAGAAAGCCTTCAAAGATAAAACGATCGGAAGGCAGCCCTGCCGCCGACAAGGCCGCAATCAATGCACAGGCACCCGGCACAGGAATCACCTGCACACCGGCAGCTCGCGCCTGCCTGACCAGGTGATAGCCAGGATCGGAGATCAGCGGCGTACCGGCATCGGAAATCAGCGCAACGTCATCGCCCGCCAGCAAACGGGTGATGAAGCGACTGCCCTCATCCCGTTCGTTATGTTCATGGCAGGCAGCCAGAGGTGTCGTTATTCCAAAGTGCTGCATCAGACGCGCCGAATGACGCGTATCCTCGGCAGCGATCAGTGCCACTTCGCGCAACACTTTCAAGGCCCGAACGCTCATGTCATCCAGATTGCCGATAGGGGTCGCCACGACATAAAGCGAACCCATGGTGGAATTCGAAACAACCGGAGCAGTCAAAGCGCAGACCTCATTTCTGATAGTTGAAAGTCTGCATTGTACAGACTACGACCCTGACGAATGGGTTAACGCATTCCGGGACGGTGATAAAAAGGCAGTAAAAGCATGATTCAACCTTACAGCAAGATACTGAAACACTCTCGAATCAGGCGTACAGGCCGATAGAACCCCGTATCGAGATCAATATCACTGCTTTGAACACCTTCGAAGTCGCACCCCGGCCAGTGCTTGGGTACAATTCCCCGCTAACTTGCTTGAGTATCAGGAACACATCAATGATCGCCTGCCTGCGGCTGTTCTCTGCCCTCTGCCTCGCTGCCCTGCTTGCAGCCTGTGCCAGCTCGCCCTCATCCAGTCTTGGCGAGCTTCCTCGCACTCCCGACGCCAGCATCGAGCAACTGCTCGAACAGGCGGCGGCCGCCAAGATGCCGGATCAGGCCGCCACCCTGCGCCTGAGCGCTGCCGATCTGGCCAACCGCCAGAATAACCCCGGGCGTGCAGCCCAGATCCTGGCGCAAGTTCCGCTGGATCAACTGAAGCCCGGCCTGCAGGTATTTGCCAGCACCCTGAGCGCAGAACTGGCCATGGGCCGCAACCAGCCGAAGGCCGCGCTGACCGCGTTGAATCACCCAAGCCTGCAACGTCTGGGCGAGCTTTCGGTGGAACAACAGGTCCGCACCCACAAGGTTCGTGCCCGCGCCCTTGAAGCCGACGGTCAAACCATGGCCGCCGCCCGCGAACGCGTATTTGCCGGCCCTCTGCTGCAAGGCACCGAAGCCAGCGCCAACAACGACGCCATCTGGGCACTTGTTTCCTCGCTGCCAGCCGACCAGTTGCAAAGCACCACCACCGACGAAATGGGTGGCTGGCTGAACCTGGCCCGCTCGGTCAAGACCGCCGGTACCCTGGAGCAGCAACAGGCCGCGATCGACACCTGGAAAGCGCAGAACCCGCAACACCCTGCCGCCTTGCAACTGCCAACGGCACTGGCCCAGCTTCGCGCCCTGACCAGTGAACCTCTGACCCGGATTGCCCTGCTGCTGCCACAGGATGGCCAACTGGCTTCCGTGGCCAAGGCCTTGCGCGAAGGTTTCATGGCGGCCCACTATCAGGCCCAGCAAGCCGGCCAGAACCCGCCTGCCATCCAGTTGTTCGACAGCTCCCGTGTCACCTCCATGGACGAGTTCTACCGTCAGGCCAAGGCCGCAGGCGTACAGCTGGTCGTCGGCCCGCTGGAGAAGAATCTGGTCAAACAGTTGAACAGCCGCCAGCAACTGCCGATCACCACACTGGCCCTGAACTACAGCGACTCCAGCGCCGAAGGTCCGGCAGAGCTGTTCCAGTTCGGTCTCGCCGCCGAAGACGAAGCCCGCGAAGTGGCCCGTCGCGCCTGGGCCGACGGCAAGCGCAGCGCTGTCGCCATGGTGCCGAAGGGCGAATGGGGCGACCGCGTACTGGATGCATTCCGTAAAAGCTGGCAGGCCAAAGGCGGCAAACTCATCGCTGCCGAACACGTCGACCAGCCTGTAGCCCTTGCCCAGCAAATTGCCGACCTGTTCCAGCTGCGCAATAGCGAAGGCCGCGCCCAGCGCCTGCAGAGCACTGTCGGCTCGCAGGTCGCCGCACAGCCGACCCGCCGTCAGGATGTGGACTTCATGTTCCTGGCCGCGACGCCTCAGCAAGCCCAGCAGATCAAGCCGACCATGGTGTTCCAGTACGCAGGTGACGTGCCCGTCTATGCGACCTCGCACCTGTTCACCAACAGCAACGATCAGGCCCAGTACATGGACCTGAACGGCGTGCGCTTCTGCGAAACGCCCTGGCTGCTGAATGCCAACGACCCTCTGCGCCAGCAAGTCACCGCTCAATGGCCACAGGCGTCCGGTAGCCTGGGCCGCCTTTACGCCATGGGCATCGACGCCTATCGCCTGGCACCCCGCCTTGGCCAGCTCAAGACACTGCCCGAGAGCCGTATCGACGGCCTGTCCGGCAGCCTGAGCATGGGGCCTGGCCGCCGCGTCGAACGCCAGCTGCCATGGGCTGAATTCGTTGACGGCAAAGTCCAGCGCCTGCCGGACACCAGCCATTGATGCAAGGCGTTTCCCGGCAACAGGCAGGGCGTGAAGCCGAAAGCTACGCCCTGCTGTACCTGCAACAACAAGGCCTGCGTCCCGTTGCGCAAAACTGGTCATGCAAGCGCGGCGAGCTTGATCTAGTCATGCTCGACGGCGATACAGTAGTATTCGTCGAAGTTCGCTACCGCCGCCATTCCGGTTGGGGCGGCGCCATGGAAAGCGTCGACTTTCGCAAACAGGAAAAGCTCATTGCCGCCGCACAGCTTTTCCTGCAACAAGAGTCACAGTGGGCCAGTTATCCCTGCCGTTTCGATGTAATAGCTATAGAGGGAGAGCCCGGCAAAGCCGCTCCCCTGAACTGGCTCAAGCATGCATTCGACAGTTGATTCGCCAGGAGCACAGGCACCGGCAATCAAAACCCTGACGGGCAGTAACACCCTTTATTACCCATTTTGCTATTTGCTTTGCGGGCTGCACATTCAGTGTGCGGGGAGCCGCCGGGAAGACCCGAAGCGCCCTCGACCAGCCGCCGTACGCTCTCATTAAGGTCACATTGATGGACATGCAATCCCGAATTCGCCGGCTTTTCCAGGCCAGCATCGACACCAAGCAACAGGCGATGGACGTGCTTGCACCGTTTATCGAGGAGGCCAGCCAGGTGATGGTCAACGCCCTGCTCAACGAAGGCAAGATGCTGGCTTGCGGCAACGGCGGCTCCGCTGGCGATGCCCAACACTTCTCCTCTGAGCTGCTGAACCGTTTCGAGCGCGAAAGACCCAGCCTGCCGGCCATCGCGCTGACCACGGACAGCTCGACGATCACCTCGATCGCAAACGATTACAGCTACAACGAAATCTTCTCCAAGCAGATCAGAGCCCTGGGGCAACCCGGCGATGTGCTGCTGGCCATTTCCACCAGCGGCAACTCGGCCAACATCATTCAAGCCATCCAGGCCGCACATGATCGAGAAATGATTGTCGTAGCATTGACGGGACGCGACGGTGGCGACATGGCATCGCTATTATTGCCGGAGGACGTGGAGATCCGCGTTCCCGCCAATGTCACGGCACGTATACAAGAAGTCCATCTGCTGGCGATCCATTGCCTTTGCGATCTGATCGACAGCCAATTGTTCGGGAGTGAAGAATGACCCCTAATCGCCTCAGCCTATTGGTTCTTACACTGTGCCTCGGCATCAGTGGATGCAGTTCGGTTCTGACAGCCACTCGTGACACACCGATTGAGGATGACCGCGGAACAAGGACTTTCGGCAGCAAGATCGATGACTCGCTCATCGAAACCAAAGCCGCCGTGAACATCTCGAAAGCACACCCTGATCTCGCCGAAGGCTCGCATATCGTCGTGACCAGCTTCAACGGCATCGTCCTGCTGGCAGGCCAGACACCTCGCGCAGACCTCAAGGCCATCGCCGAACAGGCCGCCAGCTCCGTGCAGCGGGTCAAGAAGGTCAATAACGAACTTCAGGTCATTGCGCCATCGTCCCTGCTGGCACGTAACAACGATGCCTGGCTGACCACCAAGATCAAGACCCAGATGCTGGCGGACAACTCGATCCCCGGCTCGCGCATCAAGGTCGTGACCGAAAACGGGATCGTCTTCATGCTGGGTCTGGTGACACAGGATGAAGCCAATCGCGCCACCAATCTGGTGCAAGGCGTATCCGGCGTTCAGAAGATCGTGAAACTGTTCGAGTACATCGACTGACGATCGATTCAGGCCCGCCGCAAAAGACGGCAGTCATGCGCTCAGGACTTGAAGGTCCTGGACGCATGCTCCGGCATTGATTGACGCGACGAGCCAGATCAGCTCGCCGCGCAACCCAAGACAGAATCAATACTTCCAGCTCACCGACGCGGTCAGGTTACGCGGCGCGCCATAACTGGCGGTGGTGGCATTGTTATAGAGAGACAGCAGGTATTTGCGGTCGGTGACATTGTTCAGGTTCAGCGATGTGCTCCAGTGGCTGTCAATGTCGTAGCTGGTCATCAGGTCAACCAGGCCATAGGCATTCTGATGAATCGCGCTGTTGGTGTCGTTTTCCACAGCGGTCTGCCAACTGACACGAGCCCCCACCTTCATCTGCGGAATGCCTGGCAGGCGGTAGGTAGCCATGCCGCGGAAACTGTGAGTCGGTACGTACTTGCGTGCTCTCTCACCATCGTTATCGTCGATAGTCACATAGGTATAGCCGCCGAGCAGATCGAGGCCGGGGGCCAATTCGCCAGAGGCTTGCAACTCTACGCCACGGCTCTTGAAATCACCCGGAGTGTAGACTTGCTGAACCCCGTTGAAGCCTGCACTCACGGCCACATTGCGCTGCTCGGTCTTGAATAGCGCTGCGGTCACGTGAAGACGCTCGTCCATCACGCTGCCCTTGATGCCGAGCTCCATGCTCTTGCCTTCCAGCGGATCAAGCAGTGAACCATCGGTGCCGACCACGTTGTATTGCGGGTTGTAAATCTTGGTCCAACTGCCGTAAACGCTCCACACATTACTCAGGTCGTAAACCAGCCCCGTGTAAGGCGTGACCTTTCCGTGGACGCGGGTGTAGCGCTCGGCACCGTAGCTGTTCCCGTCGCTGTCAGCACTGAGCATACGCGCACCGGCAATCCAGTGCAGGTCATCGGCCAGGCTGAAACGGCTCCCCGCAAACACACTCTTTTGCGTGTCCTGATAGTTCTGCGACAGGCTTTCGCTGGTAACGCCAAAGGTTGGCATCGGCGCAATACCCGCCAGAATGCCCGAGAACGAGGTATTGAAGGCGCTGTTATTCACTAGGTCTTCGTCGTACTCATGACCTTTCTGGTGAGTACGCCCATAAGCCGCACCGAAGGTCAGCTCATGTTCACGACCGAACAGACTGAAAGGACCTTGAACCTTGGCCTCTCCTAGAAGGTGATGGGCCTCACTGCCGGTATGGTTAGCGTACGCCAGGGCATCGTCGCCGGTGACGGAGCCGACGTAAAGCATATTGGTGCTCTGCTTTTCCTGAACACCGGTGGCGGTGATCGTGGCGTTCCAGTCATTGCCGAAATCATGCTTGAGTTCGACGAAAGTACGCTGTGTGTGCAGGTTCCAATACGTCCACGGCTGGCCGATGTTATTGCTGCGGCTACTGTAGTGAATGGCATTGCCGTCACTGTCTACCAGCGGCAGGTTACCCCAGGTACTTCCGTTGGAGTCACTGTTGTGCTGAGAGAACCCAACAGTCACGGTATCTGCGTCAGACAGATCGAACGCCAGCAGCCCGCTTACAACGTTGCGTTCGTGGCTGTACCGGTCCATCCATGAGTTGCCTTTATCGTGGGAGTAGATAAAACGGCCACGCACATTGCCGGTATCGCTCAACGGGCCTGCAACGTCGACATCTACGCGACGGCTATCCCAGGAACCGACACTGGTGCCGATCTTCGCCTGAAAGGTCCTGGTCGGGCGCTTGCGCACGAAGTTGACCGTGGCGGAAGGGTTTCCGGCGCCACTCATCAGGCCATTGGCACCGTGAAGCACGTCAATCTGCTCATACTCGGCCAGATCCTGATCGCCAACCAGCGCGCTACCGACCAAGGGCATGCCCATACCGTCGAATTCAAATGTGTTGATGTCGAAGCCGCGCGAGGTGAATTCGGTACGGTCGGTCTCTGTCTGCTCAACCGTCACCGACGGTGCCGCACGCAGGGCATCCTTGATGCCGGTGATCTTGAAATCGTCCAGCCCCTGCCGGGTTATGGTGGTCACTGCCTGAGGTGTCTGCTTGTCGGTCAGCCCCAGCTTGGTTGTGCTGGACGACGCCTTGCCTTCATAGCCCTGGCTTACGCCATCATCACTTTCGATGCTGCTCTCGATCTGGGTAGCGGGGAGCGTAAGGTCTTCGGCCGCATGAGCAATGGGCATGGCGCAGCAAACGCCGGTCTGCAAAAGGCCGACAAGGATGTGACGTTTCAAGGGAATGTCCTATAAGAAGAAATAGTAACAAGATGTGTTTCGTAATATAAATGAGAATCTAACTCATTACATGTGCGAGTTTCGACATTTTTTTCACATTTCTTCACATTCTTTATCTCCCCCCCTAGCGAGACATGTGCCAGGCAGAAGAAAAACCGAGAGATTGTGGCCATGAAGAAGGATGGCGGAGGGAGGAGGCAGGACAATTCGGATGAAAAAAAATAGCCCTCGAATTGAGGGCTATCAGTAAGCTTTGTGCATGAGCCTAAGCTGCACTTTTTATTTCACCACTTTCAAACTCGGCCTGCCGCTAGGGCGCGGTGGCTCGCTGTCTGGTGGCGGCGCATCGTCTTCCATTTCGATCTCGTCATCCTCCTCGGCAGGAGGCTCCAGATCGAAAACCATTCCCTGACCGTTTTCCCGGGCATAAATACCCAGAATGGCACCAATGGGAACATACAACGCGTGCGGCACACCGCCGAAACGACCTTCAAAACTGACCGCATCGTTGTCCATGTGCAAATGACGCACGGCACTGGGCGAAACGTTCAGGACAATCTGCCCATCATTGGCAAAGCCCTGGGGGACCTGCACCGAGGGGTATTCCGCATTGACCAGCACATGCGGTGTGCAATCGTTATCGACGATCCACTCATAGAGAGCACGAATCAGATAAGGGCGACTGGAGTTCATCAACGGCTCCTTAAGCCTTCAGCGCATTTCACGTTCAGCGGCAGACAGACTTGTCTGAAATGCCTCGCGCGCAAATTGGCGCTCCATGTAATCAAGCAACGGCTTGGCAGGCCGTGGCAATTCGATACCCAAGATCGGCAAACGCCAGAGTATGGGCAGTAGACAGCAATCGACAAGGCTTTGCTCGTCACTCAGGAAAAAAGGCTTTTCCGCGAACAGCGGAGAAACCCCGGTCAGACTCTCGCGCAGCTCCTTGCGGGCCTGTACGCGGGCTGACTCCTTGGTGCGCGAATCCAGAATCAGATCCACGAGACCACACCAGTCACGCTGAATACGATGGATCAGCAGACGACTGTTGGCACGCGCCACAGGGTAAACCGGCAGCAAGGGCGGGTGCGGGTAACGCTCATCCAGATATTCCATCACCACCGTTGACTCGTACAACGCCAGATCGCGATCGACCAGTGTTGGTACGCTGCCATACGGGTTCACCTCGATAAGCTGAGGCGGATGGCGATCCGCAACAACATCGATGATCTCGGCGCTGACACCTTTCTCTGCGAGCACGATGCGCACGCGGTGGGAATAGTGGTCGGCGGGGTCGGAGTAACAGGCCAACCGATTGGTCACGCCCATGGCGATCCTCCTCGCTTGTTGAAATTTATAGGACAGACAAACGAACGCGCCCCAGTGGCGCCTCCAACAATGACAGAAAAAAGGCAGGTCATCGTCGCGGGCGACAAGATAGCTCATTTACGCGAAGTAAATTCTGCAATCTTGCGCCGCCACTATACCCGCCTCGCAATCACTGTCCGAATGGAGATACCACTGGAGCGCTTGTGTCAGGGCGAAACTACAGCCCTATCAATGAACATCCTTCCAGTATTCGCGCTTGAGCAGGTAAGCGAACACGAAGAAGAAGGCCAGATAGAGCAACACATAAGCGCCTATGCGCTGATGCTGCAGTTTAACCGGATTGGCTGAATAGGCCAGAAAGGTCACCAGATTCTTGACCTTCTCGTCGAACTGCTCTTCGGTCAGGCTGCCGGACTTGGGCACGATCGTCAGTTGATCACAGGCTTCATGAGTCAACGGCGAACCGGTCAGCGGGTCATATTGCTTCTTGCCGTCTTCGACCACCTGAACCTGTTTGCACCCAACCACCTGGCGCCCCTGAAGCCCGACCAGCACGTTCGGCATGCCGACGTTAGGGAAGACCTTGTTGTTCACACCCCATGGGCGCGCCGGATCTTCATAGAACGAGCGCAGGTAGCTATACAGCCAGTCGGTACCACGAACACGCGCCACCAGGGTCAGGTCGGGCGGAGCCGCGCCGAACCAGGCCTTGGCGTCGTTTGGCTGCATGCCGATGCTCATGTGATCACCGATCTTGGCACCGGTGAACACCAGCTTATCCAGCATCAGTTCATGGGGGATGCCCAGATCGTCGGCCACTCGCTCATACCGTTGGTACTTGGCGCTGTGACAGCCCATGCAGTAGTTGGCGAACGTCCGTGCGCCGTCTTGCATGGCTGCCTTGTCGGAAACGTCGATATCAACCTTGGCCAGCTCTGGGCCACCATGGTCGGCGGCAAACGACAAAGCAGGCAGAATCGCGAGAATCAATACAGCAAATAGCTTTTTCATCAGCCAGTCACCCTTTCTGGAACCGGTTTGGTCTTCTCTAGCCGGGTATAGAACGGCATCAGAATGAAGTAGGCGAAGTACAGAAAGGTGCAGATCTGCGACAGCAGTGTGCGCTCGGGAGTCGGAGCAAGAACGCCCAACACACCCAGGATCACGAAAGCCACACAGAACAGCAGCAGCCATATCTTGCTCAACCATCCCTTGTAACGCATCGATTTGACCGGGCTTCGATCCAGCCACGGAAGCACGAACAGCACCGCGATGGCCGCCCCCATGGCAATGACGCCCATGAGCTTGTCCGGAATCGCCCGCAAGATCGCGTAGAACGGCGTAAAGTACCAGACAGGCGCGATATGCTCAGGCGTCTTGAACGCGTTGGCCGCCTCGAAGTTGGGTTTTTCGAGGAAATAGCCGCCCATTTCCGGGAAGAAGAACACAATCGAGCAGAAGACGAACAGGAACACCACCACGCCGACAATGTCTTTCACGGTGTAGTACGGGTGGAAAGGAATGCCATCCAGAGGGATGCCGTTTTCGTCCTTGAGCTTCTTGATATCCACACCATCGGGGTTGTTGGAACCCACTTCGTGCAGCGCCAGGATGTGCAACACCACCAGCCCCAGCACCACAATCGGCAGAGCCACGACATGCAATGCGAAGAAGCGGTTCAGGGTGATGCCGGAAATCAGGTAGTCACCGCGAATCCACTGGGTCAGGTCATCACCGATCACCGGGATGGCACCGAACAGCGAAATGATCACCTGCGCGCCCCAGTAGGACATCTGTCCCCAAGGCAGCAGATACCCCATGAACGCTTCAGCCATCAAGGCCAGGTAAATCAGCATGCCGAATACCCAGACCAGTTCGCGCGGCTTCTGATATGACCCGTAGAGCAGGCCACGGAACATATGCAGATAGACCACGATGAAGAAGGCAGAGGCACCCGTGGAGTGCAAGAGACGCAGAATTGCGCCGTACTCGACATCCCGCATGATGTATTCGACAGAAGCGAACGCCTCTTCAGCCGACGGCGTGTAGCTCATGGTCAGCCAGACGCCGGTGAGGATCTGATTGACCAGAACCAGCAGCGCCAGGGAACCGAAGAAATAGAAGAAGTTGAAGTTTTTTGGAGCGTAATACTTGCTGAGATGGTCTTCCCACATCTTGGTGGCGGGGAAGCGGGCATCGACCCAATCCATGAACTTGCTCATCACGCACCCTCCTTATCGACGCCAATGACAATGACACTGTCCGACTCATAGGAATGCGGGGGTACTGGCAGATTCAAGGGGGCGGGTTGCGACTTGTAGACCCGACCGGCCAAATCGTAATGAGAGCCGTGACAAGGACAGAAATAGCCCCCTACCCAGTCCTTGCCAAGATCGACAGGTGCCACTTCAGGACGGAAAGTTGGAGAGCATCCCAAGTGAGTGCACAAACCGACCAGCAGCAGGATTTCCGGCTTGATCGAGCGCATCACTGGGTCAACATAGGCAGGCTGAACAGAAGCCTTGGATTCTGGATCGGATAGCTGGCCAGTGATCTTGCCCAGGTTATCCAGGATTTCTTTGGTGCGACGAACAATGAATACCGGCTGTCCACGCCATTCAGCAATCATCTGCTGTCCGGCTTCGATCTTGCTGATATTCACCTTGACCGGTGCCCCCGCGGCTTTCGCCTTGGCACTGGGGAACCATGACCCCACGAACGGGACCGCAGCCCCCACCGCTCCTGCTGCACCAACCACGGATGTGGCTGCCACGAGGAAGCGACGCCGGCCTGCATTCACGCCGTCATTGCTCATTCCGTCCTCTCCCATCAGCTATATGTGGCCTGTTTGGTCAGGCATCTACTTAATATCAATCTAGCTGTTATAGATTTGGCCGGATGGTAAATAAAAACCCTTCAATTAACAAGGTAATAAGACCGCACAAAAAGTAGGAAACCTTGTAAATCAAGGCTTCCAGCCGTGTGTCACGTTGTCACACATATTTAACGCCCATAAAAAAACGCCCAGTTCCACAAGGGAGCTGGGCGTTCTTTTTGAACGAAGAGCGAATTAACGCTTCGAGTATTGCGGACGCTTACGCGCTTTACGCAGACCGACTTTCTTACGTTCAACTTCACGAGCGTCACGAGTAACGTAACCGGCTTTACGCAGGGCGCTACGCAGAGTTTCGTCGTATTGCATCAGAGCGCGAGTGATACCGTGGCGGATTGCGCCAGCCTGACCACTTACACCGCCACCGATAACGGTGACATAGATGTCGAATTTCTCAACGGTTTCGGTCAGTTCCAGTGGCTGACGAACTACCATGCGGGCAGTTTCGCGGCCGAAGAACACGTCCAGAGAACGGTTGTTGATGGAGATGTTACCAGTGCCCGGACGCAGGAAAACGCGTGCGGTTGCGGTCTTGCGACGGCCAGTGCCGTAATTTTGAGTCGCCGACATAATGAACTATTCCGTTAAAACTTCAGTTCTTGGGGCTGCTGAGCAGTATGAGGGTGTACAGCGCCCGCATAGACTTTCAGCTTACGATACATGTCGCGACCCAGCGGGTTCTTAGGCAGCATGCCTTTGACCGCGGTCTCGATCACGCGCTCGGGAGCTTTGTCGATCAGCTTTTCGAAGTTGATCGATTTGATCCCGCCCGGAAAACCGGAGTGAGAGTAGTAGATCTTGTCGGAAGCTTTAGCACCGGTAACACGGATTTGCTCAGCGTTGATAACGACGATGTAATCGCCAGTATCGACATGCGGAGTGTATTCCGGTTTGTGCTTGCCACGCAGACGGCTCGCGATTTCGGTGGCCAGACGACCCAGGGTCTGACCAGCAGCGTCGACGACGAACCAGTCGCGCTTAACTGTTTCCGGTTTAGCAGTAAAAGTTTTCATTCTTTATAGCCTCAGGGGCCGCCTGAAAATGAGACGGCGGATCTTACTGAATAGTGCGTACTTTGACAAGTCAAAGGCAGCCGGAAACAGACGCTATCGGGGGCTCGGGTCAGCGCGTCCGTTATACGGCAAGATTCTTCGGCAGACGGCGCATCACTTCCACTGCAAAGAGCTGGCGGATTATACAGGCTGACAAAATAACCTCAACCTGATTTTTGACTCATGCCACCGTTCATCCCCCATGAGAAACAGACGGTAAGGCTTTCAGCCCTCCGAAGCGCCCCCAAGGCTGGACACACCTTAAAAAAAATAAGACGATTCAGCCGTTGATTGACCACTATTCCCTATAAGAACAAAAGATTATGCCGATCCAGAAAACCGCCCTGTTGCGGCGCGTGAGCATTCTTGCCACCGATAAAGTGTTTGCCTCCACCCTGATGCAAGCCAAGGACTTCTTTCACCTGGCCAGCCTGCGGTACAGCAAACAGCTTGGCCATGGCCTCAAGCCAGCCTTCGAGATCCGACTGGTGAGCCCGGACGGGCTGCCCGTCAACAGTTTCAGCGATGTCACCCTTCCCGTAGACGGCCCGCTTTGCCAAAGCGACATCATTGTCCTTCCTGCCTTCTGGGACGATTTCGACACCCTGCTCCAGCACTATCCACAAGTGTTGCCATGGCTGCGCGAGCAGCATGCCAACGGAGCTGTCCTGTGCGGCGAAGCCACTGGGGTTTTCTGGCTTGCCGAAGCCGGCCTGCTGGATGGCAAGGAAGCCACGACCTACTGGCGCTTCTTCAATGCATTTTCCGAGAGGTTTCCCAATGTCCTGCTCAATCAGGAAAAACACCTGACAGATGCGGATAATCTGTACTGCGCAGGCGGAACCACCTCGGCCTGCGACCTCTACATTTATCTGATCGAACGTTTCTGCGGCTCGAACGTGGCCCAGGCCGTGGCACGCGACATTCTTTATGAAGTACGTCGCAGCTATTCACCGGGAAGAATCGGCTTTGGCGGTCAGAAACTGCATCAGGACGTCATCATCCTGCAGATCCAGCACTGGCTCGAAGAACATTTCGCGGACAAGTTCCGCTTTGAGGATGTGGCGCGAAACCATGGCATGAGCATCCGCAACTTCATGCGCCGCTTCCAGGCCGCAACCGGAGACAAACCGCTGCACTACCTGCAACGGCTGCGTATCGAAACCGCAAAAGGCCTGCTTTCGGGAACCCGAAAAAGCATCAAGACCATCAGCTACGAAATCGGCTACGACGACGCCAGCTTCTTCGCCCGCCTGTTCCGCCAGCACACCGAACTGTCACCGAATCAATACAGGCAGCAGTTTCAGCAGGCTGCGTAGCAGCCTGCTGAAAAGCTACAAGCTACAAGCTACAAGCTACAAGCTTTAAGCAAGATCAAAAGCAGAACGCGATCTACCCTTATCTTGCAGCTTATAGCTTGCCGCTTGCAGCCTCGCTCTTACGGCTTATGCGCCCGCGCCAGGAATTCGTGGGATTGCATTTCCAGCAGACGGCTCAGGGTCCGTGCGAACTCGAACGTCAGACGCCCGCCCGTATACAGATCCTTCAGCTCCACTTCAGATGAAATGATCAACTTGACGTTGCGATCGTAGAATTCATCGACCATGTTGATGAAACGGCGGGCAATGTCGTCGGTGGTCACGCTCATCTGCTCGACACCGCTCAGCAGCACGGCGTGGAAGATCTTGCCCAGTTCGATGTAATCGTTCTGGCTACGCGGGCCGTCGCACAGTTCACGGAAGTCGAACCACGCCACGTCGTCACAGGTACGCAAGGCACGAATCTCGCGGTTCTCGATGATCAGCACATCGTTTTCGACGGTCTGTGCACACTCGGGCGTCAAGGCCTTGAAGCTTTTGCGCATGCTGTCCTGAGCCGCCTCGTCGAGCGGGAAGTGGAACAGTTCAGCCTGCTCCAGATGGCGCAGACGATAGTCGACGCCACTGTCGACGTTGACGATATCGGTGTTCTGTTTGATCAAGGCAATGGCCGGCAGGAAACGGGCGCGTTGCAGACCATCCTTGTACAGGCCATCGGGCACGATGTTGGACGTGGCAACCAGGGTCACGCCGTTCTTGAACAGCTCTTCCATCAGCGTGCCGAGAATCATCGCATCCGTGATATCGGACACGAAAAACTCATCGAAACAGATCACCCGCGCCTCTTCGGAGAAACGCTTGGCGATGATGGTCAGCGGGTTCTTCTCGCCCTTGAGGGTTCTCATTTCCTCGTGCACACGCTTCATGAAGCGGTGGAAGTGAGTCCGCACCTTCTGCTTGAACGGCAGGGCATCGAAGAAGGTATCGACCAGATAGGTCTTGCCCCGGCCCACACCGCCCCAGAAATAAATCCCCTTGACCAGCGTCGGCTCTTTCTTGCCGAACAGCTTGCCGAACATGCCGGGTTTGCTGTCGCTTGCCGCGATCAGATCCTCATAGAGACGCTGCAGGTGACGCACAGCGTTTTCCTGCGCAGCATCATGGAAGAAGTCAGGGCGTTTCAGATCTGCTTGATATCGTTCTAGAGGCGTCATATTCGCTAACAAGGCAACAAAAAAGCGGGCCGTCACTGTAGCGACGGCCCGGGGGAATGGCAATTAGTCCTGCAAGGCTTTAAGTTCAGCCTTCAAGCGCTCCATACCGGCCTTGACCGCTTCAGAACTCTCGAATTGAGGGCTTTCAGCCTTGGCATCGCCAAACACCACTTCAAAGTGGAAGTCACATTCGACGATGAGAGGCTCACTGCCCCCCATCAGGTTTTTGCTGGCCACGCCAGCCGACTTGCCATCGGCAAACCGGCTCGACAGCAACAATTGCTCGCCATCGGTCGCCAGTAAACGGAAGCGGAAGCTGCCGTCGTCCTCACGGAAACTGACAATGCGTGCGCCCTTGGCCGCTTTCTTCTTGCCAGCCTCGACATTCTGCACAACCGTGCGGAACGAACGCAGGCCCACTGCCTCGCGCAACGCTTCAAGGAATGGCGTAGCAGCACGACGAGCTTTCTGGGCACCGGCAAGCAGGATGTCTTCCAGGTCCGCAGGACGCTCGATCAGCGACAGGTACTTCTCGCGTGCTTCGCTCAGCTCGCCATCCAGCAGGGTGAACAGGCGATTCTTGGCCTCGCCCCAACCCAGCCCCTGCAACAGATCGGAGCGGAATTCGGCAGACTGCTCAGCCGTCGCGAAAGCCTGATAGAGCGTGAACAGGTGGGAGTTGTCCGGGTCCTTGGCTTCACCGGGAGCCCGGGAGTCGGTCACGATGCGCGAGATCGCGTCTTTCATGTCCTTGGCGCTGCTGAACAACGGGATGGTGTTGTCGTAGCTCTTCGACATCTTGCGGCCATCCAGACCTGGCAGCGTCGCAACGCTTTCCTCGATCAGGGCCTCAGGCATGACGAAGAATTCCTTGCCCTTGCCAAACAGGTGGTTGAAACGCTGACCGATATCCCGCGCCATTTCAACGTGCTGGATCTGGTCGCGGCCGACCGGCACCTTATGGGCGTTGAACATCAGGATGTCGGCAGCCATCAGCACGGGGTAGCTGTACAGGCCCATGGTGATGCCGGCATCCGGGTCCTCGCCCGCCTCGACGTTCTTGTCCACGGACGCCTTATAGGCATGCGCACGGTTGAGCAGCCCCTTGGCCGCCACACAGGTCAGCAACCAGGTCAGTTCAGGGATTTCCGGGATATCGGACTGGCGATAGAAGGTCACGCGCTCGACATCCAGACCGGCCGCCAGCCAGGTCGCCGCGATTTCCAGGCGCGAGCGCTGGATGCGCTGCGGGTCATCGCACTTGATCAAGGCATGGTAGTCAGCCAGGAAGTAGAACGAATCGACATCCTTCTGGCGGCTGGCGACGATGGCCGGGCGAATCGCGCCCGCATAGTTGCCCAGATGAGGAGTGCCGGTCGTGGTGATACCGGTCAGGATACGAGTAGTCATGGCGGTTCGCTTATTCTATGGCTGCAATCAATTCGAGAGTCGCGGCAGGACCAGATCCTTGAGGTCAGTCAGCTTGCCGTGGAAAAAGTGTCCGCATTCTGCCACTTTCAGCAGCTCATGGGGGCGTTGCAGAAGCGCAGACCATGCATAGACCATTTCAGGGTCCACCACTTCGTCGGTTTCAGGCTGAATGACGGTCAATGGACAGTGCTGAGGCAGGACACTTTGATCCTTCAGGCGCGACGCGGCGGCGGCAATCAAAAACAGGTGTTTCAGCTTTTCACCCTGCGCCTCCAGACGGCCGCCCAGCGTGGCAGCCACAAAACCGCCAAATGAAAACCCCAATAGCGTCAGGGGCAGATCCGGTTGCTGCTCACGCAGCCACTGCGCCGCAGCCACGGCATCCTCCACCTCTTCCGGACCGGCAACCGAAGTGCCTGCGCTATTTCCGACGCCGCGATAATTGAAACGCAATGTCACCAGCCCGGCATCGCGTGCGGTACGCTGCAACGTGGAAACCACTTTATTGAGCATCGTCCCGCCCTGGATCGGGTTAGGATGGCAGATCAGCGCCACGCCCACCGCATCGGGCAGATCCTGATAAAGCGCTTCCAGCGGGCCTTCGGGGCCATCAATGAATACGGGGGTTTCACGCATGGACAAAATAAACTCCGTGACCTCGAAATGGATCGACTCGTCTAGCTGATTGTCTGTAGCTGACATATAAGCGACGTGTCGCGGGTATACAGCGCAGGTTAGAGCCGTTAACGTAAAGCAAAGCCGTTTATAGAGGAAGGACTCGTGGAACACTCGCTCTTAGTTTGGTTGTTGCCGACTCTTGCCCTGGTTGCCGGTGTCGTCATTGGTTTCCTGGTCGCACGTCTGCTGCCTAACACCGTTCCGAATAACACCCAGCGCCAGCTGGAGAGCATTCAGGAACGCTTCGATACCTATCAGAACGAGGTGGTCACTCACTTCAACAGCACGGCTAACCTGGTACAGAAACTTTCGCAAAGCTATCAGGAAGTCCAGGAACACCTCGCCGAAGGTGCCAACCGCCTGGCCCTTGACGAACTGACCCGTCAACGCCTGCTGGCTGCCTTGCACCCGGAGGCCAACCAGGCTCCTCGCGACCGCCTGACACCGCCACGTGACACCGAAGCACCAAAGGACTATGCCCCCAAGGCACCCAACACCCCCGGTATGCTGGATGAGCATTACGGCCTGAAAAAGCCGTAAGCGACCGATAAATAAAAAGCCCGTCATTCGGATCGAATGGCGGGCTTTTTTGTGTCGTTTTTTCGCGAATGAATTCGCTCCTACGGGCGCAGGAGCGAATTCATTTTGAAAGGGCTTAGATCGCGCCGCGGCTACGCAGCAGATCCAGCACCAGCTTGACGCCTTCTTCCACGCTCAACGTCTGTGTGTCGATGGTGAGATCGGCATCCAGCGGTACGTCGTACGGGAAGGATTCGCCCGGGATATTGTCGCCATCGGCGGCATAGAGGCCCTGCGGATCGCGTTCGCGGCAGACCGTTGGCGAAGCCTGGACATAAACGGTCAGCAAGCGATCCTTGCCGATCAGCGCCTTGACGCGCTCGCGACCTTCCGCATCCGGCGCAACGAAGGCTGCCAGAGTCAGCAGGCCGGCTTCGTTGAACTGACGAGCGACGTGAGCGGCACGGCTCCAGTTCTCGGTACGACCGGCACGGTTCTGTGGCAAGCCCTTGTTCAGGTCGTGACGCAGGTTCTGGCCATCCAGTACATAGACCGCACGCCCCATGTCGAACAGCTTGCGCTCGACCGCATAGGCCAGCGTGCTCTTGCCTGCACCCGACAGACCGCTGAACAACACGGTGGCAGGTTGCTGACCGAAGCGCTGGGCACGCTCCTGGGTCGATACATGAGCCTGATCGCCATGATGGTTCGAGCCACCTGCGCTGACTGGCTTGGCGATGATCATGCCCGCCGCAACGGTACCGTTGGTCAAACGGTCGATCACGATGAACGCGCCAGTGGTGCGGTTGCTTTCGTAGCCGTCCAGAGCGATAGGCGCATCGAGACTGATCTTGACCCGGCCGATCTCGTTCAACTGCAAGGCACTGGCCGGGCCTTCAACCAGCGTATTCACATCGACGCGATGCGTGATGCTGGCAATCGACCCCGGCACATAGCTGGTCGCACGCTTGATGTCGTATTTCTTGCCCGGCAGCATCGGCTCTTCAGCCATCCATACCAGCATGGCATCGAACGCATCGCTGACTTGCGGGACGTTGTCGGCATGCACCAGCAGGTCGCCACGGGAGATATCGATCTCGTCTTCCATGGTCAGGGTAATGGCCTGACCCGGACCGGCATGCTCCAGCTCGCCCTCGAAGGTGACGATGGATTTCACCCGGCTGCTCTTGCCCGACGGCAGCACGACGACTTCATCGCCCTTGTGCACGATACCGCTGGCCAGAGTACCGGCGAAACCACGGAAGTTCAGGTTCGGACGGTTGACGTACTGCACCGGGAAACGCAGGTCCGCGTAATTACGGTCGTTGGAGATTTCAACGGTTTCAAGAATTTCCATCAAGGACTGACCGGTGTACCAGGGCGAACGCTCGCTCTTGTTCACCACGTTATCGCCCTTGAGCGCCGACATCGGCACGAATGCCATGGTGGTCGGCTTGAAGGCCAGGCCTTCGGCGAACGTCAGGTAATCGGCCTTGATCGACTCGAACACGCTCTCATCGAAGCCATTGAGGTCCATCTTGTTGATGGCCACGACAATGTGCTTGATGCCCAGCAACGAAGCGATAAAGCTGTGACGGCGAGTCTGGGTCTGCACGCCATAACGGGCGTCCACCAGAATGATCGCCAGATCGCAGGTCGACGCACCGGTCGCCATGTTGCGGGTGTACTGCTCATGGCCAGGCGTGTCGGCAATGATGAACTTGCGCTTGGCGGTAGAGAAATAGCGATAGGCAACATCGATGGTGATGCCCTGCTCGCGCTCGGCCTGCAAACCATCGACCAGCAGCGCCAGGTCAACGTCATCGCCGGTGGTGCCGGACTTCTTCGAGTCACGGGTAATGGCTTCCAGATGATCCTCGTAGATCATCTTGGAATCGTGCAGCAGACGCCCGATCAGCGTGCTCTTGCCGTCATCGACGTTGCCACAGGTAAGAAAGCGCAGCATTTCCTTGCGTTCGTGCTGGCCCAGGTAGGCGAGGATGTCCTCGCTGATCAATTCAGATTGATGGCTCATTGGGTTTAAGCTCCAAGCTGTAAGCTTCAAGCGGCAAGCTTGTCGGCGTACAGCTAGTCAGAAATTTTGTTGATCAACCCGCTCAGCATTCTTGAAAGCTCACGAGTCTCAGTAATCCAGCCACTCGACAAAGATTCGGGTAAGTACCCTATCTCTTCTCCAATGATGATTTGCGTACGCAACTCACCACAGGAAGCTTTGGCAATCCACAGAAACCGGACCTTTTCCTTAACCGATCCACGCTCCATGCCTTCAGCGATATTCGATGGTACAGAGAGCGCGGATCGCGTGACCTGGTCCTTAAAACCAAAATCCCTGCACGTATGAAGTCCTCTGTACACCGCCACTGCCAGGCTTTTGCTTCTTTGCCAAACAACCAGCTTCTCAAAATCCATTGCGAGCACTCACATACGCCCACAAGGGGCGGCAATCTGCAAAACCCTGAAGCTACGCAATGCGCCTCCAGCTTGCAGCTTGCCGCTTGTAACTTGAAGCTTAGAAATAACCCTGACGTTTCTTTTCTTCCATCGAACCTGCGCCATCGTGGTCGATGACCCGGCCCTGGCGTTCGGAAGTTCGCGTCAGGAGCATTTCCTGGATGATGTCGGTCAGGCTCGTGGCCTCGGACTCGACGGCACCGGTCAGCGGGTAGCAGCCGAGGGTACGGAATCGCACTTTCTTTTTGACGATGCGTGCCTTTTCCTCGTCGGTCAGGTGCTCGAGGATGCGATCGTCGTCGATCATGATCAGGGTGCCGTTCTTCTCGATCACATCACGTTCGGCCGCGAAGTAGAGCGGTACGATCGGGATGCCTTCAAGGTAGATGTACTGCCAGATATCCAGCTCGGTCCAGTTGGACAGCGGGAATACGCGGATCGACTCGCCCTTGTTGACGTTGCCGTTATAAACGTTCCACAGCTCGGGACGCTGATTCTTCGGGTCCCAGCGGTGCTTGCTGTCACGGAACGAGTAGACGCGCTCCTTGGCGCGGGATTTTTCCTCGTCGCGGCGTGCGCCACCGAAAGCGGCGTCGAAACCATGCTTGTCCAGTGCCTGCTTGAGGCCCTCGGTCTTCATGATGTCGGTGTGCTTGGCACTGCCGTGAGTGAAGGGGTTGATACCCTGGGCAACACCGTCAGGGTTGACGTGGGTGATCAGGTCCAGGCCCATTTCCTCGACCATCTTGTCGCGGAACCGATACATTTCCTGGAATTTCCACCGGGTATCGACGTGCATGACCGGAAATGGCAGCTTGCCCGGAAAGAAAGCCTTGCGTGCCAGATGCAGCATCACGGCCGAGTCCTTGCCGATCGAGTACAACATCACCGGGTTGTCGAACTCGGCGGCGACCTCGCGGATGATGTGGATGCTTTCCGCCTCCAGCTGTTTCAGATGCGTCAGTTTATCAACCATGGCTACTCACGGATTGCATTCGTTGTGGGCCGGGAAGAATCCCTCCCGGGCGGCCAGCGGGCCGTATTCGAGGGGCGCACTTTATCATGACGCTACCGTCTAATCAGTGCACTGGATAGATCGAAACGATCTATCCATATAGCCCCTCGTTTGGATCACCTGTGTTCGCTCCCGACCTCAGATCGGATTCGGGCAATCGATGAAAACATGCTCAAGCGCAAAACGCCGCGCCAGATAGTCGCCCAGCGCCTGGACACCGTACCGCTCTGTCGCGTGGTGTCCGGCAGCGATAAAACTTATGTCATTCTCGCGGGCACTGTGAAAAGTCTGCTCCGAGGCTTCACCGCTGAGGAACAGGTCCACACCCTCCAATACCGCCTGATCGATATAGCCCTGCCCTCCACCACTGCACCAGCCGACCCGACGAATCATCTGACTGCCCTCGATCAGCAACGGCTCTCGTCCCAGGGCATCCTGCACCCGGCGGGCGAAGTCACGCGCCGTGACAGGCTCGGAAAGAGAACCCACCAGACCGACGACCCGCGAGTTCTCGGGGTCCAGTGGCCCCTCGACCGTGATATCCAGTTGACGAGCCAACTGCACGTTGTTGCCCACTTCCGGGTGTACATCCAGAGGCAGGTGGTAGGCCAGAAGGCTGATGTCGTGTTTGAGCAGGGTCTTCAGGCGACGCTGCTTCATGCCCACGACACAAGGGTTTTCGCCCTTCCAGAAATAGCCATGATGGACAAGGATCAAGTCGGCCTGAACTTCGACCGCCGCATCCAGCAGGGCCTGACTGGCCGTCACGCCACTGACGATGCGCATGACTTGCGGGCGCCCTTCGACCTGCAAGCCATTGGGGCAGTAATCCTGGATGCGGGCACTGTTGAGATAGCGGTCGGCCTCTTCGACCAGGGTGCTCAGGGCAACTGCCATAAAAGACTCCTAAATATATGCGGTTCAGAGCGGCTCTGTGCTCGTATAATGCCCGCCATTATGGCGCACTCGCGAACAAATCTTTGCGCCTGTAACCACCAGGACTTGCTCAATGTTAAAGGCACTGCGCTTTTTCGGCTGGCCATTGCTGGCTGGCGTGCTCATCGCCATGCTGATTATCCAGCGTTATCCGGAATGGGTCGGCTTGCCCAGCCGGGATGTCAACCTGCAACAGGCCCCCAAGGCCACCAATGTGATGCAAGGTCCGTCCTCCTACGCCGACGCCGTGAGCGCTGCCGCACCCGCCGTGGTCAATCTCTATACCACCAAGCTGGTCAACAAGAGCAATAACCCCATGTTCGAGGACCCGCAGTTTCGGCGGTTCTTCGGCGACAACGCCCCCAAGCAGAAACGCATGGAGTCCAGCCTCGGCTCCGGTGTCATCATGAGCCCCGAAGGCTATCTGCTGACCAACAACCATGTCACCACCGGTGCCGACCAGATCGTCGTCGCCCTCAAGGACGGCCGGGAAACCATCGCGCGCGTTATCGGCAACGACCCGGAAACCGATCTGGCTGTCCTGAAGATCGACCTGAAAAACCTGCCTGCCATCACCATTGCCCGCTCCGACAGCATTCGCATCGGTGACGTGGCACTGGCTATCGGCAACCCGTTCGGCGTCGGCCAGACCGTCACCATGGGCATCATCAGTGCGACCGGTCGTAACCAGCTGGGCCTCAACACCTACGAAGACTTCATCCAGACCGATGCCGCCATCAACCCCGGTAACTCGGGCGGTGCGCTGGTCGATGCCGTCGGCAACCTGACCGGCATCAATACGGCGATCTTTTCCAAGTCTGGCGGATCACAGGGCATCGGCTTTGCGATCCCGACCAAACTGGCCATGGATGTCATGAAGTCGATCATCGAACACGGTCAGGTCATTCGTGGCTGGCTGGGCATCGAAGTTCAACCCTTGACGCAGGAACTGGCCGACTCCTTCGGTCTGAAGGATCGTCCAGGCATCGTGGTGGCCGGCATTTTCCGCGACGGCCCGGCACAGAAGGCAGGCTTGCAGTTGGGTGATGTGATCCTGAGCATCAATGGCGAGCCGGCAGGCGATGGCCGACGTTCGATGAATCAGGTGGCTCGCACCAAGCCCAAGGACAAGGTTGCGATCGACGTGATGCGCAATGGCAAGGAGTTGCGCCTGAGCGCCGAGGTAGGTCTGCGTCCGCCGCCAGCGCCAACACAGGCTGCGAAAGAACAGTAATAAATGAACTCGCTCCTGCACGCGCAGGAGCGAATTCATTCGCGAAAGGATCTAGATCCCGCTCAAACCGTCCAGCAAAGCCTGGTTCTGCTCAGCCGTACCGATGCTGATCCTCAGGAACTGGGCAATCCGCTCCTGCTTGAAGTGACGCACGATCACGCCCTGCTCACGCAGCTTCGCCGCCAGCCCCGCCGCATCGTGTTTCGGATGACGGGCAAAGATGAAGTTAGCCGCCGATGGCAGAACTTCAAAACCGATACCTTCCAGTTTCTCGATCAGAGACTCGCGACTGGCAATCACGGCCTTGCGGGTAGAGTCGAAATGCTCACGGTCTTCAAAGGCCGCTGTCGCGCCAACAATCGCCAGACGATCCAGCGGATAGGAGTTGAAGCTGTTCTTGACCCGCTCCAGTGCCTCGATCAAGTCCGGATGCCCGACCGCAAGCCCGACGCGCAGGCCAGCCAGAGAGCGGGACTTGGAGAGCGTCTGGGTGACCAGCAGGTTCGGGTAACGATCGACCAGTGCAATCGCCGTCTCGCCACCGAAGTCGATATAAGCCTCATCGACCACGACGACCGAGTCGGGGCTGCCCTTGACGATCTGCTCGACCGCTTCCAGGGTCAGCAGGCAGCCTGTAGGGGCGTTCGGGTTCGGGAAAATGATCCCGGCATTCGGCTTCGCATAATCGGCGACACGGATCTGGAACTGCTCATCCAGCGCAATGGCGTCGTACTCGATACCGTACAGGCCGCAATACACGGGATAGAAGCTGTAACTGATATCCGGGAACAGCAGCGGCTTGTCGTGCTGGAACAGCGCGTGAAAGATATGCGCCAACACTTCATCGGAACCATTGCCCAGAAACACCTGATTGGCCTGTACGCCGTAATAACCGGCGACCGCCTGCTTGAGCAGGTCGCTGTTGGGGTCCGGGTACAGACGCAGATCATCGGTCAACGCAGCACGCATCGCCTCGAGCGCTTTGGGCGAAGGGCCGTAGGGGTTTTCATTGGTGTTGAGCTTGACCAGTTTGGTCAGCTTCGGCTGCTCACCCGGCACATAAGGCACCAGGCTGCTGACGAAAGGACTCCAGAATTTGCTCATTACTTGCCTTCCTCTGTACTGCCTGCTTTCCAGTCGGGGTCAGTGATACGGTATTCGGCACTGCGGGCGTGCCCGCTCAACGACTCGCCACGGGCCAGGACAGAAGCCGTCTTGCCCAGATCGGACGCGCCCTGCGGCGAGCAGTAGATGATCGATGAACGCTTCTGGAAGTCGTAGACGCCCAGCGGCGAGGAGAAGCGTGCCGTGCCGGATGTCGGCAGGACATGGTTCGGACCGGCGCAGTAGTCCCCCAGCGCCTCGGAGGTATGACGGCCCATGAAAATTGCACCGGCATGGCGAATCTGCGGCAGCCAGGCCTCGGGATCGGCAACCGACAGTTCCAGGTGTTCCGGCGCAATGCGATTGGCGACATCGATGGCCTGCTGCATGTCGGCCACCTTGATCAGGGCACCACGGCCATTGATCGAAGTTTCAACAATGGCAGCACGCTCCATGGTCGGCAGCAGCCTGGCGATACTGGCGGCCACCTTGTCGAGGAATTCGGCATCGGGGCTGACCAGGATCGCCTGAGCATCTTCGTCGTGTTCGGCCTGGGAGAACAGGTCCATGGCAATCCAGTCCGGATCGGTCTGGCCATCACACACCACGAGGATTTCCGAAGGTCCGGCGATCATGTCGATACCGACCTGACCGAATACGTGGCGCTTGGCGGTGGCGACATAAATGTTGCCGGGGCCGACCACTTTATCCACCTGAGGCACGCTTTCGGTGCCATAGGCCAAGGCTGCAACGGCCTGTGCGCCACCGATCGTGAAAACACGATCGACACCGGCAATACAAGCCGCAGCCAGCACCAGCTCATTGATTTCGCCACGCGGCGTGGGTACGACCATGACCACTTCGGCCACACCGGCCACTTTCGCCGGAATCGCATTCATCAATACCGACGATGGATAGGAAGCCTTGCCGCCCGGGACATAGAGACCGGCACGGTCCAGCGGCGTGACCTTCTGGCCCAGCACCGTGCCATCGGCCTCGGTGTAGCTCCAGGAGTCCTGCTTCTGCTTTTCGTGATAGCTGCGCACACGTTCGGCCGCTTTTTCCAGCGCCTGACGCTGGGCCGGGGTGATGCGTGTCAGTGCCAGCTCCAGACGCTCGCGGGGCAGGATCAGGTCAGCCATCGACGCCACTTCAAGGCCATCGAAACGCTGGGTGAACTCGACCAGCGCCGCGTCTCCCCGCTCACGCACCGCCTTGATAATGTCGAGCACACGCTGATTGACCGAGTCGTCAGACACACTTTCCCAGCTCAGCAGATGATCCAGATGTCGTGCGAAATCCGGATCAGTAGCATCGAGTCGGCGTATTGCAGTGGAAGTGGTCATAGCGAATATCTCAATAATGGGCGGATGCTCAGGTGCCATAAGCTACCAAGCTATCCGCGCAGGCACCTGAGAATTTTGGCTATGACACGGATAGCTGGACGCAACTCGACGTTGCGCAATCAAATCAGCCGCGGTGTCGCGACTCCACTGCCTTGCGCAGGGTGTCGATGAGCGCCTGGATGCGCGCATGCTGCATTTTCATGGAAGCCTTGTTCACCACCAGACGCGAGCTGATGGTTGCAATCAGTTCCTGAGGCTCCAGGCCGTTGGCCCGCAAGGTATTGCCGGTATCGACGACGTCGATGATCTTGTCGGCCAGACCGATCAGCGGTGCCAGTTCCATAGAACCATACAGTTTGATGATGTCGACCTGACGGCCCTGCTCGGCGTAATAACGCTTGGCAACGTTCACGAACTTGGTCGCGACCCGCAGACGCCCCTTGGGCTCAGCAGCCCCCACGGCCCCAGCGGTCATGAGCTTGCATTTGGCGATCTGCAGATCCAGAGGTTCATACAGACCCTGGCCGCTGTACTCCATCAGCACATCCTTGCCTGCGACACCCAGATCGGCAGCGCCATGCTCGACATAGGTCGGCACATCGGTAGCGCGCACGATCAACAGACGGACATCGTCCTGGGTCGTGGGAATGATCAGCTTGCGGCTCTTGTCCGGATTCTCGGTCGGCACAATGCCAGCTTCAGCAAGAAGCGGCAGGGTATCGTCGAGGATACGGCCCTTGGACAGTGCGATGGTCAACATGGAAAACGTCAGTCCTTATCAGGAAACCTTTGCCCAGGGCAGACGGCCCTGAACAACACTTGAGCCCGACAGGACGAGCTCAAGGTGAAACGAATCAGAAAATCACACCGACAACTCCACTGCCCCGAAAGGCAGTGGAAGCATTGGCTACTAGCCCGGAACGCGGCGGATTTTAGCGCCCAGCATTTGCAGCTTCTCTTCGATGCACTCGTAACCACGGTCGATGTGGTAGATACGATCGATCATGGTATCGCCCTGGGCAACCAGAGCCGAGATCACCAGACTGGCCGATGCACGCAGGTCGGTCGCCATGACCGGAGCGCCCTTGAGCACTTCGGTACCGGTAACGATGGCCGTGTTGCCTTCGACTTGAATGTGCGCGCCCATGCGATGCATTTCATAGACATGCATGAAACGGTTTTCAAAGATGGTTTCGATCACTGCCCCGGTGCCTTCCGCGATGGCATTGAGCGAGATGAACTGCGCCTGCATGTCGGTCGGGAACGCCGGGTAAGGCGCGGTACGCACGTTGACCGCCTTCGGGCGCTTGCCGTGCATGTTCAGCTCGATCCAGTCGTTGCCGCTGGTGATTTCGGCACCGGCTTCCTGAAGCTTCAGCAATACGGCTTCCAGGATGGTCGGATCGGTGTCCTTGACCTTGACGCGACCGCCGGTAGCGGCAGCGGCAACCAGGTAGGTACCGGTCTCGATACGGTCGGGCATGACCTTGTAAGTGGCGGAACCCAGGCGCTCCACACCATCGATGGTGATGGTGTCAGTACCGGCACCCTGGATTTTCGCACCCATGGCGATCAGGAAGTTTGCCAGATCGACCACTTCAGGCTCGCGAGCGGCGTTTTGCAGAACGCTGCGGCCTTTTGCCAGACTGGCAGCCATCATGATGTTTTCGGTACCGGTCACACTCACGGTATCGAAGAAGAAGTTGGCACCACGCAGGCCGCCTTCAGGAGCCTTGGCCTTGATGTAGCCGCCTTCGACATCGATGATTGCGCCCATGGCCTCAAGGCCACGGATGTGCAGGTCGACCGGACGCGAACCGATGGCACAGCCACCTGGCAGAGCGACTTCAGCCTCACCGAAACGGGCAACCATCGGGCCCAGCACCAGGATCGACGCACGCATGGTTTTCACCAGCTCGTACGGTGCAACCAGTGTCTTGATGGTGCGCGGGTCGATTTCGACGCTGAGCTTCTCGTCGATCACAGGCTCGATGCCCATACGACCGAACAGCTCGATCATGGTGGTGATGTCGTGCAGGTGCGGCAGGTTCTGAACGGTAACCGGACCGTCAGCCAGCAGCGTTGCCGAGAGGATCGGCAGGGCGGAGTTCTTTGCCCCGGAAATGCGAATTTCGCCATCAAGACGAACGCCGCCGGTAATAATCAATTTATCCATTAGAATCTCGACACCAATTGGCTCAGGTGCGCTCGGCCCAGGCAGCGCGGCTGAAAAATTTCATAGTGACCGCGTGGATACTGCCATCGGCAATCCAAGGGTTCAGATGGGCATAGATGTTTTGTTGACGCTTGACGGGGCTCAGGCTGGCCATCTCGTCACTGATGATGTTCAGCTGGAAATTGCAGCCCTGGCCTTCAACTTCCACCTGGATTTCGGGCAGCTTTCCTTCAAGGAAGCTCTTAACTTCTACAGCCTGCATGCTTAACCTCGATCGGCGCCCTGTGCGCGCGGGTCGGCCATCATACAAAAAAGCCCATGCTATGCGAACCCCAACGACGGGGTGCCAGACAAAGGGCTTTTCCGATAATAGCTATTAATGAATATCCAAAAGCTCGGTCAATCCGGATACCTGAGCGATTTCCTGCATATCTTCGGGCAATGCCTGCACGCTGACCGACTTGCCTGCATCACGGGCATCACGCATGAACGCCAGCAGGAGAGCCAGCCCCACGCTGCTGGACTTCACCACGCCGGAGCAGTCGAGCGTCAGGCTCGAGGCATCGCTGGACTTGATAAGGGCCGCGCCCTGCTTGCGCAGTTGCGGCCCCGTGCGATAGTCCAGTACACCCATCAGCTGCAATTGCCCCGAAGAACTGAAGCGGACGGAAGCCTCACTCATTGAGCAGCCTTCTGTGCCGCTTCATTGGTCACTTCCTTGGCCTTGGCCACTTCGCCAGCCCAGCCATCGATGGTCTTGTCCAGATCGTTGCCATTACGCTGCATGGCGTCGGCGAACTGATCACGGAACAACTTGCCGATGTTGATGCCATTGATGATGACGTTACGGACTTTCCATTCGCCATTGAGTTTTTCAAGGGTGTAGGACACAGGATAGACCGCGCCGTTATTGCCCTTGACCTGCATGTCGACGCTGGTACGGTCCGCACCTTCGTCCTTGGCAGGCGAAACGGTGATGCCCTGGTTGTTGTACTCAAGCAACGCATTGCCATAGAACTGCATCAGGCTGCGCTTGAAGTTTTCCTGGAAGCGCTGCATCTGCTCGGGCGAAGCCTTGCGCGAGTACTTGACGGTCATGATGCTGCGGGAAATGCCATCCGCATCCACCACCGGACCGACGATACGGTTCAGGGCGTCGTAGAACGCCCCCGGGTTGCTCTTGTACTGCTCCTTGTTGCTGGCCAGATCGCTCAGCAACTCACGGGTCGTGCGATCCACCAGATCATGTGCGGACGGTGTGGTCGCCGCACTGGCCATCATGGGCAGCACGGCCAGCAATACCAGCAGGCCACGGCGCAGGATAGAGATCATTTAAAGCTCCTCATTTAGCGTCTTTACTCACGGTATTGAGCAGGAATTTCCCGATCAGGTCTTCCAGCACAAGCGACGACTGCGTGTCATGGATCGTACTGCCATCCTTGAGCAGGGTTTCATCCCCGCCCACGCTGATGCCGATGTACTTCTCACCCAGCAGGCCGGCTGTCAGGATCGAAGCCGTGGAGTCCGAAGGCAGGTTATCCACCTTCTTTTGTATCTCCAACGTTACACGACCGGTGAACGTATCGCGATCCAGATCAATGGCTGTCACCCGGCCAATCGGGACACCTGCCATGCTTACCTTGGCTCTGACAGTCAAACCGGCGATATTGTCGAAGTAAGCGTAAAGTTTATAGCTGTCATTGGTCGCACTGGCGCTCAAGCCACTGACACGCAGGGCGAGCAATAGCAAAGCCAGTATGCCCGCCAGCAGGAACAGGCCGACACCGGTTTCGATGGCACGGTTTTGCATCAGAAATCTCCAAACATCAAGGCGGTCAGAATAAAGTCAAGGCCCAGCACTGCCAGCGAGGCATACACAACCGTACGGGTCGTAGCGCGGCTGATCCCTTCTGAAGTCGGTTCACAGTCATACCCCTGGAAAACAGCGATCCAGGTCACCACGAAAGCAAAGACAACACTTTTGATAACACCATTGAGCACATCGCTGGTGAAGGAAACGCTGCTCTGCATGTTCGACCAGAAAGAGCCCTCATAGACCCCCAGCCAGTCGATGGCGACCCACGAACCGCCCCAGATTCCGACCACGCTGAAAATGATCGCCAGCAGCGGCAGGGAAATGAACCCCGCCCACAGACGCGGCGCAATGATGTACTTGAGAGGATCGACACCGATCATCTCGAGGCTCGACAATTGCTCGGTGGATTTCATGTTGCCGATTTCAGCGGTCAATGCCGAACCGGCACGCCCGGCGAACAGCAGAGCCGTGACCACAGGCCCCAACTCACGCAGAAGGGTCAGCGCGACCATCTGGCCCACCGCCTGCTCCGAACCGTACTTGGTCAGAATGCTGAAACCCTGAAGCGCCAGCACCATGCCGATGAAGATCCCGGACACCACGATGATGACCAGAGACATCACGCCGACGGAATACAGCTGCTTGATCAGCAGCGAAAAACTGCCGCCGATCCCGCCGCGCCCCAGCAAGGCGTGGCTCAGGAATATGCCGGATCGACCCAGCACGGTAACGATATCGATGGCGGCACGCCCAAACAGGCGAATCCGCTCCAACAATGACTTATTGCGCATCAGCGCTTCCCCAAAAGGTCTTCGCGAAAATCCGGTGCCGGATAATGAAACGGCACAGGACCGTCCGGTTCACCGGTCATGAATTGACGAATACGCGGATTATCCGAGGACATCAGTTCCTCTGGAGTCCCCTGCCCCAATACCTGCCCATCTCCGACGACATACAGGTAGTCGGCGATACTGGCCGTTTCGGTCAGATCATGGGACACCACGATGCTGGTGATCCCCAGGGCATCGTTGAGCAACCGGATCAGGCGTACCAGAACCCCCATGGCAATGGGGTCCTGCCCGACAAAGGGTTCGTCGTACATAAGGATCTGCGGATCGAGGGCGATGGCACGGGCAAGCGCCACGCGACGCTTCATGCCCCCGGACAATTCGTCGGGCATCAGCTCCAGCGCGCCACGCAGCCCCACCGCCTGCAATTTGAGCAGAACGATGTCGCGAATCATTTCTTCCGGCAATTGCGTGTGAACGCGCAAGGGGAAAGCGACGTTCTCGAACACGTCCAGATCGGTGAACAACGCGCCGCTCTGGAACAGGACTCCCATGTGCTTGCGGGCATCGAACAGATCGCTGCGCGACAGCGTCGGCAAGTTCTGGCCATTGACCCAGACTTCGCCTGCGCTTGGTCGCAATTGCGCGCCCATCAGGCGCAGCAAGGTCGTCTTGCCACAACCGGAAGGCCCCATGATTCCGGTGACCTTTCCCTTGGGGATACGGATATCGACATTACTGAATATGCTGCGCGTACCGCGTTTGAAGGACACTCCTTTCAACTCGACCGCGTAGGCGTCATCGGCGCTCATCTAAACTCCTTGCGATACAGCCTCTCCCTTCTTGCACCGGCCTCTGAATTGGAGACAAGCGGCACGGGCTGGCCGAACAAGCGGCGAACTATATCACCGCAGCAGCGCACCACCCAAGAAGAGAACCTGCCTGATTAGATGCCTCGAAAAAGGCTGCAGACACCCTTTACACGGCGAAATCGTCGCCGGAACAGCCTTGCGTGCCCCTCGGCGACCCGCTGCAAAGCGCCTTGAATGCAGCACCACGACGATCAGACGTGAGGGAATCGTACATTACCGCTATAATCGCCGCCTTTCAGCAAGCCGACCATTTCAAGACATGAACCAATCCCGCGACCTGATTCAATCCGCGCAACGAACCATCCGCCTCGAAATAGAAGCCATACAAGGCTTGCTGGGCCAGCTCGATGCAGATTTCGTGCGGGCGTGCGAAATGATTCTGGCCAGCCAGGGGCGTGTCGTGGTGGTCGGCATGGGCAAGTCCGGGCATATCGGCCGGAAGATCGCCGCCACCCTGGCGAGCACCGGTACAACGTCCTATTTTGTTCATCCCGCCGAAGCCAGCCATGGCGACATGGGGATGATTACCCGCGACGACATCATTCTGGCCCTGTCCAACTCCGGCACGACCAATGAAATCGTCACACTCCTGCCGTTGATCAAACGCCTGGGCATCAAAATGATCAGCCTGACAGGCAATCCGGCCTCGGTTCTGGCCAGGGCGGCCGACGTCAACCTGAACGTCCAGGTGGATCAGGAAGCGTGTCCGCTGAACCTGGCCCCGACGTCCTCGACCACCGCCGCCCTCGTCATGGGTGACGCGCTGGCCGTTGCCCTGCTCGAATCACGCGGCTTTACCGCCGAAGACTTCGCCTTTTCGCACCCCGGCGGCGCGCTCGGCCGACGCCTGCTGCTGAAAGTCGAGAATGTCATGCACAGCGGCGACACACTGCCCAGGGTGCTGCGGGGCACCCCGCTGCGCGACGCGCTGCTGGAAATGACCCGCAAGGGCCTGGGCATGACGGCAATCACCGATGTCGACGGCAAGCTGGCCGGGATCTTCACCGACGGCGACCTGCGCCGCACACTGGATCGCCCGATCGATATCCGCGAAACCACCATCGATGAAGTCATGACCCTTCACGGCAAGACAGCGCGTGCCGACATGCTCGCCGCCGAAGCCCTGAAGATCATGGAGGATCACAAGATCAGCGCCTTGATCGTCGTCGATGAAAACGACCATCCGATCGGTGCATTCAACCTGCAGGATCTTCTGCGTGCAGGAGTCATGTAATGACTACTACCCTATTTCTGAAAGTCCTGAATACGGGCCATGAATATGCTCACTAAAAAAATCCGTACATTCCTGCTTTTCGGAGTGCTGGGACTGCTGCTTGCCGCCGCCGGTTACTGGAACATCAGCCCGGAAAGCTTCATGGACCAGCCCGTCGCAACCGCCGACGACACCGCCATCGACTACTACGCCATCAACGCCCGCAGCGTGCAGTACCTGCCGGACGGCAAGCTTCAGTATGAAATGACGGCAGACAAGGTCGAACACATCAAGGCCACGGACGTGACCCTGCTGACCACGCCCGACCTGCAGATGTACCGCGGCACCCTGTTCCCCTGGCACGTCCAGAGCAAGCGGGGCGAGGTCTCGCCGGGTGGTACAGAGGTTGAACTGATTGACTCCGTGCGTGTTGCACGTACCGATGAAAAGAAGCGTACGACTATCATTACCAGCAGTCGTATGACCGTATTCCCACAGAAGCAATATGCGCAGACCGAGCAAATCGTTAGAATCGACGCCGCTGGCGGTGTAACGACAGCCAAGGGAATGAAAGCGTATTTGAACGACGGCAGGATGGACCTGCTGTCCAACGTAAGAGGACAGTATGAGTCTCGTTAAAACTCTTCCTTTTTTGCTCGGCCTGGGCGCAGCACTGGGAAGCCCGAGCGCCTGGTCCCTGCCAACCGACCGCGATCAGCCGATCCATATCCAGTCGGACGATGCGCAGCTCGATGACAAGAAAGGCGTGGCCACCTACAAAGGCAACGTCATCATCACTCAGGGCTCGATGAAGATCACCGGCAACACCGTGACCATCACTCGCAATGCACAGGGCGAAGTCGACGTATTCACCTCCGTCGGCAACCTGGCCTATTACGAGCAGAAGCCGTCCGTGGACAAGCCGATCGTGCAGGCTTACGGCGTGACCATTCAGTATTACGCGGCACAAGACCGCATCGTGCTGATCGACAAGGCCAAGGTCATCAACGACGGCAACACTTCCGAAGGCGAAAAGATCGTCTATGACACCGTGAGACAGGTTGTCACCGCAGGCCGGGCCAATGGCGCCGCCAAAGTGACCGCGCCGCGCCCACGGATCGACATGGTCATCCAGCCCAAAAAGAAAACCGAACAGCAGAAGGCCCAGTAAATGGCGACGCTTAAAGCCCAGCACCTGGCCAAGAGCTACAAGAGCCGTCAGGTCGTACGCGATGTAAGTCTGTCCATCGACAGCGGTCAGATCGTAGGCTTGCTGGGCCCCAACGGTGCCGGCAAGACGACCTGCTTCTACATGATTGTCGGTCTGGTACAGGCCGATCAGGGCCGCGTCCTGATCGACGACCTGGATGTCAGCCATCAGCCGATGCACGGCCGCGCACGCGCAGGCATCGGCTATCTGCCTCAGGAAGCCTCGATCTTCCGCAAGCTGTCCGTGGCCGACAACATCATGGCAATCCTTGAAACCCGCAAGGAACTTGACGGCGCAGCACGCCGCAAGGAGCTGGAAAGCCTGCTGCAGGAATTCCACATCAGCCACATCCGCGACAACCTGGGCATGAGCCTCTCGGGCGGTGAACGCCGCCGGGTCGAAATCGCACGGGCACTGGCCACGGCTCCCAAGTTCATCCTGCTCGACGAACCGTTCGCAGGCGTAGACCCCATCTCGGTGGGCGATATCAAGCAGATCATTCATCACCTGAAAGCCAAGGGCATCGGCGTGTTGATCACCGATCACAACGTCCGCGAAACCCTGGACATCTGTGAAACCGCCTACATCGTCAACGATGGCCAACTGATCGCCGAAGGCGACTCAGAGACCATTCTGGCAAACCAGCTGGTGAAAGAAGTCTATCTCGGCCACGAGTTCCGCCTGTAAGTCGATGCAGTGTTCCAGCTCTTTTGACCCGAGCATTGTCTGAGCACCCTGTTGACAATTCATTATTTGTCATGACGCTCTAGGCAAACACTTCAGATTCAGGCATATAACTTGCTTAAGTTTGGCGCTTCGGCGCCCTGTAGTGGATGGCGCATGTGCGCCGGCGAATAAGGTGTTTAGCCCCTGCCATGAAACCATCGCTAGTCTTGAGAATGGGCCAGCAGCTGACGATGACGCCGCAGCTGCAACAGGCTATCCGCTTGCTCCAGTTATCGACCCTGGATCTCCAGCAGGAAATCCAGGAGGCGCTGGAGTCGAACCCTATGCTGGAACGCCAGGAAGAAGGCGACGACTTCGACAACTCCGATCCCCTGGCCGACAATATCGAGCAAAAGCCCAATACAGAGGTTCAGGAGCCCACCTACCAGGAATCCACGCCGACCGTGGACAACCTGGAGGACGGCGAGTGGAACGAACGCATTCCCAACGAACTCCCTGTCGACACCGCCTGGGAAGACGTTTATCAGACCAGCGCCAGCAGCCTGCCCAGCAACGATGACGATGAATGGGATTTCACCACCCGCACATCCGCCGGCGAGAGCCTGCAAAGCCATCTGCTCTGGCAACTGAACGTCGCGCCGATGTCGGACAAGGACCGGCTGATTGCCGTGACCCTGATCGACTGCATCAACAACCAGGGCTATCTCGACGAGACCCTGGAAGAGATTGTCGAGGCATTCGACCCTGAACTGGATATCGAACTCGACGAAATCGAAGCCGTTCTGCACAGAATCCAGCAATTCGAGCCCGCCGGTATCGGTGCCCGCAACCTGAGCGAATGCCTGTTGCTGCAACTGCGCCAACTGCCGGCAAAAACCCGCTGGCTGAGCGAAGCCCAACACTTGGTCACCGACTACATCGACCTGCTGGGCAGCCGAGACTACACACAGCTCATGCGTCGCATGAAGCTCAAGGAAGACGAACTTCGCCAGGTCATCGAGCTGGTCCAGAGCCTGAACCCGCGTCCGGGCTCACAGATCGAATCCACCGAAGCCGAATACGTTGTACCGGACGTGATCGTGCGCAAGGACAACGAGCGCTGGCTGGTCGAGCTGAACCAGGAATCGGTGCCACGCCTGCGCGTCAATCCGCAATACGCCGGTTTCGTACGCCGGGCCGACACCAGCGCCGACAACACCTTCATGCGCAACCAGTTGCAGGAGGCTCGCTGGTTCATCAAGAGCCTGCAAAGCCGCAACGAAACCCTGATGAAGGTCGCGACCCAGATCGTCGAGCATCAACGCGGTTTCCTTGAATATGGCGACGAAGCCATGAAGCCGCTCGTCCTGCATGACATCGCCGAAGCCGTGGGCATGCATGAATCGACGATCTCCCGCGTCACCACCCAGAAGTTCATGCACACCCCAAGGGGTATTTACGAGCTGAAATACTTCTTCTCCAGCCACGTAAGCACCTCTGAAGGCGGCGAATGCTCCTCGACGGCAATCCGCGCAATCATTAAAAAACTGGTTGCCGCCGAAAATCAGAAAAAGCCGTTGAGTGATAGCAAGATCGCTGGTTTACTGGAGGCACAAGGCATTCAAGTCGCCCGTCGCACAGTTGCCAAGTACCGCGAATCACTGGGGATTGCACCTTCGAGTGAGCGCAAGCGACTGATGTGATGCAGGCAGAGCCACAGCGTTCCAGCGGCAGGAATAACCCCCTGCCTCTTTATGCACTGGCAAAGGAGAAAGCTGTATGCAAGTCAATATCAGTGGACACCAACTGGAAGTGACCAAGCCCCTTCGCGAATACGTGGAGCTCAAGCTCAAGAAGCTCGAAGGGCATTTTGACAAGATTACTAACGTGCAGGTCACGATGGCTGTCGAGAAGCTGAAGCAGAAAATCGAAGCCACGCTGCACATCCATGGTGGAGAGGTGGTGGCCAATGCCGAGCATGACGACATGTACGCAGCCATCGACCTTCTCACTGATAAGCTCGACAGACAATTGCTCAAGCACAAGGAGAAGCAGCAGAACATCCTTAAAGGTGCGACAGCTCGCTAACACTCATCCAAATGATCCGACTTGAAAATATCCTGACCCCCGGCCGTTCATGCGTGAACGTGCCGGGCGGCAGTAAAAAGCGTGTACTCGAACAAATTGCCAACCTGATCGGCCGCGAAGTGCCGAGCATGGATCAGCAAACCGTGTTTGAAAGCCTTGTTGCCCGTGAAAAACTGGGATCGACCGGTTTTGGAAACGGCATCGCCATTCCCCATTGCCGCCTGCCAGGCTGTGAAACGCCGGTCAGCGCGGTTATCCGTCTGGAATCCCCTATCGATTTCGATGCCATCGACGGTGCCCCGGTCGACCTGCTGTTTGTCCTGCTCGTCCCGGAAGCTGCCACCGATGAACACCTGGAGCTGCTGCGCCAGATCGCCAGCATGCTCGACCGCACAGAAGTGCGTGATCGCCTACGCAGTGCCGAAAGCGGTGAAACGCTTTATAAAGTGGTACTGGACGTACAGAACGGGCACTGATCATGCGCATGATCGTCGTCAGTGGTCGCTCGGGTTCAGGCAAGAGCACGGCTCTGGATGTGCTGGAAGACAACGGTTTCTACTGCGTTGATAACCTTCCTGCCGGCCTGCTCCCGGAACTGGCCGAGCGTGCCCTGATCAACACGGAACTGGCCGAGCCCCTGCTGGCGGTCTCCATCGACGCACGCAACCTGCCCAGTCACCTGACGCGTTTCCCGCAGATGCTTGCAGAAGTACGTGCGCGCAATATCCAGTGCGACGTTCTTTACCTGGATGCCGATGAAGCCACCCTGCTCAAGCGTTTCTCCGAAACGCGCCGTCGTCATCCGCTGAGCACGGCGAACCGCTCGCTGGCAGAAGCCATCCATGACGAAACCACATTGCTGGGACCGATCATCGATCTGTCCGACCTCAAGATCAACACCACGCACCTGAACCTCTATCAGCTACGCGATACCCTCAAGCTTCGCCTGCTGAACAGGCCGGAACCCGGCACGGCATTCCTGATCGAATCCTTTGGTTTCAAACGTGGCATGCCGGTAGATGCGGATCTCGTCTTTGATGTGCGCTGCCTGCCCAACCCGTACTGGAAGCCGGAACTGCGTGATCATTCCGGCCTCGATGCACCGGTTGTCGAGTATCTGGCCGCTCAGCCGGATGTGGAGGAGATGTTTCAGGACATTTTTTCCTACCTCAACAAATGGCTGCCTCGCTTCGCGGCCAGTAACCGGTCCTACGTTACCATTGCCATTGGCTGCACAGGCGGACATCACCGCTCCGTCTACCTGACGGAACGACTGGGTCAGGTCCTGCAACAATCACTCAAGAACGTTCAGGTTCGCCACCGCGACCTAAGCTGAAAGGATTTTCACTGCGATGCCCGCTCGTCAAATCACCATCATCAACAAACTGGGCCTGCACGCCCGCGCTGCCGCCAAGTTCGTGGGTGTCGCCGGCAAGTTTCCCTGCCAGATCAGAGTTGGCCGTTCACCGGACAGCATGGTCGATGGCAAGAGCATCATGGCAGTGATGATGCTGGCGGCCGGTAAAGGCACCGAGATTCATCTGCTGACCGAAGGCGAAGGCGAGCAGGATGCACTGGATGGTCTGGTCGAGCTGATCAATAACCGCTTCGACGAAGGCGAATAAGCCCATCGTCGCCTGCCGCGCCCCGATTCCGGAGCGCGGTTCCCGTCTCAACTGCGCGCTTGACGCGCCAGCCCTTCGATCCACTCCTGATGAGCGTTGAGCATGGGGTTGGGCAGGGTTTTCGCCAACTCACGCGCTGGCGCTCCATTCTGCGTTTCCTGGGTCAGAATCCGCACCCGCCCTCCCGGCAAATCCTCAAACAACCAGGCGTGATGCACGTCCAGTCGGCTCAGCTCATCCCCCTCAACCCAGCCGTGCCAGGCAATCCGTGCAGGCTCACCCGCAACCGGCGGAAGGTATTCCACCACTTGCGCCTCGACGGGAAAGCCAAAGGTCGTGAAGCGAAAACGCGCCTGATCGGATAACTGTGGGCCGGATCCATCATGGAACCGGATATCCGACACGTTGCTGTAAAAGCCCTGCCAGAGTGAGGTGTCGTTGAGACTGGCCCATACCTGAGCCGCTGTCAGGCCACTCACCACGATCTCGTTGGACACATAGTTATCGGTGATACCGGGTGTGTAGCCTTCAGGCCAGATGATCGCGCTCATGAGTAATCCTCGTGGAAATATGCCGTTGTGAGTTGACGGCCCCCATCATGAGCGTCGACTATTCATAAGACCAATCGCGATTCCTGAGCCTATCCATCATGCAGCGTGATATCAGAAGTCTGGACCTCAATCTGTTGAAAGCGCTGGACGCACTTCTCGATGAGCGTAGCGTCACTCGCGCTGCGGCCAGGCTTTCACTGACTCAACCCGCCGTCAGCGGGATGCTGACACGCCTGCGTGAAGCCTTCGGTGACCCGCTCTTCGTGCGAGCACAACGCGGCATTGTGCCGACGACCCGCGCCCTTGAACTGGCCAGGCCGGTAAAGAGCATGCTGGAAGAAATAGAGCGCCTGTTACAACCCGACGGATTCGACCCAGCCACGGCAACGCTGACGGTTTCCATCGCGGCAACGGATTACGCTCTGCGGACCCTGATCGTGCCTTTTCTGGCCGCACTGCGTGTACAGGCCCCCGGGATTCGGCTTGCGGTGCATCCGGTCGACGACCTTCAGGTCAACGCGGCCCTTGAAACCGGCACGCTGGACATGGCCATTCTGACGCCTGAAACCACCTCCCCCGGCCTGCACAGCCATCCCCTCTACGACGAGCAGTATGTGTGCGCCCTGCGGCACGATCATCCGGCCCTGGCGGACGGAACGCTGACACTGGAACACTTCTGCGCCCTGGAGCACGCCATGGTGTCCTACGCTGGAGGGGGGTTCAGAGGTGTCACTGATGAGGCTCTGGCACGTATAGGCCGCGAGCGACGCGTCACGGTATCGGTCACCAGCTTTCTGGTGCTACCGGAAATTCTGAGGGAGAGCGATCTGATTTCCGTCGTCCCCAAACGGCTGATCAAGCCATCGGAAGGCCTGACGCTGGTAAGCCCGCCGCTGGACATAACAGGCTTCAGCAAGGTCCTGGCCTGGCATGAACGCACACACCGCGACGCAGCCCGGATCTGGCTGCGTACGCTTCTGACACAGAGCCTCTGAAAAGCGGCCCCGTGCCCATGGCGATCAAACCAGCGCGGTGTCCATCGCCATCATCATGCAAAACCCCACAATCAATCCCAGACTGGCAATCTTGTTATGCCCGTTCAGGCGTGATTCCGGGATGATTTCATGGGTGACCACCAGCAGCATTGCACCTGCCGCCAGGGCCAGACCGAACGGTAGCAATTGCTCGGCAATTCCCACCAGCCAGGCCCCCAGCACGGCAAACAGCGGCTCGACCAGACCGGAGGCGGCCCCGATCAGAAACGCCTTGCCCCGCGACATGCCCGCACCGGCCAGCACCATGGCAATGACCAGCCCTTCAGGCACGTCCTGCAGGGCAATACCGATGGCCAGGCTGTCGGCCTCCGACAAGCCGCCGCCTGCCGAGACACCAATCGCCATCCCTTCCGGGATGTTGTGGGCCACGATGGCTATCACGAACAGCCAGATTCGTGGGGCAATCGCCGGGTGCTCCGCCGTACCGCCTACGGGCGAGCCTTTGGACACGCTGTAATCGACCATGAACAGGCACAACGCACCGAGAACGATGCCTGAACTGACCAGACCTGCCGCACCCCAGGATGAAAAACCAAGACCTTCGGCCGCCTCAAGCCCCGGAACGATCAGGGAAAACGCCGTCGCAGCCAGCATGACGCCAGCACCGAAGCCGAGCAGCCCATCGGACACCATGATGGGCATGCTCCGGATCACCAGCACCGGAACCGCTCCAAGCGCCGTTCCCAGCGCGCAGATGGCGCCGCCCTCCAGCGCACGCATGAGACGTGGCTCCAGATTGAGCCAGGCCAGCCCCTGCGCGACCAGCAACGCCATACCGGCCAGCAACAGCACTGTCCCGATCGCGAGACGGAACAACCGCACACTGCTGATCGTGAGTATTTCCGAACGCATAAACTGCCTTAGGTCTTGTTATGGGGAAGTCAGGCCAGAGCGGCCTGATAACGCCGGGATACTTCATCCCAGTTGATCACGTTGTAGAACGCATTGATGTATTCAGGGCGACGGTTCTGATACAGCAGGTAGTAAGCGTGCTCCCAGACGTCCAGGCCCAGAATCGGCGTATTGCCATTCATCAACGGGCTATCCTGGTTACCGCTGCTTTCAACCACGAGTTTTTTCTCGGGCGTCACGCTCAGCCAGGCCCAGCCGCTGCCGAAACGAGTCAGGGCCGCCTTGGTGAAGGCCTCCTTGAAGCTGTCGAAGCCACCCAGTTGCTCGTCGATCGCCTTGGCCACTGCCCCGGAAGGCACGCCACCACCGCCTGGCACCATCACCGTCCAGAACAGGGAATGGTTGGCGTGACCGCCGCCCTGATTGATCACGGCCGGACGCAGTTTTTCAGGCAGTTGCTTGACGCTGGCGACCAGTTTCTCGATGGGCCACTCGGCGAACTCGGTCCCCTCGACGGCCGCGTTGAGGTTATTGATGTAGGTCTGGTGGTGCCTGGTGTAGTGAATTTCCATGGTCTGCGCATCGATGTGCGGTTCCAGGGCATCGTAGGCATAAGGCAGTGCAGGCAAGGTGTAAGGCATATCAATGTGCTCCGTAGAAAAGGCCAGGAGTGGCAGCCGAACTTCGCTGCAACGATGAGCGCGTATGCTCACTGTTGCTGTTCAGCAATCGATGAGTCCTCGGGTATTCGCCGTGTTCGCTGATAAAACCCAGCAGTTCGGCATAGGTCTTGTTGCTGTGACGCAGCGCGGCTTCGCGCAAGGCCTTGGGCAGACGGGAATCCTGCATGGCTTGCAGCAGGCACTGGTGGATTGCGCACAGATACTCGGCGCTCTCCTCCGGCTGCCCCAGGCTCAAGTGCAGATCGGCCAGGTTGTGATGGGAAATGACGCAGGCCGCCACCGCTTCGTCGGCATCCGGCCAGCGCTCGAACAGCACTTGAGCCAGTGCCAGCGCCTGAAGGTAAAGCTCGCGGGCCTCGACCCACTCGCCCAGATTGAAACAGCGATTGGCCTGTTCGATGATGCGTTTCCAATGCTGCATGACATACCTCCAGGCGGGCTTGTATCAGATGCCGCCAGCAGTGAGTTTTTCGGGATTGAGCAGCACTTCCAGCTGACTGCGCTGCAAATCGGTGTGTTCAAGGGCGACATCGATGATCGGACGCCCTTCCTGGTACGCCTTCTTGGCGATTTCGGCCGCCTTCTGGTAGCCGATGATCGGGTTGAGCGCCGTCACCAGAATCGGGTTGCGCGACAGCGCTTCCTTGAGCTTGGCTTCGTTGACCTTGAAGCTGGCAATCGCCTTGTCGGCCAGCAGACGGCTGGAGTTGGTCAGCAACTCGATGCTGCTGAGCAGGTTCTGGGCGATGATCGGCAACATCACGTTCAACTCGAAATTGCCGGACTGCCCCGCCACGGTAATGGCCGCATCGTTGCCGATGACCTGTGCGGCCACCATCGCCGTCGCCTCAGGGATCACCGGATTGACTTTGCCCGGCATGATCGAAGAGCCCGGCTGCAAGGCTTGCAGCTCGATTTCGCCCAGGCCGGCCAGCGGCCCGGAGTTCATCCAGCGCAGGTCGTTGGCGATTTTCATCAGCGAAACGGCGGTGGCCTTGAGTTGACCGGAAACGGCAACGGCGGTGTCCTGGGAACCGATCAGGGCGAACAGGTCCTTGCCCGGTACGAACTGCACGCCACTCAGGGCGCTCAGGTGTTTGCTGAAACGTGCGGAAAACTCAGGGTGCGCGTTGATACCGGTTCCCACCGCCGTACCGCCCTGAGCCAGCGCTTGCAGGCTCGGCTGCAAGGCTTGCAGGTGTTCGATATTGGCGCGAATCTGCTGCGACCAGCCGTTCAGAACCTGGCTCATGCGGACCGGCATGGCGTCCATCAAGTGAGTACGACCGGTCTTGACGAAGTCATGCACCTGCACGGCCTTGTGCTCGGTGACCTGCACCAGATGAGTCAGGGCCGGCAGCAGTTGCTCATGCAGCGCCAGCGCAGCGCTGACATGAATGGTGGTCGGAATGATGTCGTTGCTGCTCTGGCCGCAGTTGACGTGATCGTTCGGGTTGACCGTTTCGCCCAGCACGCGGGTGGCGAGGGTCGCAATCACCTCGTTGGCGTTCATGTTGGTGCTGGTGCCGGAACCAGTCTGGTAGATGTCCACCGGGAAGTGAGTCATGAAGTCACTGGCCAGCAGGTCCTTCACGGCACTGACGATGGCTTTGCTCTGGCCTTCGCTGATCTGTTCCAGCTCAAGGTTGGCCTGAGCCGCTGCCGCCTTGGCCAGCAGCAGGGCACGAATGAACTGCTTTGGCATGCGCTGCTGGCTGATCGGGAAGTTATCCACCGCACGCTGAGTCTGTGCGCCATACAAGGCCTCGGCCGGGACCTGCAGTTCGCCCATGCTGTCGCGTTCGATACGGGTATTACTCATCGGAATGTCCTTGCACCAGTTCAGTGAGAGAAATCGAAGGCTGTAAGACGCAGGAGGCCAATTGATGCACGCAGGCTTCCCAGCGCTGATGCCGTGCGGGGGTGGAGGCCAGCGCTTTTACATCGCGCAGCGGCCGCCATGCCTGATCAAGACACAGACAGCGCCAGTGCCACGGCAAGACCGTGTCACGCGCCGTGTCCATCAGCAGGCGAAATGTGGTTTCGGCAATAAGCATCTGTGGAGTGGCCGTAAAACGTGCCAGGTAGCGACCTTCGGCCAGGTAATGCTCGATCAGGCGGGGTTCGTCAGGCTCGAGGGCACAACGAATCCGCAGGCTCAACCCGCGCCAGTTTTCCAGGTAAGGCAGCTCGTGCAACACAGACCCCATGACCGCATCTCATTTTAGAAATGATATTCATTATTGAATGAGATTAAGAATCAAAACAAGAGTGGAGTTTAAAGTGGGGACGGGAAAGGAGGATTGAGAAGGGATATGGGGGGATGGTTATTCGCGGATGAATCCGCTCCTACGGCGTCTGTAGGAGCGAATTCATTCGCGAAGGGGTTCAGCTACCCGCAACCATCATCCGCTCGATGAGCACCGAGCCTGTACGGATGTTGCTGCGTAACTCAAGATCGCTGCCAACGGCGACGATCTGCTTGAACATGTCACGCATATTGCCTGCAATGGTCACTTCCTGAACCGGGAACTGGATCTCGCCATTTTCGATCCAGAAACCTCCAGCGCCACGGGAATAATCACCGGTCACCATGTTCAGGCCGCTGCCCATCAGTTCGGTGACCAGCAGGCCACGCCCCATGCGCCGGATCAGTGCTGCCTGGTCTTCGCTGCCATGGGTGACGAACAGGTTATGCACGCCACCGGCGTTCGCCGTGCTGGGCAGACCCAGTTTGCGACCGGAATAGGTGCTCAAGACGTAGGAAACCAGCGTACCGTTTTCCACGAACGGCTTGGCGTAGGTGGCCAGACCATCACTGTCGAAAGCGGAACTGCCCATGGCGCGCATCAGGTGTGGGCGCTCGTCGATGGTCAGCCACTCAGGGAACAGGCGTTGCCCCAATGCCCCCTCCAGAAAGGAGGACTTGCGATACAGGTTGCCACCGGCAATCGCCGACAACAGGCTGCCGAACAGACCTCCGGCCATTTCTGCCGAAAACAGCACCGGCACTTCACACGTCGGTACAGGGCGTGCGCCCAGACGGCTCGCGGCACGCTGGGCCGCCTTGCGACCAATGCTCTGGGCATCGGCCAGTTGCGGTCCGATGCGATTGACGTCATACCAGTAATCGCGCTGCATCTGGCCTTCACCTTCCGCGATCATCACGCAGCTCAGGCTATGGCGTGTCGAGGCGTAGCCACCGATGAAACCGTTGCTGTTGCCGTAGACGCGGCAGCCTTGATGGGTATTGAGCGTGGTGCCATCGGCGTTCTTGATCCGGCTGTCGGCATCGAATGCCGCAGCTTCACAGATCAAAGCCTTTTCGATGGCCTGCTCGGGCGTGATGTCCCAGGCATGGAACAGATCGAAATCCTTGTTCTCCCTGGCCATCAGCGCGGCGTCGGCAAGACCGGAGCTTTCGTCTTCGGAAGTATGCTTCGCAATCGCCAGTGCAGCGGCCACGGTTTCGCGGATGGCATCGGCCCCGCTGGCCGAGGTACTGGCCGAGCCTTTGCGCTGACCGACATACAGGGTGATACCAAACCCCTGATCGCGGTTGAACTCCACGGTTTCCACTTCCCGCTGGCGAACCGACGTCGACAGCCCCTGCTCCAGCGACACGGCGACCTCACAGGCACTGGCGCCCTGACGCCTGGCCTCGGCAATGATCTGCTCGACCTGTTCCTGCAGCTCGGGCAAGGCCTGTGGGCCGACGCTTTGGGTTGCACTCATGATTTTCTCCATCAAATTCTGCTTTCGGCACACGCCGAATACCGAGCGGGCCGGACAAGCGGCCCTCGACTGGTTATCATGGCGGCGTTTATTTGCGGACGGCCCCCATGGTTGATTCTTACGACGACTCCCTCGACGGGGAGAAAAGCAAAAGCCAGGTCAAACGTGAGCTGCATGCTCTGGTTGATCTTGGCGAGCGACTGACAACACTCAAGCCCGATGTGCTGGCCAAGCTGCCGCTGACCGACGCCTTGCGCAAGGCGCTGGCCGAAGCTCACAAGCACACGGCTCACATTGCACGAAAACGCCACATCCAGTTCATTGGCAAGCTGATGCGTGACCAGGACCAGGAAGCCATCCTGGAACTGCTGGACCAACTCGACGCCTCCACTCGCCAGTACAACGAACGCTTCCACGCCCTGGAGCGCTGGCGTGATCGCCTGATCTCAGGCAATGACGGCGACCTCGAAAAGTTCTTCAACGATTACCCCGAGGCCGACCGCCAGCAACTGCGCTCCCTGATCCGTCAGGCCCAGCACGAAGTGGCACGCAACAAACCGCCGGCCACCAGCCGCAAAATCTTTAAATACATCCGTGAGCTGGACGAGGTTCAACGCGGCCTGCGTTGATCACGACCGATCGGGGCTGATCGCTGGCGATCAGCCCCGACTCACATTCAACCGCCAGTACCACCGACCGTGATCGCATCGATCTTCAGCGTCGGCTGACCGACACCGACCGGCACCGATTGACCATCCTTGCCACAGACACCGACGCCGCTGTCCAGCGACAGATCATTACCCACCATCGACACCCGACTCATGGCTTCCGGGCCATTGCCGATCAGGGTCGCACCTTTGACCGGAGCGGTAATTTTCCCGTCTTCGATCAGATAGGCTTCGCTGGTGGAGAACACGAACTTGCCACTGGTGATGTCGACCTGACCACCGCCCAGGTTGGCGCAATAGATACCTTTCTTCACCGAAGCGATGATTTCCTGCGGATCGCTCTGGCCCGCCAGCATGTAGGTATTGGTCATGCGCGGCATCGGCAGGTGCGCATAGGATTCACGACGACCGTTACCAGTACGGCCCACGCCCATCAGACGGGCATTGAGCTTGTCCTGCATGTAGCCCTTGAGCACGCCATTCTCGATCAGGGTCGTGCATTCGGTCGGCGTACCTTCGTCGTCCACGCTCAATGAGCCACGACGTCCGGCCAGCGTGCCGTCATCGACGATGGTGCAGAGGCTGGAGGCGACCTTCTCGCCAATCCGTCCGCTGTAGGCCGAACTGCCCTTGCGGTTGAAATCGCCTTCCAGACCATGCCCGACCGCTTCGTGCAGCAACACACCGGACCAGCCGGAACCCAGTACCACAGGCAGGGTTCCCGCCGGAGCAGGAATCGCTTCGAGGTTAACCAGTGCCTGGCGCAACGCCTCACGGGCGTAGCTCATGGCACGGTCTTCAGACAGGAAATAACGGTAGTCCGTACGACCGCCGCCACCATGACCGCCACGCTCGCGGCGACCGTTCTGCTCGACGATGACACTGACGTTGAAACGCACCAGAGGCCGCACATCGGAGGCCAGCGTGCCATCGGCCGCCGCGACCAGAATGCGCTCCCAGACACCAGACATGCTGACCGATACCTTCTGGATACGCGGGTCCAGGGCTCGGGTAGCCACATCGACACGCTTGAGCAGCTCGACCTTTTCAGCACGGCTCATCACTTCCAGCGGATTATCCGGCGCATACAGTTGAGCGACATCCTGAGTGGTAAAAGCCTGAACCCGGCCATTCTGACCCGCACGGGAAATGGAACGGGCAGCACGGGCCGCCGAGGTCAAGGCTTCCAGAGTGATTGCATTGCTGTAGGCAAAGCCGGTCTTTTCGCCGGACTGGGCACGTACACCGACGCCCTGATCCAGGTTGAAACTGCCTTCCTTGACGATGCCGTCCTCCAGAGACCAGGATTCGGAAATCAGGCCCTGGAAATACAGGTCGGCCGCATCGATGCCCGGGCCGGCCAACTCGCCCAATACCGATTGCAGGCTGTCCAGGCTCAAGCCACCGGGCGCCAGAAGATGTTCACTGACAGAGGACAAGCCACTCATATTCACTCCGAAGCAGGCCGCACGGCGTCCTGCGAAAAAAAGCGCCGGTGACTGGACACCGGCATCCGCGCCCGTATGGACGCCTGTTCTTCACTGTCTCGTTCGGCCAGCAGCACGGCTTCCCCTTGCTCCTGCCGTGCCAGCACCCGCCCCCATGGGTCGACGATCGCTGCATGACCGTAGGTTTCCCGAGGCCCTGGATGAGTTCCGCCTTGTGCGGCCGCCAGCACATAACACTGGGTTTCAATGGCGCGCGCCCGGACCAGAATCTCCCAGTGTGCAGCGCCGGTCACCGCCGTGAAGGCCGAGGGGGCTGTAATCAATTCCGCTCCGGCTTCACGCAGGGCGGTGTAAAGCTCAGGGAAGCGCAAGTCGTAACAGACACTCAGGCCCAGACGCCCTACAGGTGTGTCAGCCACGACAATGTTGTTCCCATGAGCATAGTCATCCGATTCACGATAGCGACCGCGATTGTCAGCGACGTCGACATCGAACAGATGCAGCTTGTCATAGCGGGCCACCTGTTCACCCTGATCATCCACCAGCAACGAACAGGCCGTCACCTTGCCGTCAGGCTGGCCATCGGGCGGCAACGGCAAGGTCCCGGCCACGATCCATAACCTGAGGTCGCGGGCCGCCTGTTTCAACCATGGCAGGATGGGACCATCTCCCCGTGCTTCGGCACGCCCGATATCAGCGATATCCCGGCGGCCCATCGCTGCGAAGTTTTCGGGCAGAACTGCAAGACGCGCTCCGCTTTCGGCAGCTTGTTCCAGAAGCCTGCGGGCCTGGGCAAGATTGCCCGACACGTCGCTCTGACTGACCATCTGAATCACGGCAAAAGACATGGCACTTCCCTTACATGACATGTGGCCACTGTACTCCATGACACGCTATTGAGGCTTTTCAAAAGGCTTGTCGAACGTGATTTTCGGCTCTTTCCACGGACCTTCGACCTTGTACTGCACACTGGCAAACCGTGCGACGCGATCCCCCAGCAACTTGTCCACAAGGAACAACGCCCCGCCAATGGCTGGCGCACCGACAATCAGCGCCGCAATCGGCAGGTTGTTGGTCACCGGCAAGGTCACCAGCAACTTGGCATCGACACGATCACGGACCATGTCCAGCGTGCCATTGAGCTCCAGATTGCTGGACGGCCCGGTCAGGGTAATCGGGGTGCGCGTGACATACACGCCATCGCTGGCCACCAGCAGCCCCTTGACCCGGTCATAGCTCAGGCCCTTGCCCAGCAGGTCGGAGAAGTCCAGGCGCAGTCGGCGACCGATGGAGTTGAAGTTCAACAGGCCGAACACCCGCAAGGCCTGCGCCCCGCCTTCCACTTCAACGAACTGCCCCTGACGCAAAGTCGCATCCAGGCTGCCCGAGAACCGCTTGAGCCCGACCCAGGCAGGCGAACCGGGCCAGCGGCCATCGACATCCATCTCGAAGCTTTCACTGGTCACGGTAGGTGCAAAGCCCCAGTCCTTCAGGACATCGGCCAGATTCTGACCACTGAGCCGCCCCTTGAACCAACTGCTGCTCGCTCCCGGTGGGCCTTCCCAGCTGCCATCCCCCTGCAACGACATGCCCTTGAGCTCAAGATTCATGTCGGACAAACGTATCCCGGTCGCCGAAGGCCTGACCTTCAAGGCCCAGCCTCCCAGCAGTTGCTCACCCTGGAACAACTGGGCAATCCTGATATCCGTGGCCGGAATCCTGCTCGGGTCGATATCGGCCAGAGGATCGGGCGGGTTCTCCACCACGGCGGCCTTCGGGTCAGGCGCAGGCAAGCGAACATAAAGCAGGTCGATACCAATCGGGGCCGTCTTGCTATCGGGCAGCGAAGCCGTGCCCTTGACCAGATCGCTGTCCAGGGAAAGTGCCCAGGCAGAAGCATTACGCTGCAACTGCACCCGCACCTGATCCATCGTCATGCCCATGGCCGTCAACTTGCCGACCTTCAGGTCGACACCGCTGAGCAACTGTCTGGCGCTGCCGCCCGGATCGCTGCCGGTGTAACGCTGTGCAATGGCCTGCCAGGGAGCCACATCCAGTTCAGACAGACTGCCTCTTATCCGCAGCCCCTTGGCATCCGGAACAATGGCTCCACCCTGCCCGAGAAACAGTTCGCCACGCCCTTCTGCCAGCTTGCCGGCCGGTGCGGCAAAAGCCAGGTTCGCCAGATCGCCATAGGCCGCACCGAAGCGCCTCTCAGGTCCCTGAAGGGTCATGCGAAATTCGCTGGCTCGCTCTTCCTCGGCACTCTTGCCGAACGGGGCAGGCAGATCGACTGCCACGCCTTTAAGAGTGGAGTTGATGACCAGAGGACTGTCGGTGCCGTTAAGCGTGAGCTGCATGCGATAGGGCAACTCACCCGACACCGGCAGTGGCTGGGTCATGCCCAGCCATTCGGTCAGCCTCTTCAGCGTAATCTGCCCATTGGCCACGACCCGGGTCACGTTGGCTCCGGGCTTGCCCTCGGCAGCGACTTCCGCCGTCACCGGACGCTCGAATACCTGAGCGCGAACGCCCTTGGCGCTCACGCCCCTGGCATTATCGAAACGGAAATCGCCCTTGAGCTGGGTAATATCCAGCACCGGATCAGCGATCTTCAGGCGTGCGCCCTCGGTGCTGAAATCCACGGCGATCTTCGGCTCACCTTCCCTGGCCAGCGGAATATCCAGCTTCAGCTTGCCCTTGAGCGGCCCTTCACCCTGCCAGCCCGCGAAGGTACTGGCGGTGCCGATCGGAGCGTCCTGAAGGATTTTCAGCCCATCGACCAAGGTGCCGGCAAAGTCGCCATCCACCAGCAGGTGACTCGACTGACCGCTCGGCACATGCGGAATATTCACCTGCACATTGCTGACCAGGGTATCGAGCAACTGCCCTTTGCTGGCCTTGATGCGCACACCGCTGTTTTCGACATACACCTTGCCGTCAACGCCGTTGAGCGACGGCCAGCCCGGCTGGAAGGCCAGGGTGGCATCATGCACATCGAAAAACAGGCTGATGACCTGAGCGGTATCCGGTGAGTTCTTGTTCAGGGAACCCTGATACTGGAAAAAACCCTGATTGACTGCGCCACTGACAACCGCCGTGCGCAGCCACTTATCCAGCTCGGGACTCAACACGGCAGGCAGATACTTGCTGGTGTAGCGCCCGTCGCCATCGACCATGCCGACCCGAAGGTCCATATAGTCTTCCTGGTCATGACTGAAGTGCAGGCGGATCAGGAAGTCGGCAGCGATCTTGCCCTCTTCTCCCAGCACCTTGATGTAGGGGGCAATCAGGGTGAAACCCTGATCATCCAGCTTCCAGGTCAGGCGGGCATTGGCCTTCAGGTAGTGCCAGGGGTTCTTGAAGATCGGGTCCAGATGCAACATGAAGTCATCGGTGGCCAGACGCAGCTCGCCCTGTCCCAGATCGCCACTGATGGCGCCGCTGACATTTCCGGCAGCTGGCGCACCGTGATAGGCATTGAAGCCGACCTGGTCCAGATTGGCCGCAAAGCTCAGACGCTTGTCACCCGTTTCCCGAGGCCGATAGTCGAGCAGGACATTGCGCAGGCTGCCGGTTGCCTTGAGGTTGTTGAGCACGGTCCTGAAACCGTCCGGCAAGGGCGCAACGGAATCGAGCAGCGGTGTGAGAGGTGTCAGGTCCAGCCTGTCGGCCTGCACATGCCAAAGGTCTTCTCGGTCCGCCGTGCCCGTGGTTCGGGTCAGCTTCAGTCGACTTTCCCAACGGTCCTTGCCCAGGCTTACAGCCAGAGAGTCCAGCGTCAGGTCGAAACCGCTCTCGTTACGCTCGAACCAGGCATTGAGGGCCAGATTGTCGAGGGTTGCAGGCTTGTGCTCGGCGTACCCGGCCTTGATCGTCGGTGCATTGAGCCGTGCAACCGCACTCTGGACAGTCCCCTTGCCCCAGCTCAGCCAGAACTCGCCACCGGCCTTGAGCGCGGGCACCGTCCATTGTCGGGTCAGCTCTTTGGGCAGCCACTTGGCCCAATCGCTCTGCGGCAGGCTCACATACAGATCGGCTTCCCCGTCCTGCCAATGGCTGGCCTGGACTCGTGAGCGCAGGTTCAGTGCCAGTGGCTGGCCATCCGGCAAGGTCATGCGCGCATCCAGGCGCTGATGATAGCTACCGGTCATCAGGCTGAAGCTGACATAGGTAAGCGTCAACGGCGACTCGTCATAAGGGTGCAGGGTGACCTGGCTGTCGAGCAGCGAGAGGCGTGACACCTTTTGCATATGGGTCAGCAACTGCTCGGGATCAAGCGGTGCATTTTCCTGAACCGGCAGCCCCTGAACCGCCCAGAGCCCTTCCTGATCCTGCTTGAGGATCACTTGCAGGCCACCGACTTCAAGGTGAGCGATACGCACATCACGTGCCGCCAGACTTTCCCAGAGATCAGGCAGAACCTTGACCTGATCCAGCCGCAAGGCATTGGCCCCCTCGCCCACCATCACATCATGGGCCAGCAGCACCGGAGAAAACCCGCTCCAGCTTCCTTCCAGGCTGCCAATGGTCAACGGCATGCCCAACGCGGCACTGGCCCTGGTCTCCACATCGACCCGATACTCAGCCACCATCGGCATCAACTGGCGACCGACGCTGACATACAGGGCAGCCAGTATCAACAGCAGCGCACAAAGACCAAGCCCCCAACGGGTCAAGGCAGAAAAGAAACGGGGCAGACGCTCCATATCAGAGAGCCCTCCGCAATGAAGTCCGCCAACCAGTCTTTTTGAAGTGAACCCGACTCACGTGTGCAGGTACGACCCGGTACAGGTTTTGCTCATTTACCACGCATCATTCTCGTTATTAAGACATACGGCTCGTCAGCCCTCGGATCAGGCTTTCACAAAGCGAGCAACTTCAGAGCAGAACCACGTCATATTGTTCCTGCGAATACATGGTTTCTACCTGAAAACGAATGGTGCGACCGATAAAGCTCTCCAGTTCCGCCACATTGCCCGACTCCTCATCGAGCAGCCGATCCACAACTCGCTGGTTGGCCAATACACGATAGCCCAAGGCCTGATAAGCCCGGGCCTCTCGAAGAATTTCACGGAAAATCTCGTAACAGATGGTTTCCGGCGTCTTGAGCTTGCCGCGCCCCTGACAGCAGTGACACGGCTCGCACAGCACCTGCTCAAGGCTTTCACGGGTGCGCTTGCGGGTCATCTGCACCAGCCCCAGCTCGGTAATGCCGATGATGTTGGTCTTGGCGTGATCGCGCTCCAGCTGTTTTTCCAGCGTACGCAGGACCTGCCGCTGATGCTCACCGTCCTCCATGTCGATGAAGTCGATGATGATGATGCCACCCAGGTTGCGCAGGCGCAGTTGACGCGCAATAGCCGTTGCCGCCTCCAGGTTGGTCTTGAAAATCGTTTCTTCCAGATTCCGGTGACCGACGAATGCACCGGTGTTGACGTCGATGGTCGTCATCGCTTCGGCCGGATCGACCACCAGATAACCACCGGACTTGAGCGGCACCTTGCGCTCCAGCGCTTTCTGGATTTCGTCTTCGACGCCATACAGATCGAAAATCGGGCGCTCGCCGGGGTAATGTTCCAGACGGTCGGCAATTTCCGGCATCAGTTCGGCCACGAAGTGAGTGGTTTTCTGAAAAGTTTCCCGCGAGTCGATACGGATCTTCTCGATACGGGGGCTGACCAGATCACGCAGGGTGCGCAACGCCAGGCCCAGGTCCTCGTAAATGACACTGGGCGGACTGATGGTCTTGATCTGCTCTCCGATCTGATCCCAGAGCCGACGCAGGTAACGGATGTCCATGAGGATTTCGTCCGCCCCAGCCCCTTCGGCCGCTGTGCGCAGGATAAAACCGCCCGCTTCCTTGATGCCCTCCAGCGCCACGCAATCGCTCACGACCTTCTTCAGACGCTCGCGCTCGCTTTCGTCCTCGATCTTCAGGGAAATACCCACATGGGCGGTGCGTGGCATGTACACCAGATAGCGCGACGGAATCGACAGCTGGGTGGTCAGACGCGCCCCTTTGCTGCCGATCGGGTCCTTTGTCACTTGCACCACCAGGCTCTGGCCTTCGTGTACCAGAGAACTGATGCTCTCGATGGCAGGGCCTTCACGCATGGAGATTTCCGAAGCATGAATGAACGCGGCGCGGTCCAGGCCAATGTCGACGAACGCGGCCTGCATACCCGGCAGCACCCGCACCACCTTGCCTTTGTAGATGTTGCCGACAATGCCCCGACGCTGGGTCCGCTCGACATGGACCTCCTGCAGAACACCGTTTTCCACCACGGCCACCCGCGACTCCATCGGGGTGATATTGATCAGGATTTCTTCACTCATGGCTTTTCACCTTCCAGGCATTGCCAACAGGGTATGCCGAAACGCCCCAGCAGTTCTGCGGTTTCGCACAGAGGTAGCCCAACGACTCCAGAATAGCTGCCATGCAGCGCCTCGACGAAGATCGCTGCCAGCCCTTGAACCGCATAACTGCCCGCCTTGTCCTGCGGCTCGCCGCTGGCCCAGTAGGCCCGTGCTTCGTGAGGTTGAATCGAACGAAAACGTACGCGGCTGGCCACGACACAGGCTTCACTGCGCTGCCGGTCGACAAGCGCAACGGCCGTCAGGACTTCATGCTCACGCCCCGACAATCCGGCCAGCATAGCCAAGGCATCGGCCTCATCCACAGGCTTGCCCAGGATACGGCCATCGAGCACCACGGCCGTGTCCGCCCCCAGCACACAGGCATCCCGGTCGCCCAGCAATGCCAGACCGGCCGCTGCCTTGCCGCGGGCCAGACGCTCGACATAAGCCGCAGGGGCTTCGTTATTCAGAGGGGTTTCATCGATTTGCGCACTCAGCACCGTGATAGGTACGCCGATCTGTGTGAGCAGTTCACGGCGGCGCGGTGAGCCGGAGGCCAGATAGAGCAAGGGCATAAGGACATCTCCGTGTCTGTGACGATGAGCGCAGCACGGATGTCCGCGCTCACGTTGCGCTTAATTGATTTTCAAACGCTTGCGCAATCCACGTAGTCCATAACTGACCCACGGCCACAACAAGGCGCTGACCAGTGCTGGCAGAACGAGCGCCAGCGTGGGTTGACGACTGCCGCTCAGGGCGCTGATCCACAACTGTGCCAGCTGCGCCAGACCGAAGACCACCAGCAGCACAAGGCATTGCTGCCACATGGGGAACATGCGCAGACGCTGTTGCAGCGACATGACCAGAAAGGTGATCAGGCTGAGGATCAGGGCATTCTGGCCCAGGTAATTGCCATACAGCACGTCTTCCATCAGCCCCAGCAGCCATGCGGTGGTCATCCCGACCTTGTGCGGCAAGGCCAGCACCCAGAAGGTCAGCAAGAGCGCCATCCACAATGGGCGAAAGTTTTCCATGAACTGCGGCAGCGGCGAGACGCTCAGCAACAGGCCTATAGCGAATGTGAGCCAGACAACCCAGCCGTTGCGCCCGGAAACATGACTAACCATCGATTCGCTCCCGGGAACTGGAAGGTGAAGGCACCGAAGGTTGAGGCGCAGCAGGCCTTGCGGCTGGTCGGGCTGGCGCTGGCTGCGTTGCCGGAGCGGCAGCCGGGGCCGAAGTGCCGTGAGCGGCTGGCCTGGCATGCGTGGTGCCGGTCGGGAAAGAAGGCACCAGGGTAGTCGGCACCATCGGGAAAGCCGGGGAAAGCGATGGCGCCGCCGGTACGACGTTCGGCTCGCCGCCCTTTTCAAGGGACTCCTGGGCCTGTGCCGCCTCGGCAGCCCGCTCTTCCGGCGAACGACCATCGGAGAACACCAGCAACAGGTAACGACTGCGATTCAAGGCCGCCGTGGGAATGGCGCGAACGATAGCAAAGGGCTGGCCGGAGTCATGAATGACTTCCTTGACCGTCGCCACCGGATAACCAGCCGGGAAACGCTGCCCGAGGCCGGAACTCACCAGCAGGTCGCCTTCCTTGATGTCAGCGGTATCCGCCACATGACGCAGCTCCAGACGCTCCGGGTTGCCGGTACCGCTGGCAATGGCGCGCAGGCCGTTTCGGTTGACCTGGACGGGAATGCTGTGGGTGGTGTCAGTCAGCAACAGGACACGCGAGGTATACGGCATCAGCTCGACCACCTGCCCCATCAGGCCACGGGCATCGAGTACCGGCTGGCCCAGGACTACACCGTCGCGCTCACCCTTGTTGATGATAATGCGATGAGTGAAGGGGTTCGGGTCCATGCCGATCAGTTCGGCCACCTCGACCTTCTCGTTGACCAGCGCCGAAGAGTTGAGCAACTCGCGCAGGCGAACGTTCTGCTCGGTCAGCGCCGCCAGCTTTTGCAGGCGACCTTGCAGGAGCAGGGCTTCGGTCTTGAGTTTTTCATTTTCGGCGATCAGCTCGGTACGGCTGCCGAACTGGCTGGCAACGCCCTGGAACATGCGCTGCGGCAGATCGACGATCCAGTAAGCCTGCATCAATACCAGGGACATCTGGCTGCGCACAGGCTTGAGCAGCGTGAAACGTGCGTCAACCACCATCAACGCGACCGACAACACGACCAGCACAAGCAGGCGTACGCCCAGCGATGGGCCTTTTGCGAAAAGCGGTTTAATAGGCCGCTCCTTCGGGGCATGCGATCAAAGGATCGTGCTTCAATTGGCTGTTATTCATGCGGTATGGAACCGGCCTGGACAGATGAAAGAAATAGGCACCTTGTTTCGGCGTCAGCCTAACGCATACAGGTAGCACACGCGCTACCTGTATACAAAAGGCTCCATGAACAGCGCTCCGGCGAATTACTCGCTGGAGAGCAGATCCATGGTGTGCTTATCCATCATTTCCAGCGCACGGCCACCGCCACGCGCTACGCAGGTCAGCGGATCTTCGGCCACGATGACCGGCAGACCGGTTTCCTGTGCCAGCAGCTTGTCGAGGTCACGCAGCAGTGCGCCACCGCCGGTCAGCACCAGGCCACGCTCGGCGATATCGGACGCCAGCTCCGGCGGAGACTGCTCCAGCGCGCTCTTGACGGCCTGAACGATGGTCGCCAGAGACTCTTGCAGCGCTTCGAGCACTTCATTGGAGTTGAGGGTGAAAGCACGTGGAACGCCTTCAGCCAGGTTACGGCCGCGAACGTCGACTTCACGGACTTCGCCGCCCGGATAAGCGGTGCCGATTTCCTGCTTGATGCGCTCAGCGGTGGACTCACCGATCAGGCTGCCGTAGTTACGACGCACGTAAGTGATGATCGCTTCGTCGAAACGGTCGCCACCGACACGTACGGATTCAGCGTAGACGACACCGTTGAGCGAGATCAGAGCGATTTCAGTGGTACCGCCACCGATATCGACGACCATCGAACCGCGAGCTTCTTCGACCGGCAGACCGGCACCGATCGCAGCAGCCATTGGCTCTTCGATCAGGAAGACTTCACGTGCGCCAGCGCCCAGGGCCGACTCGCGAATGGCGCGACGCTCAACCTGGGTGGACTTGCACGGAACGCAGATCAGCACGCGAGGGCTAGGCTGCAGGAAGCTGTTTTCGTGAACCTTGTTGATGAAGTACTGCAGCATCTTTTCGCACACGCTGAAGTCGGCAATGACGCCATCCTTCATGGGGCGAATGGCTGCGATGTTGCCTGGAGTACGGCCCAGCATACGCTTGGCTTCGGTACCGACAGCCACGACACTCTTCTGGTTGCCATGAGTACGAATTGCAACGACAGAAGGCTCATTCAGAACGATACCGCGCTCACGCACGTAAATAAGGGTGTTGGCAGTGCCCAGGTCGATGGAAAGATCACTGGAAAACATGCCACGCAGTTTCTTGAACATGGGATATGGGACCCTAGGGAACGCGTGGGTAAAAAAGTGCGGCAAACTCTAACAACGACAGGGATTTTGGGCAAGGAGCCAATATGTTAAATTGGCGGTTTTCTGAACACGCCCCCCGACGTTTGCGGCTTTAAGACCATACAAACGCGGTGGTGTTCCGCAATTTGCTGACAGAGCCGATTCGTCAGCATTCCACTGGAGATACCCCATGGCGCTTGAACGCTCCGACGTGGAAAAGATCGCCCATCTGGCCCGACTGGGTCTCGATGATGCCGATATCCCGCGTACCACCGAAGCACTTAACAGCATTCTTGGGCTGGTCGATCAGATGCAGGCGGTCGATACCACCGGCATCGAGCCTCTGGCTCACCCGCTGGAAGCCTCTCAGCGCCTGCGCGAAGACGCCGTGACCGAGTCCAATCGTCGCGACACGTACCAGGCCATCGCACCAGCGGTCCAGGACGGTCTTTATCTGGTTCCGAAAGTCATCGAGTAAGGGAAAGAGCCTGCATGCATCAAATGACTCTGGCCGAGATCGCCCGCGGACTCGCCGATAAAAAGTTTTCTTCCGAAGAACTGACCCGTGTCCTGCTGGCGCGCATTGCGCAGCTCGACCCTCAGATCAACAGCTTCATCACCCTCACCGAAGACCTGGCCATCACCCAGGCCCAGGCCGCCGACGCACGCCGCGCCGCCGGTGAGAGCGGCGCCCTGCTGGGTGCGCCTCTGGCTCACAAGGACCTGTTCTGCACCCAGGGCATCCGGACCAGTTGCGCCTCGCGCATGCTCGACAACTTCAAGGCACCGTACGACGCCACAGTGGTTGCGAAACTGGCGGCGGCTGGCACCGTGACGCTCGGCAAGACCAACATGGACGAATTCGCCATGGGTTCGGCCAACGAGTCCAGCCACTACGGCGCAGTAAAGAACCCGTGGGGGCTTGAACACGTTCCCGGCGGTTCGTCCGGCGGTTCGGCAGCAGCCGTTGCCGCACGCCTGTTGCCTGCGGCTACCGGCACCGATACCGGCGGTTCGATTCGCCAGCCGGCAGCCCTGACCAACCTCACCGGTCTGAAACCGACCTACGGTCGCGTTTCGCGCTGGGGCATGATCGCCTACGCCTCGAGTCTCGATCAGGCTGGCCCCATGGCCCGCACGGCTGAAGACTGTGCCCTGCTGCTGCAAGGCATGGCCGGCTTCGATCCACAGGACTCCACCAGCATCGACGAGCCTGTGCCGGATTACTCCGCCAGCCTCAATACCTCGCTCAAGGGCCTGCGCATCGGTTTGCCGAAGGAATACTTCAGCGCCGGTCTGGACCCGCGCATCGCGCAACTAGTCCACGAAAGCGTCAAGGAGCTGGAAAAGCTCGGCGCAATCGTCAAGGAAATCAGCCTGCCGAACAACCAGCACGCGATTCCGGCCTATTACGTCATTGCCCCGGCAGAGGCTTCGTCCAACCTGTCGCGTTTCGACGGCGTGCGCTTCGGTTATCGCTGCGAAGAGCCCAAGGACCTGACCGACCTGTACAAGCGCTCCCGCGCCGAAGGCTTCGGCCCTGAAGTACAGCGCCGGATCATGGTCGGTGCCTATGCCCTGTCGGCAGGCTACTACGACGCCTACTACCTGCAGGCGCAGAAGATCCGCCGCCTGATCAAGAACGATTTCATGAACGCCTTCGCTGAAGTCGACGTGATTCTCGGCCCGACCACGCCCAACCCGGCCTGGAAGATCGGTGCCAAGAGCAACGACCCGGTCGCTGCCTATCTGGAAGACTTCTACACCATCACCGCCAACCTCGCGGGTCTGCCTGGCCTGTCCATGCCTGCCGGTTTCGTCGATGGTCTGCCGGTCGGCGTGCAACTGCTCGCCCCGTATTTCCAGGAAGGCCGTCTGCTCAACGTCGCGCACCAGTATCAGCAGGTTACCGACTGGCACACTCGCGCACCTGAAGGCTTCTGAGGAGAACTGTAAATGCAATGGGAAGTCGTCATCGGGCTGGAGATTCATACCCAGCTTTCGACCCAATCGAAGATTTTCTCCGGTAGCGCCACCACGTTCGGCTCCGAGCCCAACACCCAGGCCAGCCTTGTAGACCTGGGCATGCCGGGCGTATTGCCTGTGCTCAACAAGGAAGCCGTGCGCATGGCCGTGATGTTCGGTCTGGCGGTGGATGCCGAAATCGGCCAGCACAACGTGTTCGCCCGCAAGAACTACTTCTATCCGGACCTGCCGAAGGGCTATCAGATCAGCCAGATGGAATTGCCCATCGTCGGTAAAGGGCATCTGGACATCACTCTGGAAGACGGCACCGTCAAGCGTGTCGGCATCACCCGTGCCCACCTGGAAGAAGACGCCGGCAAGAGCCTGCACGAAGACTACAGCGGCATGACCGGCATCGACCTGAACCGTGCCGGTACGCCGCTGCTGGAAATCGTTTCCGAACCGGACATGCGCAGCGCCAAGGAAGCCGTGGCTTACGTCAAGGCGATCCATGCGCTGGTTCGTTATCTGGGCATCTGCGACGGCAACATGGCCGAAGGCTCCCTGCGTTGCGACTGTAACGTTTCGGTCCGTCCAAAAGGCCAGACCGAATTCGGCACCCGCTGCGAGATCAAGAACGTCAACTCGTTCCGCTTCATCGAGAAGGCGATCAACAGCGAGATCCAGCGCCAGATCGACCTGATCGAAGACGGTGGCAAGGTTGTCCAGCAAACCCGCCTGTACGATCCGAACACCAATGAAACCCGCGCCATGCGCAGCAAGGAGGAAGCCAACGACTACCGTTACTTCCCCGACCCGGACCTGTTGCCGGTGATCATCGAGGATTCCTTCCTCGAGGCCACCCGCGCCACCCTGCCGGAGTTGCCACCGCAGAAACGCGAGCGCTTCCAGAGCCAGTTCGGGCTGTCGACCTACGACGCCAGCGTGCTGGCTTCCAGCCGCGAGCAGGCCGATTACTTCGAGCAAGTGGTCAGCATCGGTGGCGACGCCAAGCTGGCAGCCAACTGGGTCATGGTCGAACTGGGCAGCCTGTTGAACAAACAGGGGCTTGAGATCGAAGAGTCGCCGGTCAGCGCCGAGCAACTGGGCGGCATGCTCAAGCGCATCACCGACAACACCATTTCCGGCAAGATCGCCAAGATGGTGTTCGAGGCCATGGCCAATGGTGAAGGCAGCGCAGACGAAGTCATCGAGAAGCGCGGCCTGAAGCAGGTCACCGACAGCGGAGCCATCGAGTCGATGCTCGACGAAATGCTGGCAGCCAACGCCGAGCAGGTCGAACAGTACCGCGCCGCTGACGAAGCCAAGCGTGGCAAGATGTTCGGCTTCTTTGTCGGTCAGGCGATGAAAGCCTCCAAAGGCAAGGCCAACCCGCAGCAAGTAAACGAACTGCTCAAGGCCAAGCTCGAAGGCTGACCCGAGCCGTAGGAGCGAATTTATTCGCGAAAGATCCGAATACGGTCTTCGCGAATGAATTCGCTCCTACATGGTTAAACAGGATTTGACCCATGCGCCGACTTCTCATTGCCTGCTCCCTGCTTACCTTGCTGGCCGGTTGCGCCAGTCATGACATCGATCCCCACGGCTACGACGAAACCGGTCGAGCTTCGTATTACGGTGCCCGGCATCACGGTAAACGTACCGCCAGTGGCGAACCTTTCAATCAGAATGCATTGACCGCTGCCCATCGCGAATTGCCGTTCGGGACTCGCGTCAAAGTCACCAACCTCGACAACGACAAAAGCGTCGTCCTGCGTATCAACGATCGCGGTCCCCATGTCCGGGGCAGGCTGATCGATGTGTCACGCGAGGCCGCCGAACAACTGGGCATGCTGCGCAGCGGCACCGCGCCAGTACGTGTCCAGAGCCTCGACTGAGGGCTCTCCGAATTCTCCAGCTATCGACCCTTCCCGCCCCGGCCCTCATCCAGTTGGTGAGCGGCCTTCTGCTTCTGTTGATCGGAGCCGAGTTATCGGTACGCGCCGCCGTACAGCTGGCTTCGATCCTCAGGATTCGCCCACTGATCATTGGCCTGACCGTCGTTGCCCTGGGCAGCAGCGCACCGCAGATGGCGGTCGGCCTGCAGGCAGCGTTTTCCGACAGCACCGACATTGCCGTGGGCAGCGTGATCGGCAGCAACATCTTCAATGTGCTGGTCACACTGGGCGTGTGTGCGCTCATCATTCCACTGCGCGTTCCCCTTCAAGTCGTGCGCATTGATATCCCTCTGATGATCGTGGCCAGCGTGCTGGTCATCGGCCTGTCCTGGAATGGCGAATTCAGCAGGCTCGATGGTGTGCTGTTACTGGGCGGGCTGCTTGTCTGCCTGTTCATCGTGCTACGCCAGTTCAGTCATGGCGCACGTCACGGTCATGCGGACACGTCAGACACACCCCGCACACTCACCGGTGTTTTCATGTTGATCGGAGGTTTGCTGCTACTGGCCTTCGGCGGACACTGGCTGGTGAGTGCCGCCGCCGTGGTCGCACTCAATCTGGGACTGTCCGAACGCATCATCGGCCTGACGCTGATTGCCATTGCCACCTCGCTGCCCGCCTTGATGACCTCCCTGATCGCAGCCCTGCGCGGCGAGCGGGATATCGCGGTGGGCAACGTGATCGGCAGCAACCTGTTCAACCTGCTGGGCGTGCTGGGCCTGACCGCACTGATCGCTCCGGCGCCCTTGTCAATTTCACCCAATGCACTGGTGTTCGATCTGCCGATCATGCTGGGTGTCGCAGTGTTGTGCCTGCCACTGCTCTACGCCGGGTATCGCATTACCCGTCTCGAAGGATTGCTGCTGTTGGCCTTGTACCTGACCTATGGCCTGCATATCGTGTCATTCAGCACCGGCATGTTACTGGCCGAGCGACTTGAACACCTGATGCTTCAGTTCATCCTGCCGCTGTTGGGGATCGCAGTTGCCTTCGGCATCGTGAAGGTCTGGCGGCGCCAACATTAAGGCGACGCCTGCCAGACAATCGATCAGATCCAGCCGCCCCACTGCAACAGGAAAATCCCGATATTGGTCGTCACCGCCGCCGCCAGGGTGGTGATGACGATGATCGCGGCGGCCAGCTCATAATTGCCATTGGCGGTACGGGCCATGATGTAGCTGGCCGCCGCCGTCGGGCTGCCGAAGTACAGAAACAGAATCCCCAGCTCCGCTCCACGGAAGCCCGCGAGCCATGCGGCAAACGTACAGATCAGCGGCAGCCAGACCATCTTCACCATACTCGCGCTGATTGCCAGCTTGCCGCTTTGACGCAAGGACGCCAGCGACAACGTCCCCCCGATACAGATCAGCGCCAGCGGCAGGGTCATCTGCGCCAGATAACTGCCGGAGGTTTCCAGCCAGGTGGGCAGGCCGATGCCGAACCCGGCAAAAGGCGAAGCGACAATGACGCTGATGATCAGTGGATTGGCCAGCACACTCTTGAAGACGCTCCACGGATCGGACTTGATGACCGGGCTGTAGACGGCCAGCACGATGGTCGAAAGCGTGTTGTAGAACACGATGACCAGCGCCGCGAGAATCGCCCCCAGCGAGATACCGTATTCGCCATACATGCTGGCAGCCAGCGCCAGACCAACCACACCGTTGTTACCCCGGAACGCGCCTTGAACATACACACCGCGCTCTTCACGAGGGCAACGCCAGATCGCCCAGCCCCATGTGGCCGCGAAGCTGATCAACGTCGCCAGGCCGAAGAAAATCAGCAGCCTGGGCTGTAGAGCCTCGGACAGGTCGGCATGAATGATCCCCAGAAACAGCAGCGCCGGCATGGTGACGTTGAACACCAGACTGGACGCCACCACGATAAAACCGTCGTTGATCGCATGAATACGCTTGAGGATCACGCCCAGAAACAACATGGCGAACACGGGCGCGGTGATGTTCAGGGTTTCAAGAAAAATAGCCAGCATGCCGCAGACCCGGTCCTGTCGTTAGGTCCTTCCATCATAAGCCAGCCGGGACAAACCTGTTGCAAGGAATTTCAGCCACTCCCGTAGGAGCGAATTCATTCGCGAAAGCATCGCCGATCGTACAGGCTTCTTCGCGAATGAATTCGCTCCTACGGGGTTTGTGAAAGCGTTAAACCAATCGACGAGGCTCGTGTAAGGGCTGCAACTTGCGCTCAAACACCGACACGCCATCCAGGTCTCGAAGGGTCACGGTCATTTCTGCCGTCTGGCCATCGATGTTCACCTCCCCGAAAAACTGAAACCCGGCAAAGGGCGAGGTGTTCTGTGCAGGCGGGGCTTTCTGGAAGACCAGTTCAGGGCCGAAAGTCTTGTCCAGCGGGTTGGGGCCGAAGCTTCCGGCATTGAGCGGCCCGGCCACAAACTCCCAGAACGGGTCGAAATCCTGAAAGACGGCACGATCCGGCTGATAGTGATGGGCTGCGCAGTAATGCACATCGGCGGTCAGCCATACGCAATCACGGATCTTCTGCGCCCGCATGAACGTCAGCAGCTCGGCCACTTCCAGTTCGCGCCCCAAGGCCGGGCCGTCGTTGCCGTTGGCAATGGCTTCCCAGCGCCCCACGCCAGGGCTGACTTCGCCATCCGGTACGCCAAGGCCGATGGGCATGTCAGCGGCAATGACCTTCCACTGAGCCTGTGAAGCCTGGAGTTCGCGCTTGAGCCAGTCCAGTTGTTCTCGGCCCAGAAAGGCAGTGGTCGGCCCCGGCTTGTCGGCCAGGTTGGCGTCATTGCCATCACGGTAGCTGCGCATGTCCAGCACGAACACGTCGAGCATCGGGCCGTAAGGAATCTTGCGGTAGATGCGTCCGCCGTTATCGGCCTGCTGCAAGCGCATGGGCGCATACTCCAGAAAGGCCTGCCGCCCACGGGCCGACAGCAGCTGGATATCCTTGATCTTGTAACGGTCATCCAGTTGCTTGCTGGGCGACCAGTTGTTGGTGACCTCATGGTCGTCCCATTGCCAGATCTGCGGAACCTCGGCATTGAAACGGCGCAGGTTTTCGTCCATCAGGTTGTAACGGTAGTTGCCGCGATACTCATCCAGCGTTTCGGCGACCTTGCTTTTCGCTTCGCTGGTGATGTTGCGCCAGATGCGCCCGCCTTCGGTGGTGATCTGCTCCGGAATCGGACCGTCGGCGTAAATCGTATCGCCGCTGTGGATAAAAAAGTCCGGCAGGCGCAAGCGCATGGCTTCGTAGATACGCATCCCGCCAATGTCCGGGTTGATGCCGAAACCCTGGCCTACCGTATCGCCACTCCACACGAACCGGATGTCGCGACGCTGTTGCGGCATGCTGCGCAAATGGCCGAACCAGGGCTCGCTGGCGACACCCGACTGGGCATCCTCGAAATGAACACGGTAGAAAATTGCCTGGTCGACCGGCAAACCACTCAACTCGACCCTGGCCGTGAAGTCGGTACGCTGATCGGCCAGTGCCGACACCAGACGCCGCGGGTTGGTGAACATGCTGCGGGTGTCCCATTCCACCACCATGCGCGAGGGCCGGTCGCTGCGGCTCCAGACCATCGCCCGATCACCCAGCAAATCACCCGACTGCACACCGTCGGTCATTTTGGGGCGGTCCTGCACTGAAGCGATGACGGCAGGTGCCAGTCCCGGCAACAGGAAACCTGCACCGACAGCCTGAATGACACGACGACGCTTGAGATCGAACTGGCTCATGGCTAACCCCTTTCGGAAAGGAAAGGGGAAACCTAACAGGGGAATGTTGGCGAGATATGACAGCTACCCGGCAAACGCTGCAGGACCGGATTTATCCGGGAAGGCATTCTTTCTGGCGATGCAGCTGCCATGAATGTAAAAACTTCTTCGCGGATGAATCCGCTCCTACAAAGTGTGTTTCAAGCCTTGGCTGATGTCAGCTCCATCTCCACCACTTCAGGGCGTTTGAGCAGTGCATAGATCACACCGGTTGCCACGCTGCCCAGAGCGATCGCCAGCAGGTACAACAACGCATGGTTGATCGCATTGGGGATCAGCATCACGAAAAGTCCGCCATGCGGAGCCATCAGCTTGCAACCGAAGTACATCGACAAGGCTCCGGTCAACGCGCCACCCACCACACTGGCAGGAATCACCCGCAGCGGGTCCTTGGCCGCGAACGGAATTGCGCCTTCGGAGATGAAGCACAATCCCAGCACGAACGCAGCCTTGCCGGCCTCACGCTCACTTTGTGCGAACTTGCGACGCGCCAGGAGTGTGGCAATGCCCATGCCGATCGGCGGCACCATGCCCGCTGCCATCGCAGCAGCCATCGGTGCATAACTTTGCGACGCCAGCAAGCCTACCGAAAAAGCGTAAGACGCCTTGTTGATCGGCCCCCCCAGGTCCACACACATCATCGCGCCGAGCAATATGCCCAGCAGAATGGCATTGGTGGTCCCCATGCTGTCCAGGAAGAGCGTCAGGCTGGCAAGCATGTCCGCCACCGGCTTGCCCACCACGTAGATCATCACCAGACCGGTAAACAGACTCGCGAGCAGCGGAATGATGAGAATCGGCTTGAGCGCTTCGACACTGGCCGGCAAACGTGCGTAACGATTGATCAATTGCGCACTGTAACCGGCGAGAAAACCCGCCACGATGCCGCCGATGAAACCGGCACCCAGCGTACTGGCCAGCAGACCACCGATCATGCCCGGAGCCAGCCCCGGGCGGTCAGCGATGGAATAGGCGATGTAACCGGCCAACAGCGGCACCATCAACTTGAAGGCCGCTTCACCACCAATCTGCATCAAGGCGGCCGCCAGTGTGCCCTGCTCCTCATAGGCCTTGATGCCGAACACGAACGACAAGGCAATCAGCAAACCGCCTGCCACCACCATCGGCAGCATGAACGAAACGCCAGTCAGCAGGTGTTTGTAGACACCGGCCCCCTCTTTCCTGGCCGGGGATTTGGTCGCACTGCCTGCCGATTCGACCTGCCCTTCTGCCAAGGCTTTCTTCAGCGTCGCCTCGGACTGTTTGAGCGCAATGCCGGTGCCGCAACGATAGATTTTCTTGCCCGCAAAACGGTCAGTGTTGACCTCGATATCCGTCGCCAGCAGCACCACATCCGCATCGGCAATCGCTTGCGCACTGAGCGGGTTACGCGCGCCGACCGAGCCTTGGGTTTCCACTTGCAGGTCGTAGTTCAGACGTTTGGCCGCCTGCTGAATCGCCTCGGCGGCCATGAACGTGTGGGCAACACCTGTCGGACAGGCCGTAATGGCAACCAGACGTGGCTGACGAGCCGAGTCGCTGACAGCGCTGGTTTCATCGGCCACATGAGTCTGAGCCTGTTCGGCGGCTCGCTTCAGGAAGCCGTCGACATCCTGAAGGGCATGGGACGGCGAGCTCTGGAACAGACGCTTGCCGACAAAACGGCTCAAATCCAGAGGGCCGGTGTTGACCACCAGCACCAGATCCGCGGCTTCGATATCCCGCTCTGAAAGGTGCTCGCCGGACTTGTTCGGATCGACGACCTCAACACTGGTTTCCCAGCCCTGACGCTGAGCCGCCGCCTCGAGCAGTCGCGCACTGAGGACGCTGCTGACCTTGCCGTTCGGGCAGGCCGTTACAATGGCTAGTTTCATCACGATCCTCTCTTATTGTTCTGTCAGGCCGCGCACTGTGACGCCACCCTCAAGCCGTTTGAGTTGCGCGGCATCGGTGATGCCGAAACCGATCTGGGTCACGGCCATGGCGGCAATCGCCGTTGCCGTGCGCAAGGTTTGCGAAGGCGTCCGCCCTGTGAGCAGGCCATGAACCATCCCGGCCAGCAGTGAGTCGCCAGCCCCCACGGTGCTGGCGACCGTCACTTTCGGTGGCAACGAGTGCAGCGCGATGTCCGGACCGAACCAGTGCACGCCTTCGGAACCCTGGGAAATCACCACATGCTCGATGCCCTGGGCATGCAGGCGAGTTGCCGCCTCAGCCTGGGCCTCGATGGAAATGATCGGCGCGTCCAGCGCGTCAGCCAGCTCTTCGGTATTGGGCTTGATCAGCCAGGGACCGGCGGCAAGCCCGGCACGCAAGGCCAGGCCGCTGCTGTCCAGCGCCACCTTGAGGCCGTGCTTCTTGAGCATCAACAAGAGCGTTTGCAGCCACCCGGGCGTCACGCCACGGGGCAAGCTGCCAGCGACCACGACCGCGTCAAAACCGGATGCAATCTGCTCGACTCGGGAAAACAAGGCACTCTGCGCCTCGTCACTGACCTGCGGGCCGGGGCCGTTCAAGTCAGTGATTCGGCCACTGCCTTCGGCCAGCTTGATGTTGCTGCGGGTTTCTCCCGGCACACGCACGAACTCATCGACAAAGCCACGTCGCTCGAACAACGCCTCAAAAGCCTGCTGATTGTCGATGCCGAGAAACCCGGCCACGGTCAGTTCATGCCCAAGGTCGGCCAGCACCTGAGCCACGTTCAGGCCTTTGCCCGCCGCATGGCTGAGCATCGCATCGCTGCGGTTGACCTGCCCCAGTTCCAGCTTGTTCAACTGTACGGTCAGGTCCAGCGCCGGGTTCATGGTCAGGGTAAGAATCTTCGCCATTACAAGGCCTCCACGAGCGCACGCACTTCAGCGGCGCTGCCTGCCGTCAGCGCGTTTTGCGCCAGTTGTCGGGCAGTGCTCAATTCCAGTTCCCGCACGCACGCCTTGACCTCGCCAATGCTGCGCGCCGAAACACTCAGTTCATCCACACCCAGGCCGACCAGCACCGGTACCGCCAGCGGGTCCGCCGCCAGCTCACCGCACACACCGACCCATTTGCCATTGGCATGGGCGGCACGCACGGTCATGTCGATCAGTTGCAAGACGGACGGGTGCAAGCCGTCGGCCTGGGCCGAAAGGGTGGGATGGCCGCGGTCGATGGCCAGGGTGTATTGCGTCAGGTCGTTGGTGCCGACGCTGAAGAAGTCCACTTCCCTGGCCAGCACCGGAGCCAGCAAGGCCGCCGAAGGCACTTCGATCATGATCCCCAGTTGCAGATCGCTGACCGGAATTTCTTCACGCAGGCGCTGGGTCATGTCCCGCGCCTGACGCCACTCCTCAACCGTGCCGACCATGGGGAACATGATGCGCAGCGGCCCGCTGTCGGCTGAACGCAGCAAGGCACGCAACTGGCTTTCCATCACCTCGGGACGCTGCAGGGTCAGACGAATGCCGCGCACGCCGAGAAAAGGGTTTTCTTCCTTGTCGATGGGCCAGTACGGCAACGGTTTGTCGCCGCCGACATCCAGGGTGCGGACCACCAGAGGACGCCCGCCCAGGTCCGTGAGTACGCGACGGTATTCGGCTTCCTGGGTCGCTTCATCCGGCACCTGGGAATGGGCCATGAACAACAGCTCGGTGCGCAACAGGCCGATGCCTTCGGCCCCCTGCTCTACCGCTGCCGGCGTGCCCGTGCTGTCACCGATATTGGCAAACACTTCAACCGCATGACCATCGCGGGTCACGGCAGGCTCCATACGCGCAGCCGACGCAGCCTTGAGGCGCTGCTCACGGGCATCGCGGTCCTGCAGCGCACGCTGCACGGTCGATTCGTCCGGGGCAACCGTCAAACGGCCGCGCTGACAATCGAGCAACAGAAGCGTACCCGGCTTGAGCAGCAGCACCGCTTCACCGGCACCGACCAGCGCTGGAATCCCCAGGGCGCGGGCCACAATGGCGCTGTGCGCCGTGGCCCCGCCACGAGCGGTCAGAATACCCGCGACATGGGCCGGGTCCAGCCGCGCCACATCGGACGGGCCGACTTCGTCCATCACCAGAATGTACGGTTCGTCCGGGGCAGCCACGGTTTCGACGCCACAGATCTGCGCCAGTACACGACGCCCCACGTCACGCAGATCCGCCGCTCGCTCGGCCAGCAGCGCATCGTTCAATTGTTCCTGCTGAGACGCCGCGGCATCGATCACACCCGCCCAGGCAGCTGCGGCACTTTCCCCCTTGTTCAGGCGCAGCTCGACTTCGTTGCCCAGTTCCGGGTCATCGAGCATTTCCTGATGGGTGATGAAGATTTCGCGGATGGCCTTGGCCTTGCTGCGCTGGATCAGGCTTTCGATATCACGACGCACCTCGACCAGCGCTTGTTGCAGACGCTCACGCTCGGCCGCAACCGACTCGCCCTGCGCCGGATAATCGAACGCTTGCAGCACCTGAATATGCGCAGGTCCCATGGCGATACCCGGTGAAGCCGAAACGGCTGTCAGCACGGCACCGTCAAGCGGCGCGGCCACAGCCTTGGCTGTTGCAGCCTTTTGTGGCGCAGACGGCTCGGACGTGACCGGCAAGGGCTCAACGTCCTCACCCAGACCTTGTTCCACGGCAGCCAGCAAGGCTGGCAAGGCGTCTTCGGCGATAACCGGCTCGGCAATGAATTCCAGCGTCTGACCACGACGCGCACCGAGGCTGAGCAGCTTGCTCAGGCTCTTGACCGATACGGCCGCTTCGCCAGTCTCCAGCACACGCACGCGAATCTCGCCGTCAAATGACTTGGCCAACTGTGCGAGCACCTTGGCCGGTCGGGCATGCAAGCCATGGGCATTCGCCAGGGCAATCTGCCGGGTCGGCCACTCGGCAGGCAACTCACCGCCCAATGCCTGCAAGACCACACGGCTGTTGGTGGCCTGCCCCAATTCATGACCTCGCCCTTCGATCAACAACAGGCACAAACGCTCAAGCAAGGCCTGGTGCGCTTCGCCAAGGCTGGCCAGACAGAACAGCCCGGTCAAAGGCTGCCCCAGGTAGCGCAGGGGTTTGTCCGGTGTGATAAACGCCAGCCCCGGACGTTTGACCGTTTGTTCGCTGTGCAACCACCACAGGCCATCGCCCAGCGGCAGCGCTTCGACTTGCTGGAGAATCGCGGCAAAGCCGTTATTGACGCAGTCCGCCTTGCGCAACAGACGAGCGCCACGCCAGACCAGCTCTTCAAAGTCATCGGCCGACACGCCGAGGCTGATCATCTGGGCATCGAGCGCCAGTTCCTGAGGCGCTCCCTGCAACAGGCCAAGCAGATCCTCCGGCGTTTTGGCTTCGCGCAGGGCCTGGCCCAGATCCGCTTCGCCCAGTGCCCGGGTCAGCAGTTGCAGAAGCCGTAAATGTTCATCTGACTTGGCGGCGATGCCAATGGCCAGATAGACCATCTGGCCATCACCCCAATCGACCCCTTCGGGAAATTGCATCAGGCGCACACCCGTGCTGAATACCAGGTCGCGGGTTTCGGGTGTACCGTGGGGGATCGCAATGCCTTGGCCCAAAAACGTCGAGCCTTGCTGCTCGCGATTCATCAGGCCGTTGAGATACCCCTCTGCAACCAGACCGTCGGCGACCAGATGATCGGCAATCAGTTGCAATGCGCCAGACTTATCCACAGCCGACTGGCTCATGGATATCTGCTCCAGAGAGAGTTCGAGCATGTCTTGACTCCTGTGCAGCACCGAGGCGCTGCCTGATTCTTGTTTTAATGACGACCACGGGTGATCGACAGCTTAGGCGATGAAAGGGATGCCCGCCGGGGGTATCGATTTCACCTTGATTACAGCCAATATAGGTGTGCTGAATCGTTTAATCTACAATTGATCGGCACGTTACTCGATTATGAGGATTCCTTGAAGCCCAGCCGGTCCGATAGCTGTAGGAGACTTCTCGAATTCACCGAAGCACTTGGGTATATCTAATGGTCTGGTGTAAAGATGCTCGGCTATCAGCGAAAATCCCTGCTTGATCCGAGACAAACCTGGAAAAGGAACTTTTGGTGTGAAACTCAGCGATATTGCGCGTCTGGCCGGTGTTTCCGTCACCACAGCCAGTTACGTAATCAACGGCAAGGCCGAACAGCAACGCATCAGCCCCGCTACCGTCGAGCGCGTAAAGGCCGTGGTCGAACAACATGATTTTCGACCCAACCCTCAGGCCGCCGGCCTGCGCAGCCGCCACAGCCGCACCCTGGGTTTCATCCTGCCGGATCTGGAAAACCCCAGTTATGCCCGCATCGCCAAGTTGCTGGAACAAGGGGCCCGCGCCCATGGTTATCAATTGCTGATCGCCAGCTCCGACGACGATCCTGCCAGTGAACTGCAACTGCTTCAGGTCTTCCATGCACGTCGCTGCGATGCCTTGCTGGTCGCCAGTTGCCTGCCCGTCGGGGACGACAGCTATCGAGAGCTACAGGACAAGGGCCTGCCGATCATTGCCATCGACCGGGAAATGAATCCCGACCATTTCTGCTCGGTGGTCAGTGACGACCACGATGCCAGCCTGCAACTGACGCACAGCCTGTTACAAACTCACCCCGAGCATATCGCCCTGATCGGAGCACGCCCTGAACTGAGCGTGAGCCAGGCCCGCGAGGAAGGGTTCAGGCATGCGCTCGACGGATTCACAGGCAGCGTCATCGTTGAGCACGGCGAGGCATTCAGTCGCGAGTGCGGTCAGCGCCTGATGACCGGCATGCTGGAGCGTCTGGGGCACTTGCCCAATGCACTGATCACGACCTCCTACGTCTTGCTGCAAGGCGTTTTCGATGTCCTGCAAAGCCAGACGCTCAACCCGACACAGCTGCATCTGGGCACTTTTGGCGATACCCAGTTGCTGGACTTCCTGCCGTTGCCGGTCAATGCCATGGCCCAGCAGCATCAGTTGATTGCCGAAAAGGCGCTGCAACTGGCCCTGGCCGCCATCGAGCAAGATCACTATCAACCCGGCGTGCATGCCATTGCACGGACCTTCAAGCAACGCATACACGAGGCCTGAAGGTGACGCTGATCGACACTCACACCCATCTGGACTTTCCGGACTTCGACGCCGACCGCGTTCAGGTGCTGGAGCATTGCCGCACACTTGGCGTGCAGCGCATGGTGGTACTGGGTGTGTATCAGCGTAACTGGCAACGCCTGTGGGACCTGGCGCTGGAACATCCCGCCTTGCAGGCAGCCTTCGGCCTGCACCCGATCTACATCGACGAACACCGGCCCGAGCACCTGAACGAACTGGGAGACTGGCTGACCCGTTTGAAGGGGCATGCGCAACTCTGTGCAGTGGGCGAGATCGGGCTGGACTATTACGTTGAACACCTGGATCGTCAGCGACAGCAGCAAATGTTCGAGGCTCAACTGCAACTGGCGAAGGATTTCGAGCTGCCAGCACTGCTACATGTACGTCGCAGCCACGCCGATGTAATCGCAACGCTCAAGCGCCACAAGCTCAAGCGCAGCGGAATCATCCATGCCTTTGCCGGCAGCCGGGAAGAGGCGCGTGAGTACATCAGGCTGGGCTTCAAACTGGGTCTTGGCGGTGCCGCCACCTGGCCACAGGCGCTGCGCATGCATCGGGTCATTGCCGAACTGCCACTGGACAGTCTCGTGCTGGAAACCGACTCGCCGGACATGGCTCCGGCGATGTATCCCGGCCAACGCAACAGCCCGGAGCATTTGCCCGAGATCGCCCAGGTACTGGCCGGGCTGTTGAAGATCAGCCCGGAGCAATTGGCGGAGGTGAGTACGCGTAATGCCTGTGAATTGTTTGGGTGGGCCGGACCGAACCTGTAGGACCGGATTTATCCGGGAAGGCAGTATTCCAGCCATTCAATAGCGATTGGATGTCCTGCCCTTCGCGAATGAATTCGCTCCTACTGCTAGATCAATAGCGTCCACAGGGCAAAGCCCGCATACCAGACCACCGCAGCACGGATCAGCAGCTCCCAGAGCATGTCGAGACTGGTCACGCCGTCAGCCCCCATGGCAGGAGCCGGGACCTCGCTGGCAACGCAGCCAATACGAGTCACCAGTTGAGCCGCACTGATATTCCAGTTCAGCAGCTCATGCAGCATGACCCGGCTGACCGCAACGAAATTGCCCACCAGCGCAAAGCTGGCGGCCAATAACCTCACCGGCACCCAATCGAAGGCATGACGCAACTGTGTGGCTCGCTCGACCAGCGCCGGGGTCTTGCCGTGTTCGGTCGCCAGGGCCAATAGCCGATAGGCCAGTGCCGCCACAGGCCCCAGCAGGAAATACCAGAAGATGACCACGAAGAAACTCTGATAAGCCTGCCAGAGCATGTAGCCCTGAACACGCTCCAGAAGCTGTTCGCCGTTGTCCGCCAGCACGCCCATGTCTCGTTCGGCCACATGCACGGCGGCCTGCGTATCCTCACGCCGACAGGCATCACGAAACGGCCCCAGCGTAGCAATCAGATCACCCCGCCCAAGGCTGTAGATCAATACCAGCAGGTGGATGGGCAATGCCAGCCAGCCATACGCCACCGAACCGACGATGGTCAGCACCAGTTGCAATACCAGGATCGGCAACAGGATCAAGAGTGCCAGCGTCACCCAGGGACGAGAGGCGGTTCGCGGACTCGATTCCAGCCTGGCCAACTCCTTCAGCCACGGGCCATCACGTTGTACACGCTGACGCAGAGCCGAGAACTTTTCGACCCAGACGGCCAGCAACAACACCAGAAAACTCATTGCTTATCCCTCACTTCAGTCCTGCAGGGCAGCTTGAAAACGACCCCAGTCAAAACAAGGCCCCGGATCAGTCTTGCGTCCCGGAGCGATGTCGCTGTGCCCACATATACGATCCGGCGTGATCGCTGCAAACGCTTGACGCAACTGGCGAGTCAGGTCGATCAGGGCCGTGTATTGCGCATCGGTAAAAGGCTGATCATCCGTGCCCTCCAGCTCGATTCCAATGGAAAAATCATTACAGGCTTCACGCCCCTGAAAACAGGACACGCCGGCATGCCAGGCTCGCTCAAGGCATGAGACGAATTGAATGACATCGCCATCACGCTCGATCAGAAAATGCGCCGAAACACGCAGATCGGCAATGCCTTCAAAATAGGGATGCTCGGTGATATCCAGCTGATTCTGGAAAAACGACTGCACCTTGCCCGTCTTGAACTGAGCCGGTGGCAGGCTGATGTTATGGATCACCAATAGCGAGATTTCGCCTTCGGGGCGCGCATTGAAATTGGGCGAAGGGCAATGCTGTATGCCCTCACACCAACCGCTTGCGGGGTCCAACTGCATGAAAGCTCCTTGAAGGGGACAGATCGGTGCTGCAAGTATGCCCAAACCGGCCGCAGGAGCGAATTCATTCGCGAATGAATTCGTTCTTGTCAGGCGCCCTTGAGCTTGCGCAGGCTGCTGATCACCGAAGCCAGCGCACGGTCGAACAACAGGGCGTCGTCGAGCAGGCGAATGGTGCCACGACGCAGCTCGATGGCCAGCCCCATACGGGACTTTTCCAGCACCTTCATGCCGGTGCGATTGACGAACACATAACGCCCGGTCGGCTCCACGATCGCGGTGAGCTTGCAGCGCAGCTTGTGCTCTTCATCTTCCTGAATCTCGACCCAGCTTCCTACGCGCAGTTTGTCGACCATCTGCAGCCCGGCATCGTCATTGGGCAATTGCAGGACCGCCTCATTGCTCAACGGTTCGTCCGGTGAGGTCAGCACGATTTCCTCGACCACCACCATCATGGCCGGGCCTTCGACCGGTTCGCTCTCCGTCACGGCTTCCGGGCTCTGCAGGTCGTCACCCTGAGTATCCTGAAGGCGCGAGAAATGCTGGAAAGCCTGAACATGTAGCACTTCAAGCTGGCTGAAGAATTCACTGGTGGCGAACGGATCGAAAGCCGCGCTGGCCAGCCCTTCGCGCAGTGACTTGAGCAGGCCCGGCACCAGTTCGAGCAGTTTTTGCCGGGACTCGGTGTCTTCGTGCAGCTCGACACTCCAGATCAGATCGTCCATGGCCTGCAAGCCGGCCTGCCATTCGCTCGAGCCTTCGCCATGCTTGAGGCACGTTAATAGCAGCACCTTGCTCCAGGCCTGTTGCAGCAGCCGCACCACGACCTCCGGCAATGTCTTGCCCAGCAGCCGCTGATTCAGCTCATGCTGCACCTGCTGGCGCGCCAGCTCTGCACGGGTCCGGCCTTCTTCGGCATCGCGGGTACGCTGCTCAAGCAATTCGCTGCGTCGACGCTCGTCACTGGTGAATGCCAGGAAATCGGCCAGCAGCTCGGAAAAGATCGCCGGGTCGTCGACAAAGTCGTTGAGCAGGCGCTGCACGATCTGATCGACACGCATGTAGAGCGAGTCGCGCTGATAATCGTCACGTCCGCCCCAGCCCAATGCGGCTGTCGCAATCTCGTTGAGCAAGCGACGGGCCGGATGGCTGCCGCGACTGAAAAAGCTCTTGTCGATCACGGCCACTTTCAGCATCGGGATCTGCAGGCGCCCGATCAGCGCCCGAAGCGAGTGCGGCAGGTTGCGGTCATCGAGAATGAACTCGAAGAGCATCGCAATCAGATTGATCACATCTTCATCGCCCGCCCCGACACTACGGGACTTGCCGCTCTTGACGCTGACGCGGGTCAGCAGCTGCTCCAGCTGATTGCGCAGGTCGAAATCTTCCGGGGTATCCGATGTCGGCACGTACTGCTGCAAATGTGACAGCAGGCGCAGCAGATCCTTGCTGGAAATGGGCCGGACTTCGGCGTTGGGTTCATGGCGCGGAGCCAGATTGCCACGAACATGAAGCAGCAACTCCTGCAGCGCCGAAAACACTTCCAGCACACCTTTGTCGAGCTTGTCGGCCGCCTCGGCCAGAGCCGGGTCAGACAGCTCGCTCGGACGCGCCTTTTTGGGCGCGGCACGATCGGACGAGCGCCGGGCAGGCAAGGCTTTCATTTCCGGCAGGATGCCGGTAGCGATCAACAACTGGTTGGCTTCGCAGTACAGGTGATCGGTCGTGGCCAGGATGTACTTCTCAAACAGCTTGAGAATGATCAACTTGACCTTGATCTCGACCCCGAGACTGCGACCGGCCTGAAGAAAGAAATGGCAAAGCCTGGCCGGCCCCATGGGGTTGGCCTCGTCCGTAATGGCCTGAGGAATCAGCTCGTTCAGACGTGCCGTCAACTGGCTCAAGGCCACACCATCGCGACTGATGACCTTCGCAACCATCGCATCGACGGCCACGGTCTTTTCCAGCTCGTCGTGGGGCACCAGCGCCAGCTTGTCAAAGGAGACGGACGCCGACAGCACAGGCTCGTTGATCTGATATTGGCCAAGGGCCAGGAACGATTCGTAGAACTTGTCGAGAAAGCCGCGCTCGATGCTTTTGCGCTTGAGGCGCAGATCGCGCATGGCCTCGAAAAAGGTGTTCTGTTCGCTATTGCTCAAGGCCCGGTCGGCCATTTCAAACAGGGTGTCGTCAGCATTGTCGAACAATGCCTGCAGCGCATCCTTGAGCTGTTGTGCAGCCTTGTCACGCACTTGCAACAACACGACGGGCAGGCGAGCCAGAGGCGTACCTGTACCTTGCGCAGGGAGCCCCTTGCTCAATGACACAACGTTTTCGTCGCTTTGCATCAAACCCCCTGACAGGAAACGGCTTAAATCCCATCACAAACGCGGCTTGCAACCTTCGCCTGTGAAGCGATCCCCTTGGTCTTTGCGCAACGTCAAAGCTATGACGTCAAATACAAGTCGGATTATCTTTCAAAACTTGTCTTGAACGCCAGCAAAGTATTTCGTCCTGTAACAGACTCAATACACCAATGGGAGTGTGCAGCGATAGACAACGCCAATCGTGATATATCGCAAAGGAATTTACAAAACCGACCAACAGCACCCATGAAAAGCCATGCGTGGCACAGGTGGGTTACAGAGGTGACGTGCCTTATACTCGTCCGACTTTGTTAGTGGAGCCCGCTATGCCGAATTTACGACTCGCCGACCTGACAGCCGAAATAGAAGCCAATGTGCGTCGCGCATTGCTTGAGGACATCGGCAGCGGCGATATCACCGCCCAATTGATCCCTGCCGAGCGGCTGGCCAAGGCCACGATCATTTCTCGCGATGCGGCGGTGATTGCCGGTACGGCCTGGGTCGATACGGTGTTCCGCCAGCTCGATCCTCGTGTCGCCGTCCACTGGCAAGTCGCCGATGGCGACCGGGTAAGCCCCAATCAGGCGCTGTTTCATCTGGAAGGCCCGGCCCGCTCTCTCCTGACGGGCGAGCGCAGTGCCCTCAACTTCCTTCAACTGCTGTCTGGCATTGCCACTCGCGCCCAGTATTTTGCGGACATTGTCAGCGGCACTCAGGTCAAGTTGCTCGACACACGCAAGACCCTGCCCGGCCTGCGTCTGGCGCAGAAATACGCCGTGACCTGCGGCGGCTGCCACAACCACCGCATCGGCCTGTACGACGCCTTCCTGATCAAGGAAAACCATATTGCGGCCTGTGGAGGCATTGCCCAGGCGGTTGTCGCGGCACACCGGATCGCCCCCGGCAAACCGGTTGAAGTCGAAGTCGAAAGCCTGCACGAACTCCAGCAGGCACTCGACGCCGGTGCAGACATCATCATGCTCGACGAACTGAGCCTCGATGACATGCGTCAGGCCGTTCACCTGACGGCAGGCCGTGCCAAACTTGAAGCCAGTGGCGGCATCAATGACGACACCCTGCGAGTGATTGCCGAAACCGGCGTGGACTACATATCGATCGGCGCGATGACCAAGGATGTGAAGGCCGTAGACCTGTCCATGCGCTTGAGCCTTTGATTGCCCCATCGCTCTCTACAGAGGAGTCGTCATCTTGGAACAATGGTTTGTAGTGAATGCGGGCAAGCAACTTGGCCCCCTGGACGCTGCGGCGGCTCGTCTCATTGCCCGTGAAGCACCGGGTGCCTGGTGCTGGAAGCAAGGCATGCCGGACTGGCAGCCGATCTATCAGGTACAGGAAGTCCGGGCCATGAAAAAGGACGGTGTCACGCCATTTCCTGAGCCGACACCCGACATGATTCAGCCCCGGCCGTCGGCCTTGCCTGCGCACGCGGCTCCGGCTCCGGCTCCGGCTCCGGCTCCGGCTCCGAGCATTCGACGGCCTTCGTTCACCCCCGATTCCAATACCTCAAGCGGCTTTGGCTCGGCTCAGACCACTGATGGCGTGGACTTCAAGCTGTATGGCAACGAAACCCAGTTCGTCGAACTTGAGCTGGACCGTGGCGAAAGTGCCGTGGCCGAGGCCGGCTCGATGATGTACAAGACCTGCGACGTACAGATGGAAACCATCTTTGGGGATGGCAGCCAGCAGTCGTCAGGGCTTCTGGGCTCGCTCTTCGGCGCAGGCAAGCGTCTGCTGACCGGGGAAAGCCTGTTCACAACGGTGTTCTCGCAACAAGGCTCCGGCAAGGGGCGTGTTGCATTCGCGGCCCCCTACCCCGGCACCATTCTGCCTCTGCACCTGCGCGACTTCGGTGGCAGACTGATCTGTCAGAAGGACAGCTTTCTGGCTGGCGCCAAGGGTGTCTCCATCGGCATCCAGTTCCAGAAGAAAATCCTTACCGGCCTGTTTGGTGGAGAGGGTTTTGTCCTGCAAAAACTCGAAGGCGACGGCTGGGTGTTTATTCATATGGGCGGCACCGTTCGCAAGATCGAACTGGCGGCGGGCGAATCTCTGGACGTGGATACCGGTTGCCTGGCGGCCATGACTCAAAGCGTCGATTACGACATTCGTATGGTCGGTGGTATCAAGTCCATGCTGTTCGGGGGTGAAGGCGTGTTCTTCGCCACCCTGAAAGGACCTGGCACGGTATGGCTGCAAAGCCTGCCCTTCTCACGCCTGGCCGGGCGCATGCTGGCTGCGAGCCCCGCTGGCGTAGCAAGAAGCGAGCGCTGAGTGCCCCCTGTAGGAGCGAATTCATTCGCGAGAAGCTCGTGAAGCAGAAGAAAATCCATTGCCTTCAATGACGTATCGCGAATGAATTCGCTCCTACGGGATGCTCATAAAAAAACCGCCATCACTGGCGGTTTTTTAGACGCGGACCGGGTTTAGCCGATCGATACGCCGTGTGCTTCTGCCAGAGGCTTCAGGCCGCCAGCAAAGCCCTGGCCGATGGCCTTGAACTTGAACTCGTCGCCATGACGATACAGCTCACCGAAGATCATCGCGGTTTCGGTCGAGGCATCTTCCGACAGGTCGTAGCGAGCGATTTCCTTGCCATCCGCCTTGTTCAGAACGCGGATGTAAGCGTTGGCCACCTGACCGAAGCTTTGCTTGCGCTCGTCAGCCGAGTGAATGGTGACACCGAACACCAGCTTTTTGACCGCAGCCGCCAGACCCGGCAGCTTGACCAGAACGGACTCGTCGTCGCCGTCGCCAGCGCCGGAACGGTTGTCGCCCAGGTGCTCGACCGAACCGTCGGCCGACTTCTTGTTGTTGTAGAAGATGAAGCCGCTGTCATCCAGAACCTTGCCGTTCTCGCCCACGATGAAAACAGAAGCATCCAGGTCGAATTCGGTACCGTCGGTGACACGAGGGTCCCAGCCCAGACCGATGGTGACTTCGGTCAGGCCCGGAGCCTCTTTGGACAGGGAAACGTTACCGCCCTTACTCAGACTTACAGCCATGTGCGTAATCCTTCTTGAAAAGTGGTGGGGGTATGAATCAGAAATTCATACCGTGAGCGTTGGCCACAGCTTTCAGGCCACCGGCATAGCCCTGGCCTACAGCGCGGAACTTCCACTCACCGTTGTTGCGATACAGCTCGGCGAAGATCATCGCAGTTTCGGTGGAAGCATCCTCGGCAAGATCGTAACGAACGATTTCAGTGCTGGACTTTTCATTCACCACGCGGATGAAAGAACCGCCTACCTGACCGAAGTTCTGCTTGCGGCTGTCGGCTTCGTGAATGGTCACGACGAATACGATTTTCTCGACGTCGGCAGGAACGCGGGTCAGGTCGACCTTCACCACTTCATCGTCACCATCGCCAGCGCCGGTACGGTTGTCACCGGCATGCTCCACCGAGCCATCAGCGCTTTTGAGCTGGTTGTAGAAAATGAAATCGGCTTCGCTACGGACTTTACCGTTAGCGCCCAGCAGGAATGCGCTGGCGTCCAGGTCGAACTCCTGGCCGTCAGTGGCGCGAGGGTCCCAGCCCAGGCCGATCAATACATTGGTCAAGGTCGGGTCGGTTTTGGACAGCGAAAGGTTGCCACCTTTTTGCAGAGTCAAAGCCATGATTCGTTTATCTCCTTTTTCCAGTGTTTACGCTTTTTCTTCAGCCGAGTCGTCCTTTCCGGGGAAGATCAGGCTAGCGACAATACCGATGACCAACACCACCATCACCACCAGCAGGCTGGTGTTGGCGCTGATGCTGTATCCGTGATGGAACAGGTGGTCAGTGGCGTTCAGGCCCAGCTTGATAGCGATGAAGAACAGCAATGCAATCACTGCTTTCTCCAGGTGAACCAGGTAGCGTTTCAGCGCCTCAAGCACGAAGTACAGGGTACGCAGACCCAGAATCGCGAACAGCATGGCCGAGAACACGATCAGCGGCTCACGGCTCACGGCGATGATGGCCGGTACGGAGTCGAACGCGAACAGTACGTCGGAGATTTCAGCCACGACCAGACACAGGAACAGAGGAGTCGCAAACAGCGCGCCTTTGGCTGCCAGTACGATGCCGCTGTTCTCGGGCTTCTTGACTTCCTCTTCCAGGACCGAACGTTTCACGAAGAAATGGCTGCCGTGCAGTTTTGGCCACACAGGGAACAGTTTCTTGGCAAAGCGATACGCCATGTGCTGGGAGTAGTCGATTTCCTCGTCGTCGTCATCGCCCGCCTTGAGCATCATGATCGCCGTCCAGGCCACGATAATCGCGAACACCACTTCGACCCACGGGCCCAGCGCCAGAAGGCCGGTACCAATGGCGACGAAAATGCCGCGGAATACGATGGCACCAATGATGCCCCAGTACAGAACGCGGTGGCGCAGGCCATCAGGGATCTTGAACCAGGCGAACAGGGCCATGAACACGAAGAGGTTATCGACGCTCAGGACTTTTTCCAGTGCATAACCGGTCACGAACAGCGTGGCGACTTCCGAGCCGTGCTGGACGTACAGGAAGCCGGCAAATGCCAGGGAAATGGCTACCCAGAAAATCGACCAGGCCGATGCCTGAGCCAATGTGATCGGCTTGTTTCCCCGGTGAGAAAACATATCGATGGCCATGGCCGTAATGGCCAGGCCAACGAATACGGCCATGGTAAGTGGAGGGAAGCCTAGAGCGGTGCTTTCCATTTAACTGCGTTCCTCAGGGGTAAAATTACAGGTCAAAATCGGACGGGTTCAGGCCAAGCTCTTTGCAGATCGAACGGCAGACGGCCCGTTCGCTCTCGTCAAAGCTTCCATCTGCGCCACCGATGGCACAGCAGACACGTACCAGCAAACGGGCAGCGTCTTCTTTCTTCTTGATCTTGCCGATGGTTTTCAGTGCTTCGGCACGGCCAATCTCGACATCGAACTCGAATTTGGCACAGGCATCCTGAAATGCCTGAATAACGTCTTTCATGTCAAAAACTTTCAGTTCCTGAGAGTTCTGGATGAAACCCGCCATTTTCTGCTTTTCACTGGAGCTGATATCGCCATCGGCTGCGGATACCAGGGCACAGCCTGAAACCACCGCGTCCATGAACTCGCGATTCTTGAACTTCGAGACTTCGGAAGCAAGCTTGTCGCGCGCGGCTGTTGCGTTTGTTTTCAACCAGTCCAGCATTTCAATCCCCTATGGGGCGGCATCGCCACCCCGGACAAATCAATCGTGTTGTTTACTTGGAACCCGCAGCCCAGCGCATGCCCCAGCCGTAGGCCTTGTCCATGTGGCTGTGGCCATTGTGGAAGTCCACGCGGCGAGTGACCTTGACGGCACCGTTGTCGTTTTCCAGCAGTGCGATTGCGCACATGCCCTGACGCCCACCTTCTTCGTTGAGACGAACCTCGATAGGCGGCTGGCCGGGCGCATGAATGGTGACGACGCCATCGGTCTCCTTCCAGTTCGGCGCACCTTCATAAATGAATGCATAAACCAGGATGCGGCGAATCTTGCTCCAGTGAGCGCCGTTGATATGCAGCCACTCTCCGTCGCTGACAGAACCTGTACGGTCATCGCCCATCAACTTGATGAACGGCTCGGTGTTGAGCGACCCGAACGAATCGCCCAAGGCCTGGACAGCCCCTTTGTAGCCGTCCTGCAACTCGAACAGGCAGCCTACATCAAGGTCGATCGCATTGCTCTTCTTCATCGAGAAGAAGCCACCGCCCTTGCTTTCGCTGCGACGGTTCCAGTTCAGGTTGACCCGGATTTCGCCGAAGCCGGCACTGGTCTTTTCAAGGCTGACGGACGCACGCGTCTTGTCCAGTGTGATCTTGCTCAGGCTGACCGTGGATTTGGCCGCAGGTGCAGGTGCAGGTGCAGGTGCAGGTGCAGGTGCAGGTGCAGGAGGCTGGGCCTCCGGGGCCGCGACTTCAACACCGAAGTTCTTCGCCAGAGGCTCCAGGCCACCGGCAAAGCCCTGGGCGACACAACGGAATTTCCACGCGCCCTGACGCAGGTAGAACTCACCCAGAATCAATGCCGTTTCTTTCATGCCGGACGTTGGAATGGCCGCTTCGATCCCGCCGGAAATGTTCAGGACCAGACGCGACACACTGTCGAAGCTGGCCTTGTTTTCATAGATGGTCGCCGTCAATGCAACCTTCTCGACGGCGGCATCCAGACGACCCGGATCAAGGCTGAACACCGCACGGCCCGCCGACGTTTCCGTCAGCTGGACCGCGCCGCCATTCACGCTTTTCTGGCCGTAGAAACACATGTCCTGGTCACCGCGGACCTTGCCTGAACCGGTCAACAGGAACGCGGAGACATCGATGTCCGCGCCCGCTAGAGGGGAATAGCTGACGTCGACCGTCAATGGGCCAGCAGCTACTGGCGCATTGGCGCCTGGGACAAGTTGGGTCATGCGCGTACCGCTCCAATGGCGAGGTCGACCAGATCGTCTGCAGTACGGCCATTGGTGGCCTGACCGACAGCCGTGAAGTCCCAGCCGCTGGAAGTACGTGCCAGATAGGACATCACCACACCGGTGTGCTGACCTTTTTCAGACAGATCGAAACGCCCCAGTTCGTTACGGGTCGTGAGGTCGACAATGCGGCAATAGGCGTTGGCGACTTTTTCAAAGTTCTGGCCGGTAAACGAGTTAACGGTGAACACCAGGTACTTCACCGCAGCCGGCAGTTTCTCCAGATCGACGCTGATGGTTTCGTCATCGCCTGCACCTTCACCGGTACGGTTGTCGCCGGAGTGAAGGATGGCACCGTCACGCGATTGCAACTGGCGGAACCAGACCAGGTCGAGAGGTTTCTTGTCCGCATCGAGCATGATGCAAGAGGCATCCAGATCGATGTCCCCGCCACCGCCACCCAGCAGTTTGCCGAAGAAGCCGCTCGCTTTTTCAGGGTCCCATCCCAGGCCCATGCTGACTTTCTTCAGGCCGGTGCCAGCGGTTTTCTCAAGCGAGATCGTCTGGTTCTTTGCCAAGGTGAGTGCCATTTTTCGCTCCATGTGAACTAAGGGTTCGGATAAAAGTGTTACAGCCTCACCGCGATGGGCCATCAACGCCATCACGATTGTGTAACTTGGCGTTAACAGGGCCTTTGTAGCGCCCTCGTCGCCATGCCGGATGAAACAGACGCCAGTGCGCATCCTGCGCAGCAGCGAGCAATTCGTGATCCCCTCGCGTGTCGCCCCAGGCCCTTACCCGGAACTGGGAAAGCGGCCCGTAAACACCTTCCAGACGCATGACCTTGGAGTCGCAACGGCAGTTGCTGCCTTCGATCAGGCCGGTGAGTTTGCCGTCGATCACTTCAAGATTGGTGCCGATCAGCTCAACTTTCAGGCGATCTGCGAACGGTTGAAGGACCATAGCAGGCGATGCTGAACATAACGTGACAATGGCGCCCTTCTCGATTTCCGCAGCCACGGACTCCAGCGCCGCCGGACGCATCAGGCGAGCCCAGTACAGCTCGCAGAATGCTTCGGCCTTATCCTGAAGCCATTGCACGTCCACACCGCTCAGAAAGGCCTTGATCAGACGTCCCTTGAGTTCATCCCGCGTGACCCGCCGGGCCAGGTAGCCCAGGCTCGGCAGGACCAGCCGGGCCATGCGGACCGAAAATGTGCGCTGTCCGAATGCAAATTTGAGAAAGGGGACAAAGCTGTCGTGTCGGGTCAGTGTCCCGTCAAAATCGAATACCGCCAGCAGGCGTTGTTCCACTTCCACTTCAAGATCAGGCTCTATCATCTAGCTAACTGCCTCAGCGAGTCGAATGCTGGCATCCACGATGGAAGCAGGAGTCGGCAGGACTCCGTGCCATTTGGCGCGCTCCATGATATGGGTTGCCCATTTGTAATGAGTGGCCGGTTCACACATCGCGTCGTTGTACTTGAACACCGCCGGGGCCACAGAGTTCAAAATCATCCGTGCACAATTCATGTCTTCCAGACTGACGCGCAACGCATTCTGAATGATGCTGACCTGCGACGGATGAATGGCCGTCTTGCCGACCAACCCATTGGAAATATCCAGCGCCAGTTCCTGCTCCAGAATATCGGGCGTTGCCAGCTGCTCGAAGACAGGAGCCGTCAAGGCAAAGCCCTGCGCGCCCATGACACCCGCGAGCATCGGAATGACATACCCCATCGGCGTGCCATACAGCGTCATGGCCGGATTGCGACGCAGCCCCAGACATCCCATCAGGTCATTGCCACCAATCCGCAAGGCGATGATCCGCTCCCCCAGATTGGCCTTGAGTGCCTGCCCCAATTCGACCATCGCCGTGGGGTTGAACACTTCGGGCGTTTCCAGTGTAGGCATCAGCGCCAGGGCCGGATTGGTAACGGCGCCCTCCCAGCTTGTCAGACTTTGCAGCGAAAGCTTGGGAACAACGAACCCGTCAACGTGAGACATCAACGGCCAGTCATTGAGGATCGCGGCCATGACCGAATCGCGGGGGCGCACAAACAGCAGCGGGCCATGCTCTGGCCGGCCACCGCGGGCCTGGATACGGGTCAGCACATTGCGCAGGTTGGCCAGCGCAGTCTCCACATCGGTCAGCGCCACGGCATCTTCCAGACACACCACCAGAGAGCGCAGTTCGGGAATCTTTTCGGCGAAGACCACATCGAGGATGTCGTCGCGGGTGGCAGGCATGTACAGCGTTGCCCCCAGAGCATAAGGCGAGAGTATGGCCATTAGCTGAGGCTCCGAATGATGGTGACTGCCCGATAGGGCCCCAGGGCGTCTCCAGCCTCTTCGACTGGAATCCCCGCCCGTTCGGTCAGGTGCATGAGTAATTGCACATCGCTGTCGGCGGTATTGCGCACCAGCACATGCTCGGGAACCCGACGCATGACGGCTCTGGTCGCCTCGGCAATGCCGGGCTTCACGCGGTTGAGATTATTCACCCCGAATCGCCGTGCCAGGTTATCCACAACCTGCAAGGCTCCAGACTGCAGTTCGATCCGTTGCTGTGGCGTCCAGGGAGAAGCCGGAATGACCGCACCAAGACCTTGCCGCTGATGCTCGATCCGCTCGATGAATGAACGGGTCACATCATGCGTCCGCAGGTGGTCATAAACGACGCAACCGTGCAGCCCGCCGTCGGCTGGCCAGATGGAACGCGACACCAGCCCCGACACCGTGGCCCCCAGAATCCCGGACGGGATGACCCAATCCTCCGAGGACGCCGCCAGCCACGCACTCCCGCACGGATCGGCCAGCACGACCAGTCGCGGCTCGCCGGGAAAACGCGAATCGCCTGCCAGGCTGCGCCTGACCTCTCCGGAGATTGCCCCCTTGCCGGTCCAGCCATCCACGAACACGATGTTCTGTGCGCCATGGGCCTGAATGATGGCCTCAAGCGCGACCGAATCGATTCCACGATCACGAATGATGCTGATGCCATAGTGATGCGCGTCACGCCCCAGTCCGCCCAAGGCGCGGCGCAGCAAGACACCCAGGGGCAACCCGGCACGCACGAACGACACCAGAACGATTTCATCACCGCTACAGGCTTGATCGAGTGCCAGCGCCAGCGCCTGCACATCGCTCGCCATTCGTACGCCATTCTGCAGGAGCGCACGCTCGAACAAGGCCTGATGAGCCTCGCCGGGTGCGGACTCCAGGCTGATCATTTCCGAATAATGCTTTTGCCTTGTCTGGATAAGACGCTCTTTTTCCTCGACGTCGGTGGTGTCCATCTCGATGCTGCGCAGCAGGAACTGGACATCATCAGGAAGATAGCTACCGCTGCCCACCGTCTCGAATCCGTGAGCGAAATTACTCATGACCGGCCCCGGCAAACAGACGGGCCAGCTGACTGCGCGCAGGCGTTGCCCACCAGTGACACTCATCCATGAAACCCAGATCAGTGATGCTGTCACCAAAACCCAGCACGGGACGCTCGCCGTTTACAGCCCTGTCGCGACGCAACCATTCCTGAACGGCATACCGCTTGGCCAGGCCGTCGGGCAGGAAAGCCAGATTATTGCCATTGCCGTGGACATGCATGCCTGCAAGCAGTCCGCGCGCCTGAACTTCGGCCTGAACGCGAGTCAGGATGCTGTCGTCGCTTTCGTTGTGCTTGGTCACCACATAATGGAAAAGTTTTGCCTCCTCCACGACCCAACTGCGCAGTGAAACGCCCATTTCCTGACCAATGGTCAGGGTGGCGGCACTCAACTCATGCAGACGCCCTTGATAGGCAGCCAGGGTCTGTTTCATCTGTGCATTCCAGTCGCTGTCCAGACGCCCCGCCACGTCCAGCATGACCCCGCCATGGGAGCAGATCGCGCCAGCACTAAAAGGCAGCTTCACCCGGCTGTAAGCCTCAACGCTACGCGCCGTGACCGGCACCACATCGGAATGAGCCAGCAGCCAGTGCGCAAAGGACTTCTGCACGGGGGTCATGTAGCCATTGGCATTGCCGGTGATGTCGACTGTCGCGACATGTCGTTCGGCACCGGGCGCCATCTTGCGGGCGGTCTGGAACAGGGTATCGTCCAGATCCACGAATATCAGCGGGCGCTCATTACTCATCACAGATGACCTCGGCATTCAGCGCCTCGACCAGCTCCACAGGCACGGCCTGCTGAGGGGTTTCGGTGCAGATCAGCACGCGATCGAACTGACCGGGCCGTACGTTGTAAAGAAAGTTGGGAATGCCCAGGCCGTAGTTGTCGGAGAACGACAAGGCATGATCGATGGCATGCCCCAGGGCAATGGGCGAGCGGCTGGTGGAACTGAAATGCACATCAGCACCGGCCTTTTCAAGGCGTTCGGCCAGCAGGAAAGGACGCCAGACGAATTCACTGGTGCCCACGACCAGAACTCGTTCACCTTTGGCGACCTGAATGTCGGGGCCCAGGGTATCGGCCACGGAACGAACGCCAAGGCGCCCCCAGTCATTGCCTGTAGCCAAAGGCCAGTCTCCCATGGCCACCGTGCCGACTTCCGGCATATCCGGCAGTGGTGCGGACAGGTCTTCAGCGAAGGAATAGGACCCCTGAAGCAATGAAACCTGTTCGGCCACGGTCCCCATCGAGGAGCTGACCGCCCCGGCCGACCAGTCGGTCAGCACACAGGTCACCACCCGCTCGACCTTGCTCAGGCCCGCTTCGACCAGCGCCCGGTAGAGGTTGATGAACGTCTTGCCGGTGGAGGCTTCATCATCGACCAGCACCAGTGAGCGAGCGCTCAGCATCATCTCGCGCAAGGCCGGGTCGGTCGGCAGGTGGATCAGGTGCGCACTGGCATGGCTGTGTTCCTCCTCAAAACGGGCGAACAGCTCGGTACCGGTCGGATGACGGGTGCTGACCAGATACAGCGAGTCAGGGCGCGATTCGCTGTAGGCACGATGCACACCCGCCCCCAGCCCTACCGCCGTCTCGGCCATGCCGATGACCAGCACGGGGCCCGGGAGGTCAGCGGGGATTTTGTGTGCAAGGTCCTGAAAACTCTTGAGCATGACGCCGGGACGCACAGGAATATGCCGTCCCAGCACGCGGGAAACGAAGAGAAATGCACGCTTGGGATTGCGTCGCTCGGCAAAGCCGAACAGAGCGTCAGGGGCAATGGTGGAGGCATCGACCATCACGTCCAGACGCCCGCGCAACAGGTCGGCACGAAGCGTTACAGGGGAAGAAAGAGCCGGGCTGCTGTCCATCGATAGATTCCTGGTTAACGGGGTCAATGCCCCTGGCGTCTGCCTGTCTCCCAGAAGGAAAACCTGTCACGTTCGAGAGGCTTCGAGAAGCCAGAGTGACGACTGGGCAGAGCGTGTAATTTCAGTGGTGCTGTACGTCCGTTCCGGGCGGGCATGGGATGCCGTCACACGACACGCCTCCAGAAAGGACAGCAGCAATGCGGACTTCACCGCGAAATTCATGTTCTGTGCATCCGGCACACTCGAGGTCACCATCCCGATGACCGCACCGCCGTTGTCGAACAGCGGACTGCCACTGGAGCCCGGCTGGATCGGAGCCGTGAACTGGAACAGGCTCGCATCGCTGTGCAAACCGAACAGGCCGGATATTCCGCCTTGCGTCACCTGCAGGCTACCACCGGAAATCGACGCCAACGGATACCCCAGTACCACCACCGTATCGCCCGGCTCGGCCCCCGTACCGTCACGGAAGGTGACCGGCTTGAGCGGCCCGGCCCCTTGCACCCGCAGCAGCGCAATATCGTTTCGACGATCCACCACCACCGGTTCGACCTTGAAGCGTCCTTCCAGCGAACTGATGTACAGCACGCTCATGCCTTCAATGACATGGGCACAGGTCATCACCTGAGAAGGCCCGACCACAAACGCCGTGCCGGTAGCCGATTGATGGTGATCACCCGGCGAGTTGATGGAACTGCGCCGCGGGTGACGATCATCGACCTCCAGACCGATCTTGCGTCCAAAGGCTGCCAGCCCATAGGCCGACCCTTCATGCAGCGCCCGAAACTTCCATTGGTCGTTACGCTGGTAAAACTCGCCGATGACGATCGAAGCCTCACCGTTGTCCCGCAGGTCGGCCTGGACTTCGATGTCCTTGTCGATCACCAGTCGCAAACTGGAAATCTCCCGAATCGGCCCGGTGGCGGCATAGACGTAAACCATCACCAGAACGCGATCACTGCCAGCAGGCAAGCGGTCCAGCTTGAGCGAGCAACCGACCCGCTCCGGGCCATCGCTCCACTCCATCCAGTCCTGCTCGCGATGCAGCAATGCCGGATCGCCCTTGGGCTGCCGTTTTTCGTCGACCGGCAGCAACGCTACCGCCACGTATTCACCGAATACCGAAGCCTTGCCGCTCTCCAGAAGCCAGGAACAATGTGCACTCGCAATAGCCGTGTTCGCGCCTGGCGCCAGCATTTTCATGCCCGATCCTCCCTGATAAGAGCAAGGCAATAGCAAAAAACTATTATCACGATCAAACCGTAGCCAGTACAGCCACGGTAATGGCCTTGACCCGGATATTATCGAGCCAATGTGTTTCCGGTTCTTTCAGACCCAGCCTGCGGGTCGCGAAAATCCCGGGCAGATTGATGCCGGTTTCTCGCGTGTATCCGATGCCGCCGGAGTAGCGCGGATTGATCTCCAGCAAGTGCGGTTTACCGTTGGCGTCGTCGCGCGTCTGCACATTGATCAGGCCATCGCAGCCAAAATGCTCGGCCGCCTGCACCGCCAGCCGAACGGCCTCGCTGTCGCGCTCGAAGGTCTGGTTCATACCCTGCTTGCGCCGACCGACGAACGCCACGGCCTTGCCCTGCTCGCACACCATGTCCACCGAGCACTCGCTGCCCGACATGTAAGGCATGAGCAACATGGGCGGCCTGTCATCCGATTGGCGATAGGCATTGAAGTACGCCTCGAAACTGGTTTCACGGGCATCGGGGTTGGCGAAGCAACGGAAGTCATCGACACCGGTCTTGAAACGCCAGAATCCATGTCCAAAAATCCCTACAGTCGGCTTGATGCAGACCTCGCCGGTGCTGGACAGGGTTTCATAAGCAGCCAGCAGCTCTTCGGCGTTATGCGCGGTCATCCCCGGAATACACGCCAGACCGGCCTGCTCGGCGGCGGCCGTAAAACGGCTCTTGTCGTCTACATTGAGAAAGGTCTGCAAACTGGTACCTCCGGTGACCAGTTCCAAACCTTCAGCCACGAACCGTTCGCGATGCGCCTCGTAAAAACTACCGACACGCCCGGCCAGAATGACGTTTACGCCCAGTTGCCTGGCCGTTTCGATGACCCAGCCAATGCGCTCTTCATTGTTGCGCGGCTCCTGCAAGGCAATATCCGCCTGACTGGTAATTTCGGGGCGATCCTGGCGATGGGAGGCGACTATCCGCACCGATGCAGGCAAGGCCTCACGCGCGCCCATGATGACTTCGCGCTGGCTGGACTGCCCTTCAAGGAACCAGATCATGTGACCTCTCCAGAAAAAAGCTGCTTTCTAATCAGTTTTGTCGAATTTTGTAATAACTGTTTTGCTTCAAAATGTTCGGTTTAAGGCAAAGTCACGCCATTTTTCACAAGGGGACAATGACATGAAGTGGTTAAAACGGTCGATCTGGCTGTTGGTGTTCGTGGTATTCGGAATCGGCGCGCTCAGCCTCTACTACGTCCTGCCCCGTCATGACGTCGTGATGGTGACCGGCGTAGAAGTCAAAAGGATGGATGCCGACGGCGTGATCAACGCCGAAAATCCGGCTGACGGCCCGACCCGCGACGTCTACTTCATCAACACCGAGGATCCGGACACCAAGAAAGTGGTGGTCTACCGCAACGAAGACACCGGCTGGAGCTTCCCGTGGTACTTCAAATTCGACTCGGCCGACGTCCAGGCCAAAGCCCAGGGCTACTCACGCGACGCCCAGCAACTGGCTCTGATCCGCTACTACGGCTGGCGCATTCAGATCCTGTCGATGTTCCCCAACATCACCGACATCGAACTCACCAACAACCGTGATCAACCGTTCCCGATCTTCAACGCCATTTTCTTTGGTGTGTTGGTTTTGCTGGTGCTGGTTGTGGTGATTACGGTCAAACGCCGGTTTCGCAAGCAACCGCGGGTGGATGGGGTGGTGAGGTCTTGAAAGTGTAGGCGCGAATTTATTCTTCCGACCAATAAAGGTGGATCGGTTCAATCCGCCTCTTCGCGAATGAATTCGCTCCTACTGGAAACAAGAAAGCCCGATCAGTGATGATCGGGCTTTCTTTTGTGCTGCCGGAAACATTAACTGTTTCGACAGTGACTCAACGGCAGTTCGCTGGACGGTATTGGGCGATGATGGTGCCAGTATTACATGTCCAGTTGATGGTGGCGTTAGTTGTGCCTGCAGTTACAGGACTCAATACAAAAGTCTGACCGCGAATGGCAACGTTCACAGGCGCGGCGTTACGCGTCGTTGCGGTAATCACACCGTTGGCGATTACAACACTTGCAGTGTATGTGCCTGATGCGCCGCCATATCCCGCAGCAGCGTTGTCGGCAGGAAGCGCACCTGAAGTTTGGAAAGCTTCAGTAACAGCGACCTTAGCACCATCCGTGAGCGCCGCAAGCTCTGTTACCTGAGCACGGATTGTGTAGTCCTGATATGCGGGAATGGCCACCGCAGCAAGAATACCGACGATTGCCACAACGATCATGAGCTCGATGAGCGTAAAGCCTTTTTGTACTGTTTTCATGTACTTCTCCGAGGCGTCAATTTTAGGTGCCTTGCATGAACAAAAGCACAGGCCATGCCAAATACAAATACCGAGCAATTGTTTGACCAAAATCAACCTTGGGCATGCTTTCAACCTTCAGAAACCATCAGAAACTGACAATTTTTGTCACATCCAGCACTGCTATTTGGCAGCACCGCCCGACTGCGCTATAAACCTCACACTGTCTGTGTCTGGTGGTTTTATGTCTGATGTCGTCCTCACCGGCCTGGCCAAGCAATTGGTCGTTGCCGAGCTTCTCACTGAAAAAACTGCGCAGCAGGCTTATCAACAGGCACGGCGCGACAAGATTTCACTGGTCAGCTATCTGGTACAAAACAAGCTGGTAAAAAGTCTGGTGCTGGCGGAGCTGGCATCCGATCAGTTCGGCATCCCCTTTCTCGATCTCAATGCACTGGATAAAGAAAGCCAGCCCAAAGGACTCGTCAGCGAAAAGCTGGTGCGCCAGCACCATGCCCTGCCTTTATGGCGACGTGGAAACAAATTGTTCGTGGGGGTCTCGGACCCCACCAACCACCAAGCCGTCACTGATATCCAGTTCAGCACTGGCCTGAATACCGAGGCGATTCTGGTCGAAGATGACAAGCTTAGCGAAGCCATAGAAAAGCTTTTTGACTCTGGCATGGGCTTGGGAGACATGGCCGATGTCGATCTAGGGCTTGATATCGAACCGGTCGATACAGGAAAAGAAACTTCGCTTACCGGACAAAGCGATGCCGACGACGCGCCAGTGGTTCGCTTCGTCAACAAGATGCTGATGGACGCCATCCGCATGGGATCCTCGGACTTACACTTCGAGCCTTATGAAAAGGTCTTCCGCGTCCGCTTTCGTACCGACGGTATTTTGCATGAGGCGGCCAAGCCCCCCATACATCTGGCGAGCCGTATTGCCGCCCGCCTGAAAGTCATGGCCAGCCTGGATATCTCGGAGCGGCGCAAACCTCAGGATGGCCGTGTCAAACTGCGCGTATCCAAAAACAAGGCTATCGACTTCCGGATGAACACCCTGCCGACACTGTGGGGTGAAAAGATCGTAATGCGGATTCTTGACCCCACCAGCGCCCAGATGGGCATCGATGCACTGGGTTATGAACCGGAACAGAAAGCGCTGTATCTGGAGGCCTTGAAACAACCGCAAGGCATGATTCTGGTCACCGGCCCCACAGGTTCGGGTAAAACCGTTTCGCTGTACACCGGCCTGAATATCCTTAACACCGTGGATATCAATATCTCCACCGCCGAAGACCCGGTGGAGATCAACCTGGAAGGCATTAACCAGGTCAACGTCAACCCACGCCAGGGCATGGACTTTTCCCAGGCGCTACGGGCCTTTCTGCGTCAGGACCCGGACGTGATCATGGTGGGTGAGATTCGTGATCTGGAAACCGCGGAAATCGCAATCAAAGCTTCACAGACCGGTCACATGGTGCTGTCCACCCTGCACACCAACAGCGCGGCAGAAACCCTGACGCGCCTGCATCATATGGGCGTCGCGGCCTTTAACATTGCCACAGCCATCAACCTGATCATTGCCCAGCGCCTGGCACGCAAGCTCTGTCCACACTGCAAGAAAGAACTCGATATTCCACGGGAGACACTGATCAAGGAAGGCTTCCCGGAGTCGGAGATCGGCAAGTTCAAGATCTATGGGCCGGTTGGTTGTGATCACTGCAACGGCGGCTACAGAGGCCGGGTCGGCATTTACGAGGTAGTGAAGAAAACACCGGAGCTGGAGCGCATCATCATGGAAGAAGGCAATGCACTGGAGATTTCAAAACAGATGCGCAAGGACGGTTTCAGTGACTTGCGAACCTCTGGGCTGCATAAAGCCATGCAAGGCATTACCAGCCTGGAAGAAGTCAACCGTGTGACCAAGGATTAAACATGGCCAGCAAGGCAGTCAAAGTCATTGTTTACACGTGGGAAGGCGTAGACAAGAAAGGTACGAAAATGAGTGGAGAGCTGAGTGGCCATAATCCGGCACTCATCAAGGCTCAACTGCGCAAGCAAGGTATCAATCCCACCAAAGTCCGCAAAAAGGCTGCGTCGATATTCGGTAACGGCAAGAAGATTAAACCGCTGGATATCGCCTTTTTTTCAAGGCAGATGGCTACGATGATGAAAGCGGGGGTGCCGCTGCTGCAATCATTTGACATTATCAGTGAAGGCGCAGAAAACCCGAATATGCGCACTCTGGTGGACTCCCTGAAACAGGAAGTATCAGCAGGTAATAACCTGGCCACAGCTCTGCGGCAAAAGCCTGAATATTTCGACGATTTGTACTGCAACCTGGTGGATGCCGGCGAGCAGGCAGGTGCGCTTGAAAGCCTGCTGGATAGGGTGGCCACCTATAAGGAAAAGACGGAAGCCCTCAAAGCCAAGATCAAGAAAGCCATGACCTACCCTATTGCGGTTATGGTTGTGGCAGTGATTGTGACCGGGATTCTGCTGATCAAGGTTGTGCCCCAGTTCCAGAGCATATTTGCAGGTTTGGGTGCTGAACTGCCGACCTTCACGCTGATGGTTATCGGACTTTCGGAAGTCGTACAGAATTGGTGGCTGGCAATTATTGGAGTCTTTATAGCCAGCTTCTATATGTTCAGACGCAGCTATAAGCAATCTCAGACATTCCGCGACAGTATCGACAGACTACTGCTGAGAGTTCCGATTATCGGCCCCTTGATTTACAAATCTTCAGTAGCTCGCTATGCACGGACTCTTGCCACAACATTTGCAGCCGGTGTTCCCTTGGTTGAAGCACTAGACTCGGTCGCAGGCGCAACCGGCAATGTGGTGTTCAAGAACGCGGTCAACAAGATCAAGCAAGATGTATCTACCGGGATGCAGTTAAACTTCTCCATGCGCTCCGTGAATGTTTTTCCGAGCCTGGCGATTCAAATGACGGCAATTGGTGAAGAGTCTGGTGCACTGGACTCCATGCTCGACAAGGTTGCAACCTACTATGAGGATGAAGTCGACAATATGGTCGACAGCCTGACCAGCCTGATGGAGCCGATAATTATGGCAGTGCTCGGTCTTATCGTTGGTAGCCTGGTTGTTGCCATGTATTTGCCTATCTTCCAACTCGGAAACGCCGTCTGACATGTCCCTCCTCGATTTCCTGGCCAGCTCCGTGCTGGCCTTTGTTATTTCAACCTTCGTTCTAGGCCTTTTAGTCGGAAGCTTCCTTAACGTCGTCGTCTATCGGCTGCCCAAAATGATGGATCGCGACTGGAAGATTCAGGCACGTGAAATTCTTGGCCTGCCCGCCGAGCCGAAGCCAGAAACCTTTAACCTGATTCTCCCTCACTCCACTTGCCCGCACTGCGCACACCGGATTCGTCCGTGGGAAAACCTGCCGATCATCAGTTATCTGGTTCTGGGCGGTAAGTGTTCAAGCTGCAAGGCATCGATCAGCAAACGCTATCCACTGGTCGAGCTGACTTGCGGTGTGCTGTCGGCTTACGTCGCCTGGCATTTCGGTTTTGGCTGGCAAGCGGCTGCGGTGCTGGTGCTGAGCTGGGGGCTGCTGGCCATGAGCCTGATCGATGCCGATCACCAGCTACTGCCCGATGCACTGGTGCTGCCTTTGCTGTGGCTAGGCCTTATCGTCAATGCCTTCGGTTTGTTTACCTCGTTAAGCGATGCACTGTGGGGAGCGGTGGCCGGTTACATGGCGCTGTGGTCGGTGTTCTGGCTGTTCAAGCTGATTACCGGCAAGGAAGGCATGGGCTATGGCGACTTCAAGCTGCTGGGGATGCTCGGTGCCTGGGGGGGCTGGCATATCCTGCCGTTGACGATCCTGCTGTCCTCGCTGGTCGGCGCTGTTCTGGGTCTGATCCTGATGCGCGTTCGTCAGGTCGAAACAGGCACTCCGATCCCCTTCGGCCCTTATCTGGCCATTGCGGGGTGGATCGCTTTGCTCTGGGGTGGTCAAATAACCGACTCCTATTTGCAGTTTGCCGGTTTCAAATGATCAACCCTGCTTTCAAACCCTGGATTCTTGGCCTGACAGGCGGCATCGGCAGCGGTAAAAGTGCAGCAGCCCAGTGTTTTATCAACTTGGGCGTCCATACCGTGGACGCCGACCATGTCGCCCGTTGGGTGGTCGAACCCGGTCGTCCGGCACTGACGCAGATTGCCGAACACTTCGGCCCTGAGGTGATTCAAGCCAGCGGCGAGCTTGACCGTGGCGCCCTGCGTGCCCGGATCTTCGAGCATCCTGAAGAACGGCGCTGGCTTGAAGCCTTGTTGCATCCGCTGATCAATCAGGAAATCGTCAGCGACCTGGCCAGAGCCACGTCGCCTTACGCGATTCTGGTTTCGCCACTGCTGATCGAATCCGGACAGTACAAGATGGTGCAGCGGATTCTGGTGATCGACGCACCTGAAAGCCTGCAGATGGAACGCACCCTGCAACGCGACGGCTCCAGCCCGGAACAGGTTCAGGCCATTCTCAAGGCTCAGGCCCGACGAGAAGATCGACTGAGTCATGCCGACAATGTGCTGCTCAATGACCGCGACCCGGCCTGGCTGAAAAGCGAAGTCGAGCGGCTGCATCACTTTTTTCTTACCTTGCGTGGAGGCCAATCGTGAGCCAACCAACAACCGTCCAATGCCCGACCTGTGGCGCCCCGGTGGAGTGGAGCGCAGCCAGTCCGGCCCGCCCATTCTGCTCCGACCGCTGCAAGCTGATCGACCTGGGTGCCTGGGCCTCCGAAGAACATGCAATTCCCGTCAGCCCGGATGCCGAAGACGATCTGTTCTCCGGTGATTTCGATCTACCGCCTCGCGGCCACTGATCGATGTATGCGGCACCTGGAGATCAGGTGTCGTCGCTGGACTTGTCGTTCCAGGGGGCCGAAAGATAGCGGGTGCGATTGAACGTCTCCAGCCACTCAGGGCTGAACACCACCAACGCACTGATGACCATTCCGTTGATGAAGGCCTCCGGAAAGATCAGCAACCACAGATAACCGGCATAGTCGCTCAGCCAGAACGGCATCCCGAAAATGCCCTCCAGCGATAAGACGCCGAGCGCCAGCAGCAGACAGAGCAAAGCCGACAGCGCTGCTGCCAGAAAGCCAGAACAGAAGATATACACAAACGGGCTTCTGGGTTGAGCGCGCTCCACCAGCATCGCGCAGAGCTCTGTCACCAGCACTGGCAACCCGATGAACAACAGCCCGTTGACACCCAACGCTGCCAGATCCTGCCGCCCCAGCGCCAATAACCCCAACTGGGCCACGAACCCACCGATCAGCGCCAGGGGCCAGTCCAGCAGCAGGGTCACAGCGGTCATACCGATGAAGTGATAGGAAACCCCGGTTTCAAAATCACGTCGCACCAGCCAGAGCAGGAACAAGGCAAAGACCGTCCCGAACAGCAGATGCTGACGACGGCTGTCTGTAAACAGCTCTACCCAGGGAGAGCGCCAGACGGCCCAACACAACACAGGCACATACAACAGCCAGCACAGCATCATGCTGGTGGCTGTCAGTACCTGTGCGCCGATCATGGTCTTTCAAGCGCGGTCAGCAACTGCTCTGCACTGCTGAACTGCTGCTGACTGACCAGTTGCCCGTCTCGCAACTGAAGCCACAGCACCTTGTCTTCATCGCCGGCATATTGCGGCACGATACGCGCATCCCGGTCGAGAATGACGCGGTAGGAGTAATCACGCATCTTGGGGATCGCGAACATCTTGGCAATCACGCTGGGCATCTTCTGGATATCCGCCACAAACACGGTCTGCCGTGACTCCAGAAAGCCCTTGGGTTTGTCCTTGAGCGCGACATTGACCAGCTTGGCCGCATCCATGCTGCGAGCCACCAGCAGCGTCTGAGTCTGGTTATTCAGTGTGTAGGGCTGGTCGTACTGATCGAGCAATGTCCAGGGCGTCAGACGATCACCGACTTCCAGGGCCTGAGCGGTCAGCGGCAATAAAGCCAGAAGCAGAATGGGCAGTAGTTTCAATGTACGAGTCCTTGAACATGAAGGGCGATGAGCATGCATGCTTTCACAAACATGCCCCCGGTAGTCAACCGTCCATTGATGCAAAAGGTATCACTCGTCAAAAGACATCACTCACACAGGAGAAATAGTGGCAAGCGCCCCAATCGCGAGTGTCTGTCTAGTCCTGAAATAGGTTTACACCTGTTCAGGTAGACCGACAGACCTCAAAACGCCCGATGCACCGCATCGGGCGTTTTGTTTTTCAGGGCC